>JBKBMC010000088.1:0-8735 GCA_046296075.1 Erythrobacter sp. | reverse complement strand
CGAATGGCTGTCGGGGAGGCGGCGCGGTTAGCAGCGACGCGCGCACCCTGCAAGAGCAAAATTGCGCTCCGCAGCATTCGCAGCCCGGCCCGCCGTCACCAGCACAAATCAAAGCTTCACATTGGCGCGAAAACGCCCACATTGGGCCCAAGCCAGCAGGCGCAACAACTTCAGGAGTATTCCCTTGGCCAGCATGGGTCTGAGCATTGATGAACAAAAGGCAGTCGAGCGGTTCCGCAAGGACGTGGTCGAGCCTTCGCAGACGCATCTTGTGATCCTCGATTTCTGGGCCGAATGGTGCGGGCCGTGCAAAGCACTCACGCCGGTGCTGGAAAAGATCGCAAGTGAATATGCCGAAAAGGGCGTGGTGCTCGCCAAGGTCAATGTCGATGAGGAACAATTCATCGCCGCCCAGTTCCAGGTGCGCTCGATCCCGACAGTCTATGCGATGTTTAAAGGTCAGCCGGTGGCCGATCTCACATCGGCGCGCAGCGAATCGCAATTGCGGCAGGTGCTTGATCAATTGCTCAGCCAATTGCCGGTGCAGCCCGGCGAAGGCGCGGGCGGCGATCCGCAGAGCCCATCTCCGCAGGAACTGGCGCAATACCTTGCCATGGGCGAAGAAGCCCTTGCGGGCGGCGATCCGCAACGGGCAGCGGGGATTTTCGCTCAGATCACAGAATTCGCAGCCGACAGTGCAGCAGCTCATGCCGGGCTTGTGCGTGCGCTGGTGCAGATGGGCGAAGTCGATCAGGCGCAGCAAGTGATGGCGAGCATCGAGGCCGATCCGCGC
Organism: Erythrobacter sp.; assembly: GCA_046296075.1. Lineage (GTDB taxonomy): Bacteria > Pseudomonadota > Alphaproteobacteria > Sphingomonadales > Sphingomonadaceae > Erythrobacter. The sequence continues at coordinate 7,942 of JBKBMC010000088.1, read as the reverse complement.
CTTGCCGCCGATCCTGCCATGGCCCCTGCCCGCGCCGCGATCGAACTTGCTGCGACACGGGTTGATGACAGCGAGCTGGCAGCCCTGCGCGCGGCGGCGGCGGCGAATCCCGCAGACATGGCCGCACAGCTTGCCTTTGCCGAAGCTGCCTTTGCCGCTGGCGTGCGCGACGAGGCGGCAGACACACTCCTCGCGATGATTGCGGCAGACCGCGAATGGAACGAAGGTGCGGCCAAGGCACGCCTGCTCAAGATCTTCGAGGCGACAGGTCTTGAGGATGACTGGGTTGTCGCCACGCGCCGGCGCCTTTCGCGCATCCTGTTCGGGTAAGGCAGGGCGCATGACCATTCGCCTTTCGATCTTCCCGCTGACCGGAGCAGTGCTGTTTCCCGGCCTGCAATTGCCGCTGCATATCTTCGAGCCGCGTTACCGCGCGCTTGTGGGCAATGCGCTCGTGCGCGACCGGCGGATCGCGATGATCCAGCCGCAACGGCCAACCGAAGGCGCTCCGCTATATCAGGTCGGATGCGTCGGGCGGATCGGCGAGATCCAGGCAATGGAGGACGGGCGCTACAATCTGATTCTCGAAGGCGAACAGCGATTCCGGCTGGTGCGCGAGCTGGACGTGACGACCGCTTTCCGGCAGGTCGAGGCCGAACTGCTCGACGAGGACGAGGATGAAACCCTGTCCCACGCCCAGCGCGGCGGGTTCGAGCGCGAGGCGCGGCGCTTTGCTGATAATCAGGGTTACAGCGTGGATTGGGATTCCGTCGAACGGCTTGATGATCGCTCGCTCATCAACGGAGTGTCGCAAATTGCTCCGTTCGATCCGGCGTCCAAGCAGGCCTTGCTTGAAGCGCAGAACCTGACGGCGCGGTGTGAATTGCTGGTGCAGCTGATGCAGTTCTACGGCCGCCATGATGGCGGCGAGGAAATCGTGACCCTGCAATAGATCGCCTGCTGCGAGGTGCGGGAAAAGCCCGCGCGCCGATCAGAACGGAATGTCGTCGTCGAGATCGTCGTAACCGCCGCCTGCCGGGCCGCCGCCCTGGTTCCAGCCGCCGCCGCCTTGGCCGCCTGCGCTGCCGGCACCAGCACCGCTGCCGCCATAGCTGCCGCCGCCCGAACGGGCACCGCCGCCACCCATGCCGCCGCCACCGCTGCCACCTGCGCCATCAAGCATGGTGAGCGTGCCGCCGAGGCCCTGAATGACAATTTCGGTGCTGTAGCGATCCTGCCCGTTCTGATCCTGCCACTTGCGGGTCTGGAGCTTGCCCTCGACAAAGACCTTGCTGCCTTTCTTGAGATAGCGCTCCACGACGCCGACCAGTCCTTCGGAGAAGATCGCGACGGTGTGCCATTCGGTCTTTTCCTTGCGCTCACCGGTCTGACGGTCTTTCCACGTTTCCGAGGTGGCGATGCGCAGGTTCGCGACCTTGCCGCCATTCTGGAAGCTGCGGATTTCCGGATCAGCGCCGAGATTGCCGATCAGCATGACCTTGTTGAGCGAACCCGCCATCGAAATATCCCTTCCCTTCAGAACCTTACCTGTGCAGCCGCTGATGATGCGCCGCAACGCTGAGTCGGGCAATAGGCAAGGATCGGCGGGGATGCGAGTCGATCAGGGGCAATATCCCCGAGCCACTCGTCTCAGCGTGCGGGGTAACGCAAACGCCCGAGAAACCGCGTCAGGCTTGGCAATTCGCGGTCCTTGCCGACAAGCTGCGCCTTGACCTTTTCGAAGCGCATCACGCCATCGATCCGGCGGTCGAGGAAAGCATGGGTATCGGCCTTGCCTTCGCTATCGTCGTTCACGAACACAGCAAGCGTCGCGGAGTAGATGCCCGCCAGAATGGCGCGCTTGGTATAGTGGTTGTAATCGGTGGCGGTATCCCCGGCGAGCCGCCACATGATATCCGCCGAGCGCCAACCGAGCTTGAGCCCTTGGGCTACGTTCTGCGGCTGGGCCATGATAGAAAGCGCGCGGCGAACTGCTTCATCAATATGCTCCACGGCCTCAAGACGGAAGGCAACCAGCGTGCGGATGCGTTCGCGGATCTTGAGCGTTGCGAGCCGTTCCTGCGGCCATTCGGCTTCCATCGCCTGATCCACGCTGGCAATCCATGCGGCGATCATCGCCATGGCACGCCCGCCGGGCGCATCGGCCGGAAACGCCAGTTTCGCGACATCCGGATCGACACCCGCCATTTCGGCAGCAGCGACCAGCGCGGTTTCGTTCCAGCCATCGAAAATCGCCGATGCAGCAATATCGGGCGCGAGCGCCACAGCGAGCTCATCAAGCGTCATGTCGGAAAAATCAGTCATGTCAGAAAGAAGGCCCGTAATCCTTGGGAGTTCCCTTTTCGGCGCGTTTTTTGTCGGCCGTGTCGAATTCCTGCTTCATCAGGGTGTTTCCCGCCATGACCATCATGTAATCGCGCGCTGACCGGCCCGAATTGTCATTGCGATCAGGGTCGCCCCCCTTGTCGAGCAGCATCCGCACCATCGGCACATTGCGCGCATGCACCGCTGCGATCAGCGGGGTCTCGCCCGTCTGATCGGAAATATTCACGCTCGCTCCGCCCTTGATCAGCTCTTCAGCGCCCTCGATAAAGCCAATCGAGGTCGCCAGCTGCAGCGGCGCGACCCCGCGCTTGTTGCGGATGTTGGGATCAGCGCCGCGTTGCAGCAGGAACCGCACCCACAGCCCGTCCATGCGCTGCACCACGATGTGCAGGCCCGTATCGCCGCTCGTCAGATCGCGGCTGTTGACGATCTGCGTCCCCGGCTTGTTGAGCATATCGGTCGCAGCATCGCCATCGCGATCCTTGACCGCTTTCAGGAACTGGTAGCCTTCAGAGAACATCTGCGCAGCCGCCGGTGCCAGCGGCACGCTTGCAACACCCACGACAGCGCTTGCGACAAGCGCATTGGCAATCGCCCGGCGGAGCGGTAACTTGCGCAAAAATCCGGTGAGCACGGTTTGAACCTTTCCCAATTCCTGCCACATGCGAGTGATGCTGGCGCACAAGCGTGCCTGGCACGCTTCTCGTCTCGCCGTTTCCATCACAGGGCGCCAGTTAGCAGACCATGAACCGCAAGGCCAATCCCCCGATGAAATTCCGTGTCGCCCTTGGTGCCGTTGCAGCGCTCCTTCTGACCGCCTGCGCGAGCGAAGCCCCGCCCGGCCCCTCGCCCGACGGGGTGGATCTGCGCGGTGCCAGCATCGGCGGCGATTTTACGCTGACCGGCAACACCGGCAAGCCGGTCAGCTGGGACGACTTTGCCGGACAGTACCGCCTGGTCTATTTCGGCTTCACCTATTGTCCCGACATCTGCCCGAGCGATATCCAGCGTATCAGCCAGGGATTAAGCGAATTCGAGAAAGCGCATCCAGAACTTGCAGAAAAGGTACAGCCGATCTTCATCTCGGTTGATCCCGAACGCGACAGCGTGGCGGTGGTAAACGAATTCGTGAGCAATTTTCATCCGCGGCTGATTGGCCTTACCGGCACACCGGAAGAGATCGAGGCCGCCAAGAAAGCCTTCGGCGTCTCGGCCAGCAAGGATCCGGCAGGGGCTGATGGCAACTACAACATCTCGCACACCACTTTCACTTATCTGTTCGCGCCCGATGGGGCGCCGCTCGGGATCATCCCGACCGACAAGCAGGCCGCCGGCGTTGCCGCCGAGCTTGAACGATGGGTCCGCTGAGAGAGCGCTTCTGGGAATTGCCGCTCGGTGCGCTGACCCGCGCCGAGTGGGAAGCGCTGTGTGATGGCTGCGGACGGTGCTGCCTCCACAAGATCGAGGATGCCGATACGGGCGAGATCATCGATACCAATGTCGCCTGCCGCCTGCTCGATACTGGCACGGCACGCTGCACCGATTACCGCAACCGCAAGGCATTCGTGCCCGATTGCCTGCGCCTGACGCCCGCGATCGTCGCGACGGTAAGCTGGCTGCCGCAGACCTGCGCCTATCGGCTGCGGCAGGAGGAAAAACCCCTCCATGATTGGCACCCGCTGATCAGCGGTGATCCCGACACTGTGCGCCGCGCCGGGGTTTCGGTGGTCGGCCGGGCGGTGAGCGAAGTGGATGCCGGCCCGCTTGAACACCACATTGTCGAATGGGGTCCGTTGGACGAGGCGGAGGACAATCTGTGATCGGCTGGCTCGAACGGGCAGGGCTCGACCCCGAACTGGAACTGGCAGGCCGCGCGGTGCCGATTGCCCTGAAACGCCACCCGACGGCACGCCGCCTCACCATGCGGCTGGCGCCCGATGGCAGCGAGGTGCGGATCACCTTGCCGCGCTGGGCGGCAGCGGGCGAGGCGATTGCCTTTGCCCATGCCCGCAAGGACTGGCTGGAAGAGCAACTGGCGCGCGTCCCCGAACGCGCCGCCCCCGATGCCGGTGGCGCCGTGCACTATCGCGGACGGGAGTTGCAGATTGTCTGGCACGCCGCCGCTTCGCGCCGCCCGGCAATCAGCGGTGATACGCTGCGGCTCGGCGGTCCCGAAACACGGGTGCAGGGACGCATCCGCCGCTGGCTCGAGGATGAGGCGCTGGCGCTGTGCGAAGCCGATATGCGCCATTACTGCGCGGCTGCCGGGCTTGCCCCTGTGCCCGTGAGCCTGTCGCGCGCGCAGAAACGCTGGGGCTCGTGTTCCGACAGGAACCGCATCCGCATCAATTGGCGGCTTGTGCAAGCACCGGATCATGTCCGCCGCTCGGTCGTGGCGCATGAAGTCGCGCATCTCGTTCATTTCGATCACAGCCGCGCATTCCATGCCTTGCTCGCGCGTATCTATGAAGGCGAGATTGCAACAGCGGATCGGTGGCTGAAAGAGCACGGCCGCAGCCTCTACCTCGCTTTCGGCTAGGCGCAGCCGCGCGCAAAGCGACTGGCCACACGCGCCCGACACGCCTATATTGATCACATGCTGTCCCGTTCGCGCTTCAATCCGACCCCGGGTCTCATTGATTTCTGGCATGAGTTCAGGAAGCCCAATCCCTATCGCTGGCCGATCCTTGGCATTTCGGTGATACCCGCCATGCTGATCCTCGGCTGGGCCCTGTCGCAAACCCATTTCAAGGAGCCCGAGCGACCGAGGGTTACCTACATTACCAGCTTCGCCGAGGACCGGACGATTGACGAGATCATCGCATCGAACCTCGAAAATCAGGAGCTAAAGGAACTGCGTGCGGCCAAGCAGGCTGAAATCGCGCGGCGCAAGCGCGACATGTACAAGGCGCTGGGCGCGGCCGCGGGGATGGACGTCAACAAGATCGAAGCCGAGGCTGACGCCCGCCGCGCCGCCGAGAAAGCGGCGGCGGAGGCCAAGCGCGCCGAACAATTCGGGCGGGTCGCCAAACTGCCCGTCGCCAGCGAAAGCGCGGCACCATAGCGAGCTTCGCTCCTGACGACACCGACTGGATGGCAGCGGCTGCCCGGCTGGCTGGCAGGGCGCGGCCATTGGCGCGGCCCAATCCGGGCGTCGCGGCGCTGGCGGTGGCGAACGGGCGCGTGCTGGGGCGCGGCTGGACCGAGGCGGGCGGGCGGCCTCACGCCGAGGCCACTGCGCTTGCATGTCTCTCACCCGACGCGGTGCATAAGGCGACGCTTTATGTCACGCTCGAACCCTGTGCGCACGCATCCACCCGTGGGCCAGCCTGCGCTGATCTGATCGTGGCAGCACAGCCTGCGCGCGTGGTGATCGGCCAGCATGATCCCGATCCGCGCACGGCCGGCAAGGGCTTTGCCCGGCTGGAAGCGGCGGGGATCCCTGTACGCCTGCTTGATGATGCGGCCTCGGCGGCAAGTCTTGCCGGGTTTCTCACCCGCCAGCACTATGGGCGGCCCCATGTGACGCTCAAGCTCGCGATGTCGCTCGATGGCTGCATCGCGCTCGCTAACGGCACCAGCCAATGGATCACCGGCGAAGCTGCACGTGCCCATGTCCACGCACAGCGCGCGCGGCACGATGCAATCCTTGTCGGCGGAGGCACATGGCGGACCGATCAACCCCGCCTCGATGTGCGGCTGCCGGGACTTGAAGCACGCTCGCCGCACCGCGTGGTTCTGACGCGCGGAGCGATGCCCGCAGGCGTCACCGCGCTCGCCGCGCCGCAGGATATCGCGGGCCTCGACGGCGTGCTTTACCTCTATGTCGAAGGCGGAGCGGCAACCGCCGCCGCCTTTCTCGCCGAAGATCTGGTGGACGAACTCCATATCTACCGCGCACCCATTGTGATCGGCGATGGCCTTAGGGCGCTTGGTCCGCTCGGCCTTGCCGATCTCGCATCCGCGCATGGCCGCTGGCGGCTCGGCCAGCGCAGCCAGCTTGGCAGCGACACCTTCGAAGCCTATGTCCGCACCCGCGCCTGAAAGAGGATTCCTGCTTCCATGTTCACCGGCATTGTCACCGCCATCGGGACTATCACCTCCGCCGAGCAGCGCGGCGATCTGCGCGCGCGCATTGCCGCGCCGCTTGATCCGGCGCGCATCGATATCGGCGCATCGATTGCCTGCTCCGGCGTATGCCTGACCGTGGTGGACCGCGGCGGCACTGCGGGCGATGCGTGGTTCGATGTCGATGTCTCAGGCGAGACCGTCAGCCGCACCGTAGCCGGGATGTGGGAAACGGGCCGCCGCCTCAATCTCGAACCCAGCCTCAGGATGGGCGATGAACTGGGCGGGCACATTGTCACCGGCCATGTCGATTCAATCGGCGAAGTCGTGAAAGTGGCGCGTGCCGGAGGATCGTGGCAAATCGCGGTCCGCGCGCGGGCGGAAATGGCGCCGTTCATTGCCGAAAAGGGCTCGATCACGGTCGATGGCGTGTCGCTCACCGTCAACAATGTGCGCGACCGCACCGATGGCACCTGCGATTTCCTGCTCAACATCATCCCGCACACTGCGAGTGTCACCACGCTGGGCGATCTGGCCGAAAGCGATATGGTCAACCTCGAGATCGATGTGCTGGCGCGCTATCTCAAGCGGATGCAGGGCCTTGCCGCCGCAGGGTGACAGAGCCTGAAAAACGGAAAATATTGTTGACAAACAAAGCTTAATCCCCTCCTTCGGCGAAGTCGGAACAGTCGTTACGCAGTGCGGGGCTGCAATAATTGGGCCCACGCTTCGCCCATTCGTGCGACCCGAGCCCGAAGGAAAAGAGCCAATGAATGTCTGGTCCGCATTTCGGGTGATTGCAGCGATCGCTCTGGTGCCTGCCTGCTATGCTCCTGCCTTTGCTCTCGCGTCTCGCACCGGCCCACTAGGCATCTTGACTTTGGTCACCGTCATTCTGGTGTCTGCAACCGTGGCCTTTGCAATTGCTGCGATACTTGTCCTTCAGCACAAGAGATCAGTAGGGGATTTCGGTGCTCGCGCAGTGGAAGCCCGCTCTGCTCTAATGTGGTTTGCAGGCTCGTTAGCGTTGGCTTTACCTGTCGTCATGATTGTACAGGCGGGTGGAGAAGCGCCTCCCGATTTCATTCGGGCACTTGATATTCAAGCGGCATTTGTCCTTTTTGTCATCGGTGCTTCAATCCAGGAAGAACTAATCTTTCGCGGGACTCTTCTCGGCATCTTCAATAATGCACTCGCTCAAGGCCAATGGCTCGGGCCTGTCACCCTGAGCGCAGTCCTATTTGGCCTTCTTCACCTGTCCGTCGGGCCCATAACAGCAGCAGCGGCAACTCTACTGGGTTTCCTTGCTGGTTATGCTCGCTTCCGCACCGGCAGCCTTGTTACTGCGATCCTCTGCCATTCCGCCTTCAATCTCGCCAGCCTTCTCGTTCGATATATATGAGCGATGGGTAAGGCGAGCGCCCTCCTCTCTTCGCCAAGCCTTGCTGCCGTCGCGTTGCTGGCGGCTGCTTGCCAGCCAGCCACCGATGAGGCTGTCTCCGCAACTCAGATCACCGAGACCCCCATG
>JBKBMC010000087.1:0-8870 GCA_046296075.1 Erythrobacter sp. | reverse complement strand
CGTGTTGCTTTCCTGAAGCACGCTGATGAGTTCGGATGAATTCTCGAACACCACATTGTCATCTGCCATGCCGTGGATCAGCAACAGCGGATCGCTGATCCTGGTTGCATCGGGAATGGCGCTCGCCTTGGCGTAGGCATCGGGCACCAGCCTCGGATCGCCCATGTATCGTTCGGTGTAATGGGTATCGTACAGCTCCCAGCGGGTCACTGGCGCGCCGGAAATCCCGGCCGCGTAAAGCCCGGGATCAGCTTCCAGCTGCTTCAGCGTCATGTATCCGCCGTAGGACCAGCCATAGATCGCAATCTTCGCCGGATCGACAAACGGCAGCGTCTTGAGGAATTCCGCGCCCTTTTTCTGATCACGCACCTCGACCCCTCCCATCGCGCGATAGATCGGCTGTTCGAAATCGACCCCGCGATTGGCCGAGCCGCGATTATCGAGCACGAAATAGATATAGCCCTTGTCGACGATCGCCTGCGCCAGCGTGCCGCCCCAGCCCTTCGTAACCATCTGCGGCCCCGGACCGCCGTAATGGCTGGAGAACACCGGATAGCGCTTGCCCGGCTCCATTTTTGGCTTGAGCATCATCCAGTGGAGCGGCGTGCCATCCTCAGCCGGGATCGTGCCGAATTCCGGCATGACATGGCCCGCAAGATAGGGCGCATAGGGGTGATCGTCCTCAAGCGCGTTCTGCTCAATCCACATCACCGGCTGGCCCGCGCTGTCCGCCAGCAAGTGCTGCGTCGGCTGATCCGGGGCGGAGCGGGTGAGGATGAGGTTCTTGCCTGCACCATCCATGGTGGCGGCATAGGTGAAGGCCGGATCGGTGAGCCGGACGGGCGCGCTCGCCTCCGCAAGGCTCGCGCGGTAGATCTGGCCGGTCAGCACATCATCGATACGCCGGAAGAAGAAGCTGCCCTCTGCTTCGTTGACACCGACGAGATCGCTGGCTGGCGCGGTGCCGCTGGTCAGCGGCGTCCACGTGCTGCCGTCAAACCGGTAGAACTGGCCATAGCCGCTGCGTTCCGACCACCACAGCAAGCTTCCATCCTTGAGGAAGCGGTAATGGTCGGACAAGTTGATCCAGTAATCGGGCCGCGCTGCTGTTTCGGTGAACCAGATCGTGCTCTTGCCCGTTGCGGGATCCACCTTGAGCATATCGAGCCGGGTCTGTTCGCGGTTCTGGCGCTGGATATAAATCGCACTGCCATCGGGCGCCCAATCAACCCGGGCGACATAAATATCGGGATCGGGGCCGAGATCGATCTTGACCTTGTTGCCGCCATCGGGAGCGATCACGAACAGTTCCACAATAGCATTGTCACTGCCTGCGACAGGATAGCGCTGATCGAACACTTTGGTGCCGGTTGCCCCGATCGCCGCACGGGTGACAATGCCGACCGGCGCTTCATCGGTACGCTGGACAACAAGACGCTTGTCATCAGGCGACCACCAATAGCCCTGCATCCGGTGCATTTCTTCCTGCGCGACAAACTCCGCCTCGCCCCAGCGGATCAATTCGCCCTCCTTGGGGGTGACCGGCTTCGCGTCGGCGCCGATCGCACCTACCCACAACTGGCGATCACGCACGAAAGAGACATAGCCACCCTTGCTGGACAGCTTGGGATTGAGCTCGGTTTCCTCAGTGTCAGTGAGACGCTGGATGCTGCCATCGAGCCGCGCCAGAAACAGATCGCCATCGAGCGGCACCAGCACGCCTGCGGAATCATTCGCCCATTGATAGCTGATGATACCCTTGAGACCGGCAACCCGCGCGCGTTCGCGCTGCATTTTCTCGTCTTCGGACAACTCGCGGCCCGAACCCAGCTTCTCGCTATCGACCAGCATCTGCCATACGCCGCTTTGCGTGTCATAGCCCCACAAATCGTAGCGCTCGCGATCATCGGGGCGATTGCGCAGCAGCGTGAGCCACCGGCCATCAGGCGACAGCTTCACCTGACGCGGCGCCGGGCCATCAAGGCCGGGTGAAGCAAAGACGCGCTCAAGTGTGAGTATGGGGGCGTTGGTGGTCAAGGCATCCTCCGCGATTGCGGGAGCAGACAGCAAGGCAGCAGCAAAAAGCAGCGAACGCATTTCAAGTTCAACCTCGTCATTGCGAGCGGAGCGCAGCAATCCAGGACACACCATGGATTGCCGCGCAATCTATCGGTTGCTCGCAATGACGAGAATTCAGCAGGAATGCAAAGCCCGAAAGCAAAAAGGGCGGCACCCTGCGGCACCGCCCTTCGTAAAATGTTGGCTCTGAGGGCCTTACGCCTTGGGCGCGTTGACCTTGCGCTCGGCAATACGCGCGCTCTTACCGGTGCGGCCACGCAGGTAATAAAGCTTGGCACGACGCACGACGCCGCGACGCACCACAGTGATGCTATCAACGATCGGCGAGTAAAGCGGGAAGACGCGCTCGACACCTTCGCCGAAGCTCATCTTGCGCACGGTGAAGTTGGAGCCCATCCCGCGGTTCGAACGGGCGATCACGACGCCTTCGTAGTTCTGGATACGCTCGCGGTTGCCTTCCTTCACCTTCACGCCGACGCGGACGGTGTCGCCTGCGCGGAAATCGGGAATGTCCTTGCCCGACTTGGCGATTTCTTCGGCTTCAATCTGCTGGATCAGGTTCACTGGTCCGATTCCTTCGTTTCTCGCTGCGCGCCAGAGGCAGGCTGGACCCGAGCGCCCTCATGGCGCTCCCACAAGTCCGGCCTGCGTGACCGTGTGTCTTCGATGCTGCGTAGCTTGCGCCACGCTGCGATCTTCGCATGATCCCCTGATCGCAGCACTTCGGGGATCGTGCGCCCTTCCCATGTTACTGGCCGGGTATAATGCGGATACTCGAGAAGCCCTGTTTCGAAGCTTTCCTCGACCCCGCTAGAAGCCGCGCCCATTACGCCGGGAATGAGGCGAATGCAAGCGTCAAGTATTGTGAGCGCGGCCATCTCGCCGCCGCTGAGCACGATATCGGCAAGGCTGACTTGCTCGATGTCCGGCCGCGCTTCGAACAGGCGTTCATCAAAGCCTTCAAACCGCCCGCACAGGATAATCGCGCCCGGCCCGGCGGCAAGCTCGCGGATGCGCGCCTGCGTGATCGGGCACCCGCGCGGCGTCATCGCCAGAATAGGGCGACCTGCCGGCTCCACACTATCCAGTGCGGCGGCCAGCACATCACATTTGAGCACCATCCCCGCCCCGCCGCCTGCGGGCGTATCGTCCACCGTGCGATGCTTGTCAGTGGCGAAGTCGCGGATCTGGACTGTCTCGCAGGCCCACTTGGCTTCTGCAAGCGCGCGGCCCGCAAGACTGGTGCCGAGCGGCCCCGGAAACATCTCGGGGTAAAGCGTCAGGATGGTGGCGGCAAAGGTCATGCGCGCCTATTCCTCGGCAAAGCCGGCGGCGATCACCATGCGCACGTCATCCCAATCCAGCACAGCCGCGGGGATCATCGGCACCATGAAGGTCTTGGGCCCTTTTTCGGGCACCGGATCGCGGGTGATTTCAACGAGGTCAGTCGCGCCGAAGTTTTCGATTGCCGCGACTACACCCACAGTCTCACCCGCGTCGGTGACGACGGGCAGGCCCAGCAGGTCGGCGTGATAGAACTCGCCTTCACCCAGCGGCGGCAGAGCCTCGCGCGGGACGCTGAGAACCGTGCCGCGCAGCTTTTCGGCATCTGCGCGCGATGCGCTTTCGGCAAGGCGGGCAATCGCCCCGCCCTTGCCATCATCGCGCACTTTCACAAGCGTGAGCGCGCCTTCATTGAAGGACTTGTGCGCGGCAAGTGCGGCAACGCCTTCGCCAAACAGCTTCAGGCGCACCTCGCCCGCCACCCCATGCGCGCCGACAATGGCAGCGAGGGTGACGGGCTTGGTCATGGTACCAATCAGCCTTCGGTCTGCTCTTCGGCAGCGGCTTCTTCAGCCGGAGCTTCCTCGGCGGCCGGAGCTTCCTCGGCGGCCGGTGCCTCTTCGGCGGCAAGCTCTTCAACCGGAGCTTCCTCAACCGGAGCGGGCGCAGCGGCAGCAGCCTTGGCTTCTTCCTCGGCAGCGCGAGCAGCTTCTTCTGCTTCAGCGATCTTGGCGGCCTTTTCCTCGGCGCGCTCCTTGGCCTTCTCGCCCGGCTCGGCCTTCTTGGGGTTGTTGCGCGCGGCACGCTCGCGGATGCCCGCAGCATCAAGGAAGCGGGCGACACGGTCGGTCGGCTGCGCGCCGACGCCAAGCCAGTAGCGCGCGCGATCTTCGTTGATCTTGACGCGTTCGGCGCTGTCCTTGGCCAGCACCGGGTTATAGGTGCCGATCTGTTCGAGATACTTACCGTCGCGCGGGCTGCGCACGTCGGAAACGACGATGCGATAATAGGGACGCTTCTTGGCGCCGCCGCGCGAAAGCCGGATTGCAATTGCCATGAGATTTTACCTTTCGAATATAACTGATTGACTTAACATATTTTCGTGAGAACTACTTTTTGAACTTCGGTGGGCCGCCGAGCCCCGGCAAGCCGCCCATCGGTCCACCGGGACCGCCAAGGCCAGGCATGCCGCCGGGCGGCATCCCGCCAGGAAGCCCGCCCATACCTCCCATCCCGCCACCAAACATCGCAGCCAGCCCCTTGAGGCCGCCCATCTTCTTGATCTGTTTCATGGCGCGGGCCATTTCCTGATGCATCTTCAGGAGCTTGTTGACAGTCTGCACATCCGTGCCGCTGCCTGCCGCCACCCGCTTCTTGCGCTTGGCATTCATCAGATCAGGATTGCGGCGCTCCTTGGGTGTCATCGAGCCGATCACCGCTTCAAGATGCACCAGCACCTTGTCGTCCATGCCGCTTGCCGCCATTGCGGCCTTGGCCTTCTTCATGCCAGGCATCATACCCGCCAGCATCCCGATCCCGCCCATCTGGCGCATCTGGCGCAACTGCATGGCCAAATCATCGAGATCGAACTTGCCCTTCTCGATATTGCGCGCGAGCTTTTCGGCGTCTTCTTCCTTGATCGTTGCCGCCGCCTTTTCGACGAGGCTGACAACATCGCCCATGCCGAGGATGCGATCAGCGATCCCGGCGGGGCGGAAGGCTTCGATCGCATCGAGCTTTTCACCCGTGCCGGCGAACTTGATCGGCTTGCCGGTGACAGCGCGCATCGAAAGCGCCGCCCCGCCACGTGCATCGCCATCCATCCGGGTAAGCACAATGCCCGTGAGCGGGACTTCGCCGCTGAAGCTTTGCGCGACGTTCACCGCATCCTGACCGGTGAGGCTATCGACCACCAGCAGCACTTCGTTGGGGGCGGAAACACTGGCAACCGCCTTCATTTCCGCCATCAGCGCATCATCGACATGCAGACGGCCCGCCGTATCGAGCAGCAGGACATCGAAATTCTGGAGCCGCGCGGCTTCCATCGCGCGCCGCGCAATATCGACCGGCTGCTGGCCCGCGACAATCGGCAGCGTCGCCACATCGACCTGCGTGCCCAGCACGGCAAGCTGTTCCTGCGCTGCCGGACGGTTCACGTCGAGCGAAGCCATCAGCGCTTTCTTGCCGTGCTTTTCACGGATCAGACGCGCAAGCTTCGCAGTGGTGGTGGTCTTACCAGAGCCTTGCAGGCCGACCATCATGATCACGACCGGCGGCTTGGCTTCGAGCAGGAGGCCTTCGGTCTCTGCGCCGCCCAGCATTTCGACCAGTTCATCGTGGACGATCTTGATGACCTGCTGGCCCGGCGTGACCGAGCGCAGCACATCCTGACCGACTGCCTTTTCGGTGACCGCATCGATGAACCGGCGAGCGACGGGCAGCGCGACATCGGCTTCAAGCAGCGCGATGCGCACCTCGCGCATGGCGTCGCGCACGTCCTGCTCTTTCAGCGCGCCGCGGCCCTTGAGCTTGTCGAACACGCCTCCCAGACGGTCGGACAGAGTATCGAACATGATCATCGTCTCCAAACCGGCCGCCACGAGAACGCCTCACAGCCACCACAAGCGAAAAACGCCGGCGGACGAAACCTCGTCAGCCAGCGTGCGGTTGCACCTCGAAATGTGCGGGATGAACCGCGCTTTTGGCGACCTCCGCCGCCAGATATTTTGAAAATTGGTGGAGCCTAGCGGGATCGAACCGCTGACCTCTACAATGCCATTGTAGCGCTCTCCCAGCTGAGCTAAGGCCCCGCGCCAATTTTCACACAGCTTGGCTGGATCAGCCTTGCTGCGGGAAGCGCCCCTTAAAAGCGGCACTTCCCCTTTGCAAGCTTAAAAATCAATTCTCGTCGTCGTCGTCGTCGCCGCCGGTGGTCACGCCAAGATCATCGTCGCCGCCGAGATCGACATCATTGTCAGGCGAGTCGCCGTCCTCGTCGATATCGCCGATATCGTCGAGATCATCATCGCCGCCGAGATCGGCATCCGCCTCGACATCGACCTTCTTCTCGGCTTCCTCGAACGGGATCGGCTGCTTGGACTTGAGCACGGGTTCGGGTGACCAGGTGTTGCCGCATTCGATGCAGGTGACCGGATCTTCCTTGCCCAGATCATAGAAGCGCGTGCCACAATTCGGGCAGGTACGCTTGGTGCCCCATTCAGGCTTGGCCATTGGTGTTCCTCAGTTTCGGCGCTCCGCACTAAACAGCGAGGAGCCCATCAGAATGTGATACTTGGATCGCACCAGCGCGGGTTTCAAGATTGTCGGGAGACGCCTGAAGGAATCGCAACGCTGGAGCAACTGCGCGGCGCGCCTTGCCAGAAGGGATGCGCGCTGTCAAAGAGCGCGGCCATTTCCTTTACAGACTGCCTGATAAGAGGGCCTCGCCCGCGCTATGCCTGCCCACACCTTCCTTGCTTCCGGCCCGCTTGGCGGGACGCTGCGCGTTCCCGGCGATAAATCCATCAGCCACCGTGCGATCATGTTCGGCGCGCTGGCCGTGGGCGAGACGCGGGTCAGCGGATTGCTGGAAGGCGAGGATGTGATGGCCACGGCTGCTGCCATGCGCGCGATGGGCGCACAGATCGACAAGGTCGGCGATGAATGGCGCGTCCATGGCGTGGGCGTTGGCGGGTTACTCGAACCCAAAGCAGCGCTCGACATGGGCAATTCCGGCACCTCGACACGGTTGTTGATGGGTTTGATTGCCAGCCATGCCATCACTGCCACCTTCATCGGTGATGCCAGCCTGTCGCGCCGTCCGATGGGCCGGGTGATCGAGCCGCTGAGCCAGATGGGCGCACAGATCGAGGCTTCGACAGGCGGTACGCTGCCACTCATGCTGCGCGGCGCGGCAACGCCCGTGCCGATCACCTATCGCCTGCCGGTCGCCTCGGCTCAGGTAAAAAGCGCGGTGCTGCTCGCCGGATTGAACACGCCGGGGTTCACCACCGTGATCGAGCCAGTCCCCACTCGCGATCATACCGAACGGATGCTGGGAGGGTTCGGTGCGCAGCTCGACATCGCGGAAGAAAGCGGCACGCGCACCATCCGCATACATGGCGAGGCGGACCTGCACCCGCAGCATGTCGTGGTGCCGGGCGATCCCTCATCTGCCGCCTTCTTTATCGTGGCGGCTCTGGTGGTGCCGGGGAGCGACCTCACCATCGAAAATGTCGGCATCAATCCGACCCGTGCGGGGTTGATCGAGGTGCTGCAAGCGATGGGCGGGCAGATCGAGCTGCGTGACCGCCGCGAGGTTGGCGGCGAGCCTGTTGCCGATTTGCGGGTGCGCCATTCAGCGCTGCGCGGGATTCCTGTCGATCCGGCGCTCGCGCCTTCGATGATCGATGAATTTCCGGTGCTGTTCGTGGCAGCGGCGCTGGCTGAGGGCACCACTACCACCGCCGGCCTTGAGGAATTGCGGGTCAAGGAATCCGATCGCCTTGCCACCATGGCCGCAGCGCTCACGCTGGCGGGCGCGCGAGTGGAAGAGCACGAGGACGGGCTCACCATTCATGGCACCGGCGGCGATGCCTTGCCCGGCACGCATGAAGGCACCGAAGTTGCCACGCGGCTCGATCATCGTATCGCGATGAGCATGGCGATAGCGGGGCTAGTCAGCCGCAGCGGCGTGCGGGTGGACGATACCGCGCCGATTGCCACCAGCTTCCCGACCTTTCTCGATCTGCTGGCCGAGGCCGCGCAATGATCATTGCTGTCGATGGCCCGACTGCATCTGGCAAAGGCACGATAGCCAAAGCGCTCGCCGCGCATTTCGGCCTCCCGCACCTCGACACCGGGCTTCTGTATCGCGCGGTCGGGCGGCAGGTGGCCTTGGCAGGCGGCAACCCCGATGATCCTGCCGATGCGCTGGCGGCCTGCGCCTTTCCCGATGCACTGCTCGATGATGACACGCTGCGTTCCGAGGAAAGCGGCAGCCTGGCAAGCCGCTTGTCAGTGCACCCGGCGGTGCGCCGTGCTCTCTACGAACGCCAGCGCGCCTTTGCCCTGCAACCGGACGGTGCGGTGCTCGACGGGCGCGATATTGGCACGGTGATTGCGCCCGATGCCGATGTGAAGCTGTTTGTTACCGCGAGTGTCGCCGAACGCGCGCGGCGGCGCTGGCTGGAAATGCAAGCGCAGGGGAGCGCTGTCGGATTGGCGGCGATGGAGCGCGAGATCACCGCTCGCGATGCCCGGGATATGGGCCGCAAGGATGCGCCGCTGATGGCTGCTCCTGATGCGCTGACGCTGGATACGAGCGCTTTCAACCGCGAAGAAGCCATTGAAGCCGCGATCGAAGCGGTGGAAGCCAAGCTGCGCTGAGGTTGGCCTGCTTTCCTACCCGCAGTGCGGGCGGTATCCCGGCGAAATGGAAAAGTCTCACCTCCCCCTTGCACGAACACTTGGAAGCCCGGCGGCGTTCATCTGACTTTTTCGTCTTA
>JBKBMC010000086.1:0-8951 GCA_046296075.1 Erythrobacter sp. | reverse complement strand
TTGCTGCGTAATCAGCGCTTTGGCGGTTTTCCCCGGTGATGATGTCGTAATGGACGCGCGCGAAATCCGTGCCTTCGACCAACCCTTTTTCCATCAGGAACATGCGGGCAAGCCGCGGATTGGGGCCGAGGCTGGAATGGAGTTTCATCATGCTTGCTCTCTCCGTGAGATGGTTTGCCACGCACCTTAGGCAAGGCCGCTCGCCAGACCACCCTCAAAATGTGCGGGATCACTGGGCGCGGCCAGATGCTGCGCTGCGGGCGATTACGCTTGCAACACAAAGCTGTATTGCTCATCTAAGGCACCATGGAATCAAGCACCGTCCCATTTGCGTCCGCACCACTTATCATGCCGGATGACGAGGCAGCCCTTACCCGGCTGCATCCCAACTATGCGTGGGCCTTGCGCGTGCGGATGCTGTTCAGCCTCGTCCCACTGCTGGTAGGGGCGCTGGTGATCGAAGCCATGCTGGGAAAGGTGATTGAAGCGAAGCCGGGTCTCTCCTTTCTCGCGCTGATGCCGCAAGGCGCGCTGTCGGGCGCTGTCATGATGGTTGCGCTGCTGATGCTGATCTTTGTCCCGCAGCGACGCTATAATGCGCGCGGCTATCACATGAGCGCGGATCGGCTGCGCGTGGTGCGCGGAGTGCTGTGGCATTCCGATACCGTGGTGCCATTCGGGCGGGTGCAGCACATCGATGTGCATCAAGGGCCGGTGGACCGGTTTTTCGGGATTGCGACGCTCACGCTCCATACCGCTGGCAATCACAATGCTTCGGTCAATCTGCCAGGGCTGGGCGCTGATCTGGCCCGCGATCTGCGTGAAGACATCCGCAGCCACATCAAGCGCGAGAGCTTGTGAGCGAGCCGCTTCGTACTTCCCCGCTCTCGGTCTGGGCGGGCGCGCTTGGCAGCGTCCAGAACGCGGTGATCCCCGCGATCGCGATTGCCTTTTCCGGGGTCGGCGGAGGTGGGCGGTTCGTCCTTGCTATAGGAGTCGGGATGGCTGCAATCGTGATTGGCAGCCTGATCACCTATCTTGGCTGGCGGCGCTTCACCTATCTGGTGGGAGAGGCTGATATCCGGGTGGAAAGCGGCATTTTAACCCGGCAGGCGCGCTCGATCCCTTACGAACGCATACAGGATGTGAGCCTTGCCGAGCCGTTGCTCGCGCGGCTGTTCGGACTGGTGGCTGTCAAGTTTGAAACCGGCGCGGGTGGGGGCGAGGACATCAGCCTGTCCTATGTCACAGCCGCCGAGGCCGAGCGTCTGCGCCACCTTGTGCGCGAGCGGCGCGAGGAAAACGCTGCTGGCAATGTCGCGCTTGCAGGAGGTACGTCCGCGCTTGCCGAAGAACCCGCAGGCGAACAGCTTTTCGCGATGGGGCCGCACCGGCTCGTCACATTTGGGCTGTTCGAATTCTCGCTTGCCGTTTTCGCCGTGCTGTTCGGTCTCCTGCAATATGCGGATAGTCTGGTCGATCTGTCGATCTGGGACGTGCGGGTATGGGAAGCATGGCTTTCCGAGCAGGGCACATGGGTCGCGCGGTTGGGCCCGGCTGCGCAGATGGTGGGTGCGATCATCGGCTTGATCACGCTGATCCTGATCGGGTTTCTCACCGGTCTGGCGCGCACCATCGCACGCGAGTGGGGCTTCGTGCTTGAACGCACGCCGCGCGGATTCCGGCGGCGGCGCGGGTTGTTTACCCGCACGGATGTGGTGATGCCCGCACACCGGGTGCAGGCACTGCACATTGGCACGGGGCTGGTGCGTTATCGTTTCGGATGGCATTCGCTGAGCTTCGTCAGCCTCGCGCAGGATAATGAAAGTGCCAGCCACGATGTGGCACCCTTTGCCACGATGGCCGAGATCGCACCGATTGCTGCCGCCGCCGGGTTCCGGCTGCCCGACGCGGGCACCCAGTGGCAGCGCGCCAGCACGGCCTATCGCAACGACAGGATTCTCGGCGCAGCGGCGATCCTTGCAGTGATTGCAGCAGTTCTGGCGATCTTTGCGCCGTTCGGCTGGTTTCTCATCCCGATCGGTGTCGCGCTGGTTGCGACTGCGATCAACCTCTACGAATGGGAATTCCGCCGCCGCCACGCCATCGATGAGACGCAGGTCTATGCCATGCATGGCCTGCTTGCCCCACAGAGCGAGATCGGCAAGCGCCTCAAGCTGCATTCGGTGGAAGTCGCGCAAGGGCCAATCGCCCGGCTGCGCGGCTATGCAACGCTGCATCTCGGCCTCGCAGGGGGCGTGCTCGCCATTCATGGCTTGCCGCTGGCGCGGGCGAGGGAACTCCGCCGGGCAGTGCTGGACACCATGTGCGCCAAGGATTTTGCGCATATTTGATTGCGGCGCGGTGCTTCCGGGCAAAAGAACGCTTGCGCGGCGTCTTGTGCCCGATAAAGCGACCATCCCATGAGCCCATCCCGCCTGTTTCTCTCAGACAACGCCGCACCTGTTCATCCCGCATTGTGGGAGGCGATGCGCGCTGCCGACAGGGCCGATAATCCCTATGATGGTGATGCGCTGTCCAACGAGCTCGATGGACGTTTTTCCGCACTTTTCGGGCGCGAGTGTGCCGCGCTGTGGGTTGCCACGGGAACCGCGGCAAATTGCCTCGCGCTTGCAACCATGTGCGCGCCGCATGGCGGCGTGGTGTGCCACCGCGAGGCGCATATCGAAGTGGACGAGGGCGGGGCGCCGGGATTTTTCTTGCACGGCGCCAAGCTGATGCTGGCAGACGGCGAGGGCGCCAAGCTCACGCCCGCCGATATCGCAGCGCTGATCGATCCGATCCGCGATGATGTGCATCAGGTTCAGCCGCATGCCGTGGCGATCACGCAGGCGAGCGAATACGGGCGCAGCTACACGCCCGATGAACTCGCGGCGTTGGCGGCATTTGCCAAGGCGCGCCGCCTCGGCCTGCATATGGATGGCGCACGTTTTGCCAATGCGGCGGCATTCCTCGGCGGCACGGCAGAGGCAGCGGCGCGTGCTGCCAGCGGGCCGGTTGACAGTCTTGCCTTCGGTTTCATCAAGAACGGCGGGATGGGCGCCGAAGCGGTCGTGCTGTTCGATCCCGAGGCCGCGCATCAGGTGCGCTATCGCCGCAAGCGCGCCGGGCACCTGCAATGCAAGGGGCGTTATCTCGCCGCGCAGATCATCGCGATGCTCGAAGATGACCTGTGGCTCGCCAATGCGGTCCACGCCAATGCGGCGGCAGCAGAAATTGCCAGCGCGTGCAAGGATCGCCTGCTACACCCGGTCGAAGCCAATGAACTGTTTGTCCGCCTCGCTCCGCACGAGCGCGAGGCGCTGCGCGCGCAGCAATTTGCCTTCTACGATTGGGGTGCTGACTCTGCGCGCTTTGTAACCGCATGGAATACCCGCGAAGAGGATGCGCTCGCGCTCGCGAAGGCTATCGCCGCGCTATGAACCAGCCCTCTGTGGCGGGTGTGCCGCCGTCCATGCTCAGCCCGAGTGTGCTGATCCCCTTCATGCTGACCGGCACGATCTGGGGATCGACCTGGTTTGTCATAACCGGCCAGATCGACGGGGTGCCAGCCGCATGGGGTGTGTTCTACCGCTTCCTGCTGGCAACGCCCGCGCTGTTTCTGGTGGGCGTCCTGATGAAGAACCGTCTGCGGCTTACCCGGCCCGAGCATCTTCTCGCGCTCGGCGTCGGGATCGCGCAATTCTCGGGCAATTTCCTGTTCGTCTACAATGCCGAACGCTTCATCACCTCGGGCATTGTGGCGGTGATGTTCGCCCTGCTGATGGTGCCCAATGCCCTGTTTGCGCGCATTTTTATCGGCGAGAGGGTGCAGGGCGGTTTCATCACCGGGTCGCTGGTAGCGATTGCGGGCGTAAGCCTTCTGCTCGTGCACGAATGGGATGTTGCGCCGCTGGGCGGGAACGTCGGCGTCGGCATTGCGCTGGCGATCGGCGGGATGCTGGCGGCCTCGCTTGCCAATGTGGTGCAGGCCAATCCGACCGGGCGGGGCGTGCCGATGGTCAGCTTGCTCGCATGGGCGATGCTTTACGGGACGATCTTCGATCTCGGTTTCGCATGGTTGACCGCAGGCCCGCCGCCTGTGCCGCAGGAATGGCGGTTCTGGGCGGGAACAGCCTATCTCGCGATCATCGGTTCGGTGGTGACTTTCCCGCTCCACTACAATCTTGTGCGCGAGATCGGCGCGGGGAAGACAGCCTATAACGGGATTGTCACAGTGTGTGTCGCAATGCTGCTGTCGACCGTGTTCGAGGGTTACCAGTGGACTGCTCTGGCAGCGGTTGGCGCGGTGCTGGCGCTGGCGGGCATGGGGCTGGCGCTCAGGTCAAAGATTCGTTGATTTGCGTAGCGCATCCGCGCTGCGATTTCCTCGCTCATGCGACCTGAAGGTCGCGTCGCTGCGGGCGGGCGGTCGCCCTTGCGGCTGCTGCGCAGCCGAACCGTGCCGAACTACACCAATCCTTCCAATCCCTCCACATAAGTCGGATATTGCGGTTGCCAGCCCAGCACCCGCTTGGCCTTGCCATTGGCGACGCGGCGGTTCTCCATGTAGAAACCGCGCGCCATCTCCGAGAGGTTGGCTTCCTCAAGCGTTTCGAGCGGCGGGAGCGGGAGCCCGAGCAAGCGGCAAGCGTGTTCGGTCACTTCATTGCCGCTGCATGGCAGATCGTCGCCGAGGTTGTAGGCCCCCGCCGGCGCGTCCTGCATGAGGGCAGCGACCACCCCGCTCACAATATCATCCACATGCACGCGGCTGAACACTTGCACCGGCAGATCAATCCGCCGCGCCTGTCCGGCACGCACCCGGTCAAGCGCGCTGCGGCCCGGCCCGTAGATCCCCGGCAGTCGGAACACCCGCGCGCCCATGCCCAGCCATGCGAGATCCGCCACGGCGCGGGCATTCCTTCGCCCCTGTCCGCTTTCGGCGATGGTCGGTGTCGCCTCGTCCACCCACGCGCCCTGCTGGTCGCCATAGACGCCGGTGGAGGAGAGGTAGAAGAGAGCTTTACCTTCAAGGGCCGTGCCATAGGCATCAAGCACTGGATCGCCACCGCTGCGCTCGGGCGGGACCGAGGAAAGGACGTGGCTTGCCGCGCTGATTGCTGCGCGCACTGCCGCGCCATCAGCAAAGTCGAGATTACCCGAACGGCCGGTCGCATCGACCCGCCATCCCCGCGCCCGCATGTCCGCGGCGATGCGGGTTGCCGTGTAGCCCAGTCCGAAAATCAGCAAATGCGCCATGAGGCGCTTCATGCGGTTGGACAGGGGCGCGAATCAATCTAAATCGCGTGTCATGGACAGTCTGACCCCTCCCCCCGTCGCCCACGCCCCTGCCATTATCCGCCGCGAGGATTACCAGCCCTTCCCGTGGCGGGTGCCGACCACGCGGCTTGATTTCGAACTGGGTCTCACCCGCAGCCGTGTCACGGCGACCTTTGCGATTGAGCGCAACCCAGAAGCCGAGCCGTCAAACGAACTGCGCCTCCACGGCGACAGCCTGACCGCGGAAACCGTGCTGGTCGACGGAGTGCCTGCCGGATGGCGCATGGAAGGGCCTTATCTGGTTGTGACCATGCCGGGCGAAGCGCATCGGGTGGAAATCATCACTGAGATCGATCCATCCGCCAACACCCAGCTGATGGGGCTCTATGCCTCGGGCGGGATGCTGTGCACCCAGTGCGAGGCCGAAGGTTTCCGCCGCATCACCTTCTTCCCTGATCGGCCCGATGTGCTCTCGACCTACTCGGTCCGCATGAGCGGCGACAAGACAGCTTTCCCGGTGCTGCTGTGCAATGGCAACCGCGTGGCCGAAGGCGAAGGCGAGGATGGCACACACTGGGCCGAATGGCACGATCCCTGGCCCAAACCTTCCTACCTGTTCGCACTGGTCGCGGGTGATCTGGTAGCGAATTCGAAGCCTTTCACCACCCGATCGGGCCGCGCAGTCGAATGCAACATCTGGGTCCGCCGCGAAGACCTCGCGCGCACCGACCACGCGCTCGAATCGCTGCATCGCTCGATGGCATGGGACGAAGACGTGTTCGGGCGCGAATACGACCTCGATCTCTACAACATCGTCGCGGTCAGCGATTTCAACATGGGTGCGATGGAGAACAAGGGGCTCAACGTCTTCAACACGAAATACGTGCTGGCCGATCCCGACACCGCGACCGATGCCGATTTCGACGCGGTCGAAGGCGTGATCGCGCATGAGTATTTTCACAACTGGTCGGGCAACCGCGTGACCTGCCGCGACTGGTTCCAGCTTTCCCTGAAGGAGGGCTTCACGGTCCTTCGCGACCAGTTGTTCAGCCAAGACATGCGCGGGGAAGCGGTCAAGCGGATCGAGGATGTGCGCATCCTGCGCGCCGCGCAGTTCCCCGAGGATGCAGGGCCGCTTGCTCACCCGATCCGGCCTGACAGTTACCGCGAGATCAGCAACTTCTACACCGCGACCGTCTATAACAAGGGCGCCGAGGTGATCCGCATGATGCGCAGCATGGTGGGGGTCGAGCGGTTCCGCGCCGGCACCGATCTCTATTTCGAGCGCCACGATGGCGAGGCGGCGACCTGCGAGGATTTCATCAAGGCGATCGAGGATGGGGCGGGGATCGACCTCACCCGCTTCCGCCACTGGTATTCGCAGGCCGGCACGCCGCGCGTCGCGGTGTCGCAGGCTGTTGAGGGCGACACGCTCAAGCTCACACTCAAACAGACTGTCCCTGTCACCCCCGGTCAGCCGGACAAGCTGCCCATGCCGATCCCGCTCAGGATCGCGGTGCATTCGCGCTCTGGCGCGCTGGGCGTGGAGCAACTGCTTGTGCTCGAGGACGAGGAGCAGACGTTCCACCTGCCGATCGCCGGGTCGGATCCGGTGGTCTCGATCAACCGCGGCTTTACCGCTCCGGTAGTAATCGAACGGACGCTCGCACGCGAAGACCTTGTATTCCTTGCCGCGCATGACGACGATCCCTTCGCCCGTTCGGAAGCTTTGCAGGAACTCGCCGTCAGTCATCTGGTCGGCACGGCCAGCGGCACGTTATTGGATACAGACAAGGCTGCGGGTGAAACCGCGATTATCGGCGCCTTCGCCTCCAGCCTTGCCGACAATGCGCTTGATGATGCCATGCGCGGCGAATTGCTGGTGCTCCCGTCTGAGACCTATCTGTTCGAGGTGATGGCGACGGGTGACCGCAAGGCTGATCCCGGCGCGATCCACACCGCGCGTGAGGGGCTGAAAGCGGCCATCGGCACCGCGCTGGCGGGAGAATTGCAAGCGCTCCATGCGCGGGCTTCGGCCGTGGCGCTTGACGATCCGGCAGGCCGCGGGGCGCGCAAGGTCAAGACCATTGCGCTTGGCCTCATCGCTGCTGCCGATCCGATCAAAGCAGCCGGGCTGGCAGCGGCGCAGTATGACGCAGCGGACAACATGACTGACCGGCAGGGCGCGCTTATGGTGCTGTGCAGCCTTGAGTGCCCTGAACGCGGAGATCGCCTCGCGGCATTTTACGATCGCTACAAGGGCAATGCGCTGGTCGTCGACAAGTGGTTTACCTTGCAGGCGTTGTCGCTCCATCCCGATGTCATCCAGCATGTCCGCGCGCTGGCCGAGCATCCCGACTTCACCATGAAGAACCCCAACCGCGTGCGCTCCTTGCACATGGCCTTCGCGGGCAACCCCAAGGGCTTCCACAAGGCCGACGGTGAAGGCTACCGCATGGTTGCCGACGTGATCCTCGCGCTTGATCCGATCAATCCGCAGACGGCGGCGCGGTTCGTTCCCGCGCTTGGACGCTGGCGGCGGATCGAGCCGGGGCGGGCAGCGCTGATGAAAGCCGAACTGGAGCGCATCATGGCGGCGGGCAATCTGTCGCGCGACACTTTCGAACAGGTCTCTCGCAGCCTCGATGGCTGAAGATCCGGCCTTTGCTATCGAGCGGGCGCCGAACCTTGCGGGCATCCCGCACGGATTTTTTGGCAGTGCTGGCGGCGCACACCAGTTCGGCTTTGGCGGTCCGGGTGACGCACAAGCCGTGCGCGCGTTGCGCGATGCGGCGGCACAGGCCATCTGTCCGGGCGCGAGCCTCGCCGCGCCGCATCAGGTGCACTCGCCGGATGTGGTGACGGTGACAGCGGCGTGGGATGATGCCGCCGAAGGCCGCCCGGTCGCCGATGCGGTGGTAACAGCGGTGCCGGGGATTGTGCTCGGGATCGTTACCGCTGATTGCGCGCCGGTGCTGTTTGCTGATGCCGAGGCCGGAGTCGTGGGTGCGGCTCATGCGGGCTGGCGCGGCGCGCATGGCGGTGTTCTCGAGGCAACGATTGGCGCGATGACAGCACTTGGCGCGAGGCCCGATAAAATTGCTGCCGCGATCGGGCCGACTATTGCGCAGCCCAGTTACGAGGTCGACGCGCGGTTCCGCGCCAACTTCACATCCGCCGACGAGCATCACTTCGTCCCCGCACCAATGCGCGACGGGACTGCCCGCTGGCACTTTGATTTGCCGGGCTATGTTACGGAAAAGTTGCAGAAATCCGGCATAGCGACGATTCACGATATGGCGCGGGATACTTTTGCGGACCCCGCGCGTTACCATTCGTATCGTCGGGCCTCGCTAAGGCGCGAAGCGGATTACGGACGCCTGATCAGCATGATCGCTGTGCCGTGATTTCCCGCTCTTTGCGCCGAAGTGAAAACGACGTGAATAAAACACGGTTGGAATCTTGGTTGTTTGCCGTTAGGTGCCCCGCGTTCCGCCTGTGATGTGCCTGCCTGCGGCAGTGCATCCTGGGCGGCTAGGGATCTAGCAGTGTTCCATTTCCGGGGTCTTTCGCAGGGCTTCCCGGGCAGTTCAAAACCGCGCCGCGCATGGGCATTCCCCGGCGCGGCCAGATGAGCAGGATACAAGACGATGGCTGACATGGGCGGC
>JBKBMC010000085.1:0-9204 GCA_046296075.1 Erythrobacter sp. | reverse complement strand
CACCCCCATGTAGAGATCGAAAGCTGTTCGAGCGGCGGCGGGCGGATCGATTTTGGCGTCTTGTCGCGCACTCACCGCGTCTGGCCGAGCGACAACAATGACACCATCGAACGCCTGCGCATCACCCCCGCGTGGAGCCAGTTCCTCCCCCTTGAAGTGCTCGGCAGCCATGTCGGCCCTTCGCCCAATCCGATCACCGGGCGCAGGCTCGCGATGGACTTCCGCGCCAAGGTGGCGCTGTTCGGCCACATGGGCGTCGAGGCTGACCCCGCGCGGATGAGCGACAAGGAGCGCGAATGCCTTGCTGCGCACATTGCGCTCTACAAGCAATGGCGCGGGGTTCTGCACCTAGGCGATCTGCATCGCCTCGCGCACCCCGATCCGAACGTGACCGGCCTCATCGTCACCCATAGCGACAAGGCCCTCGCCCTCGCCGCGCAGACCGCCTTCTCGCCCGTGTTCGATGCCGCACCCTTGCGGCTGGCGGGGCTGGAGCCGCAGGCGCGCTACCGCGTGACCCTGCCGGAACCCTGGCCGCCGAAGGCAAAACACTACCTCGCCAATCCTGACGCATGGCGCGACGGCCTGACCCTGTCCGGCGCGGCGCTAATGGGCCAAGGCCTCGCGCTTCCCCTCACCCATCCCGAAACCGCTTGGCTGATCGCTTTGGAGAGACTGCCCCAATGAAACTGGGCTGCTGCTATTATCCCGAACACTGGCCCGAGGAGATGTGGGCCGAGGACGCGCGCCGGATGGCCGAGATGGGTCTCTCGCTCGTCCGCATCGGCGAGTTCGCGTGGAGCCGGATCGAGCCTAAGCCCGGCCAGTACGATTGGGGCTGGCTCGACCGGGCGATTGCGACGCTGGCGGAAGCAGGGCTTCAGATCATCCTTGGCACGCCCACCGCAACCCCGCCCAAGTGGCTGGTCGAAAAAATGCCCGATATGGTTGCCATCGACGAACGGGGAGCCCCACGCGGCTTCGGATCGCGGCGGCATTATTGCTTCAGCCATCAAGGCTATCGCGCGGAGTGCCGCCGGATCGTGGCTGCGCTGGGTGAACGCTATGCCCAGCATCCCGCGATTGTCATGTGGCAGACCGACAATGAGTATGGCTGCCACGACACTGTGCTGAGCTTTTCCGAAGACGCCGCCAGCGGCTTTCGCGGGTGGCTCGCCGCGCGTTACGAAAGCGTGGACGCGCTCAATTCTGCATGGGGCAACGTGTTCTGGAGCATGGAATACAGGAGCTTCGCCGAGATCGATCCGCCGCACCTCACTGTTACCGAGGCAAACCCCGCGCACTGGCTCGATTACCGCCGCTTCGCTTCCGATCAGGTGGCAAGCTTCAACCGCGACCAAGTCGAGATTCTCCGCAGGCTCTCGCCCGGCGTCGACATCACCCACAATTTCATGGGCTTCTTCACCGAGTTCGATCATCACGATGTGGGCCGCGACATCGACGTGGCGACGTGGGATTCCTACCCGCTGGGTTTTCTCGAACAGTTCTGGTTCTCAAGCGAGGAAAAGCGCGCCTACCTCAGGCAAGGCCACCCCGATATCGCCGCCTTCCACCACGATCTGTATCGCGGTTGCTCGAATGGGCGCTGGGGGGTGATGGAGCAGCAGCCCGGCCCAGTGAACTGGGCGCGCTTCAACCCCGCGCCGCTGCCAGGCATGGTCGCTCTATGGACGCTGGAGGCCGCAGCGCACGGAGCGGAGCTGACGAGCTATTTCCGCTGGCGGCAGGCCCCGTTTGCGCAGGAACAGATGCACGCAGGGCTGCTTCGGCCCGACAGCACCGAGGCCGAAGCCGCCCCCGAAGTGCGCGAGGCAGCGAAGGTGCTGGACGAGATCGGGTCGCAGCAAATAGCGCGGGCACCCGTCGCTTTGGTGCTCTCTTACGAAGCGGCATGGGTGATCGGCATCCAGCCGCAGGGACACAGCTTCCGCTATCTTGAGCTAGTGTTCGAATGGTATTCTGCCCTGCGCACACGCGGTCTGGATGTCGATATCGTCTCGCCCGAGGCCGACTTGTCAGGCTACCGCATGGTTGTGGTGCCTACTTTGCCGATCGTGCCCGATGGCGTTGCAGAGCGGCTGGCGGCGCTCGCCTGCCCCGTACTGCTTGGCCCACGTTCGGGCAGCAAGACTGAGAGCTTCTGCATTCCTGATGGCCTTGCGCCGGGGGGCTTGCGCGGGCTTGTGCCGCTCACGGTCACGCGGGTCGAGAGCCTGCGGGACGGGATAGTGGAGGCAGCAGAAGGCTTTACCGTCACCCGCTGGCGCGAGGATATCGCCAGCGATCTCGTCCCGGAGATAGCAGACGGTGCCGGACGCGGCGTCGTCTATCGTCACGGGCAAATCCGCTACCTTGGCGTGTGGCCTGACCCTGCTCTTCTTGCTCTGCTGGTCGAACGCATGGCGGCTGAAGGCGATGTTCCGCTCCAGACCCTACCCGAAGGCATTCGCGTGCGACGCAGCGCCTCGCACGTCTTCACCTTCAATTACGCGGCAACGCCGGTATTCGTGCCACATCTGGGCGAAACCCTCGCCCCGGCAAACTGGCATATTGCGCGCCGCTAAAGTTCGGCAAGCGCCTTCGCATAATGATCACGCAGCGTGTCGCTGCCATATTCGGGTGTAAGATCAGCGCGGTAAGTTCCGCTTTCGGGATCGAGCACCAGCATGCTTTCGGTCGCATAATAGCGCGCGATGCGGGCATATTCGGCCTTCTCGGCGAACCAGTCTGACCAGCTTTCGCCCAGCGCAAGGAGCTTTTCCGCCTTCGTAAACAGGCCGGGCGACACCGATCTGAAGCGCGGTTCCTTGCCCAGCAGATCGAAGATAATTGTGCCTTGTTCGCGCAGGGAGATGGCCGGCCCCGGCCCGCCAATCGGCAGGATCGTGTTGCGACGCGCCGGATCCGCGGCGCAATCGGCGATGAAGCTTGCAAGGTCGGCATCAGAAATCGGCTTGCAGCGCGTCAACTCGCCATCGCCGAAGATCAGGAACGGTTTGCCCTGCTTGACGCGCTTCAACTGCCCTGAAAGCGATTTGAAGAACGCCGTCGGGCGCACAATGGAGTAGTCCACGCCGCTCGAAACCAGTTCTGCCTCAAAAGCGAGCTTGGCATGCTGGAAAGCGAGCAGCGGCTTCTGTACACAGATCGCCGAGAGCAGGATGAAATGCTGCGCGCTCGCTCTCTTGGCCGCCGCAAGCAATGCGAGATTAGCGCGGCGATCTACTTTATCTGCATCCTTGGGCGCGCCGCTGCGCGATGCGATGCACGAAACCACGCAATCGGGATGCGCTTCGGCAAAAGTCGCCGCAAGGCCAGCCTCATCGTCAAGCGCAACCGTGATGCAGCGCGCCCCTGCGAGTTCGGGGATAGGCGGCACAACCTTGCCGGTCGGCCTTAACAGCGCCGTTACCACCGCGCCCCGCGCCACAAATTCGCGCACCACGGCGCGCCCGATCGTTCCGCTTGCGCCTGCAACAATCACGCGGCGGGATTTAAAGCTCTGATCTTCTTGTTTCATTACGACTCTGTTCGGATAAGACCGGTGAAATCAAGTCGCGATGGTGGAGCCTTAAAGAACGAATTGCAACGAAGCGACAAAACGAGCGCTGTAAAGATTTCTGGCTGTGCCAGGGCTCCTTGAAAAAGCATTGGCGCAGTGTCACAAATTTGCTGCAATGCCTCGTGCAGCGATGCAAAATCCACGATCAAACAACACCCAACCGCCCGTAACGACCTTCGGACGAGTGTTGCACCAATGTTACGCATGAGGGCTATTCTCTGTGCGCTGGGGCGAAAACATCTTGGCGAGCGCGGCGCATTCCCGCACTGTCTGATCCCAGTATCTGTTGCCGTAATGATAACTGATGAGAGATCGCAGCATCAGGGCAACGGCACACGCAAGCCACGGGCGATCCATGGCTGCGGTTCGTGAAATACTAAAGGATGGGAAACAAAGCACCATGAAGTTGACATCTACACTCAAGGTGGGCGCTGGCACTGCCGCTCTGGGCTTCGCGCTCATGACCGCCCCTGCCTATGCTCAGGCAACCGACGAAACCGTCGAAACCACGAGCGAGCAAGCCACCTCTGGCGCAATCACGGTTACCGGTTCGCGGATCACCAACCCGAACCTTCAGCTTTCGAGCCCGGTTACGTTCGTCAGCAAGGACGAAATCGACTTCCAGCAACCGGTGTCGATCGAACAGGTTCTGCGTAACTTGCCCGCGACGGTCGCCAGCATCGGCGCACAGACCAACAACGGCAACAATGGTTCGGCCCGCATCAACCTGCGCGGCTTGGGCACCAACCGTAACGTTGTTCTGCTGAATGGCCGCCGTGTGACCCCGCGTGACACCGATGCGGTGGTTGACCTTAACGTGATTCCGATCGCGCTGCTTGAGCGTGTTGACGTTCTTACTGGCGGCGCCAGCACCGTTTACGGTGCGGACGCTGTTGCCGGCGTTGTCAACTTCGTCACGTCGCGCAAGTTCAGCGGCTTTGATGCGCGCTTTGCGCAGGGCATCACCGAGCGCGGCGATGGTGAAAACTTCCGTGCTGACCTCACCATGGGCGCGAACTTCGATGATGGTCGCGGTAACGCGGTTCTGAGCTTCAACTACACCAAGACCGAGCCAGTGCTCCAGGGCGATCGTCGGATCGGCCAGGTCGCTCGCAGCTCGGTAACCGGCTTGCCGCAGGGTTCGCCGACCGCCGCTCCGGCGTCGATCGACTTCCCGTTCATCGGTCGTGTGTCCGCGAATGGCCAGGAATTTATCGCCGGCGCGCAGAATGACTTCAACTTCAACCCGATCAACCTGTTCCAAGCTCCGCAAGAGCGTTACAGCATCTACACGCAGGCTAACTACGAGATCACTCCGGCGATCGAGGCCTATGCGGAAGGTATGTACGTCAAGAGCATCGTCGAAGCGAACCTCGCCTCGTCGGGTGTTTTCGGCAGCACGGTAACGACTCCGCTGAACAGCCCGTTCCTTTCGGCACAGCAGCGCACGTTCCTCTGCAACTCTTCGGTTGGTGTGAATGGTGGCCTGCCGGCCGGTACTGATTGCGGTGCAGCTATTGCCGCTGGTACGCCGGTAACCGTTGGTGTGCTCCGCCGCTTCACCGAAGCTGGTCCGCGTGTGCAGCGCTTTGAAACCGACATGTTCAACCTGACCGCCGGTTTGCGCGGCAAGCTGACCAACACGATCAACTGGGACGTGCACGGCACTTATGGCCGCAGCGACGGGACGGAAGTTCGTACCGGTTGGGGTCTGCTGAGCCGTGTCCGTTCGGGCGTACAAGGTTGCCCGGCTGGTTCGGCGGCGGGCTGTGTGCCCTTCAACCTGTTTGGCCCTGAAGGCAGCATCACTCCTGAAATGCTCGCTTTCATCGACGTTCCGACCCGCGCGTTCCGCGAAACGACCTTCCTGAACGTTTCGGGTGTGGTTGATGGTGACTTCGGCGTTGCGAGCCCGATTGCTTCCACCCCGATCAGCTTCGCTGCCGGTGCCGAATATCGTCGCTACAGCGCCGGTTCGGAAGGTGACGGCATCTCGCGTATCCCGGGTGAAGTGCTCGGTGCCGGTGCGGCTGCCCTGCCGCTGAGCGGTTCGTTCGACTCGAAGGAATTCTTCCTCGAAGTCGTTGCTCCGCTGATCGAAGACAAGCCGTTCTTCTACAACCTGACCCTCGAAGGCGGCGTGCGTTACGCTGACTACTCGACCGTCGGTGGTACCTGGACCTGGAAGGCAGGCGGTAGCTGGTCTCCGGTCCCTGAAGTGAAGTTCCGCGGGAACTACACCCAGGCGATCCGCGCTCCGAACATTGCCGAACTGTTCCAGCCGCAGGTTGTTGCTCTTGCCGGTCGCACCAGCGATCCGTGCCAGGGTACTGTTGCCGAGGTGAACGCTCGTGGGGCAAACTTCGCTGCTCTGTGTACTGCCCAGCTTGCGCTGGTTGGTGCTCCGGCTTCGCTGCTTGGAAACATCCAGCCGCCGGCCGCAGGCCAGATCCAGACGACTCAGGGTGGTAACCCGAACCTGGATGCAGAACGGGCACGCACCCTGACTGCCGGTGTGGTCTTCACCCCGAAGATCTTCAGCAACTTCTCGGTCAGCGTCGATTACTTCCGGATCAAGGTCACGGATGCGATCACCCTGCCGAGCCAGGCTGATATCATCGATGGTTGCTTCCAAGGCACACCGCTGCCGAATACCTGTAACCAGATCTTCCGTAACCCGCTTTCGGGAAGCCTGAGCGGTCCGGTTGAATCGACGTTCGGTCCGCAGCTGGTGCTGTCGAACCTCGGCACTATTGAGACCTCCGGGATCGACTTCGCCCTCAACGCAGCGCAGGACTTCGGCTTCGGCCAGCTGTCGCTCGGTGTGAACGCCACCTACACCCTGGACAACTACTTCCAGGCGACGCCGACCTCGATCAATCGTGAGTGTGTCGGCTTCTTCAGCACTGCATGTAGCAACGTCCAGAACCCGCAGCCTGAACTGGCGGTCAACACCCGTTTGACCTACAGCAGCCCGAGCCGGAACACCGACGTGTCGTTGTTCTGGAACTACTTCGGCGCTCTTGAGGTTGAGCCGGTTGCTCCGAACCCGCAGCTTCCGACTGGCACGCCGACGACGCAGGGTCCGGCCGCATTCCTCGCGGCATACCGGAACATCCCGGCGTTCAACTACTTCGATCTGGCTCTGCGTCAGCGGATCCTCACCAACCTCACGGCGACGCTCACCGTCAACAACCTGTTCGACAAGAGCCCGCCGGAAGTGGGTGGTCAGGCTGGTGGTGCTGGTCCGAACTCGGGCAACACCTTCCCGTCGGTCTTTGATCCGCTGGGCCGCCGTTTTGTGGTTGGTGTCCAACTCGCGTTCTGATCAACCTCGCGCAGCGAGATTGATAATGCTCGATAGAGAGGGGGCGGCCTTAGGGTCGCCCCCTTTTTATTGGGACGGGATGCATGCGGCACCCTTCCCTGGGTGTTATAATGGGCGACCAGCGCCTAAAAGCATTCTCCATGATCAGCATCGCCAACCTGTCTGTGGATGAGCTTGCACGCCATGCGGTCCGCATGCGCGAGGGCGACGATCCCGAGGGTGCCACCAAGGTTCTCAGAGAAGCGTTGAAGCGCCACCCCCGGGAAGCCATTCTGTGGCAGTCCCTTGGTCTTGCTCACCGGGCGATGCTGGAGACGACAGAGGCGCTCGACGCGCTCGGCCAGGCAGCACGCCTTGCTCCGCACGATGGCAAAATCGCGCATGCTCTCGCTCATGTAACCATGGAAGGCGGTTTGCCTGCTGTAGACTTGTTTGATCGCGCTGTGAGGCTACGTCCGGATGATGGAAGCGTCATTATTGGACGAACAGCAGCGCTATTTGCCGCAGGTGATCACGCAGCAGCGATCAACGATCTTGAACAGACCTGTCGCTCTTCCCCACTCTGGCTCGAAGGTCATGCCGCACTTGCCAGTCTCAAGTGGCAACTTGGCCAAAGTCACGAATTTGTCAGCAGTTACCGCGAGGCCCTGACGCGTGATCCGCATTCGGCACCGCTCTGGCTGGGACTTGTCGAAGCATGTCTGCGAGTCGAGCGCTATGAATGGGCGCAAACAGCAAACGAGGCTGCGAGCGAGGCATTGGGTGATTCTCCGCAGCTTATGCCAGTCAGAGCAATCTGCGCGAGCGAACTTGGCGATCACAACACCGCAGATACTCTGTTCGCCAAGCTGTTGTCGCAGCAGACCTATCTGCGCGATACAGATCTCCTCACCCGCGGAGTGCGCCATCTGCTTCGGACCAACCGCACGGCGGCCGCGGTGGCGCTCGCGCAGAACGGTCTGAATCGCCCTGATGCCAACAAGCTGTGGCCCTATGTTGCGACCGCTTGGCGCATGCTCGACGATCCGCAATGGCAGTGGCTGGAAGGGGATCCGCGCCTCGTCAAACGGGTCAAGCTGTATGAGCCCGAAGAATTGGCCGCGCTTGTGCCCGTCCTGCGCTCGCTGCACCAGCTCTCGCATGAACCTGCCGGGCAATCGGTGCGGAGCGGAAGCCAGACTGACGGCCCTCTGTTTGCGCGAATCGAGCCGGAAATCCGCGATCTGCGCCAGCGCATCGAGAAGGCGCTCCGCACCCATGTCGCAGACCTTGGTGAGCCCGATCCACGTCATCCGGTCTTGCAGCACCGTCCGAAGAACATTCGCTTTGCCGGAAGCTGGTCTGTGCGGCTGCAAGGCGCGGGGCACCATAGCAACCACGTCCATCCCCAAGGCTGGCTGAGCTCAGCACTTTACCTTGCAGTCCCGGCGGCAGAGGAAAGCGGCCCGCCGCCTGCTGGCCACTTGCAACTGGGGGTGCCGCCCGCAGAACTCGGGATTGCGCTTGAACCCATTGCCGCAATCACGCCCGAGCCTGGCTGGTTGACCTTATTCCCTTCTACGATGTGGCACGGCACGGTACCGATCCTTGGCGGGGAGCGAATGACAGTTGCTTTCGATGTGAAGCCCTGACCCATTCCAGCTTGTTACCAGCCGTTACAATTATGTTGCGCACTTGCAACGCTGCGCACTTAAATTTGTAATAATGCGACCGCGACGGGCTTCTAAGGTTGCGCGAGCGCTTCGTTTGGCTTTTACAGGTACCTAGGCACATTCCGAAAAATTTGCTGACATTTCAAACAGGGGTAACATCATGATAAATCTGCAGGCGCGCAAGCGCCGGGACGCACTTTTCGTGAGCGCGGGGCTGGCTGCCCTGGTCGTAGCCATGCCTGCGATGGCGCAGGATCAAGTGACCGACGATGCTGATGTAAGCGTGGCGAACGAATCGACCAATAGCGGCATCATCACTGTCACGGGTTCGCGTATTGCACGCCCCAACCTTGACGCAACGGTGCCCATCACCACCCTGACCTCCGAAGAGTTGCTGAACAACGGCCAGGTCAACATCGGTGATCGCCTTGCGCTTTTGCCGCAGTTCCGGCCGACCTTCACCACGCAGAACTCTGGCCGCTTCATTGGCACCGCGGGCCTCTCGATCCTTGACCTGCGCGGTCAAGGCACCGCCCGCACACTGGTCCTGCAGAACGGCATCCGCCACGTATCCTCGCAGCCGGGCGCACAGACCGTCGACGTTGCGACGATCCCGGTCGATCTGATTGAACGCGTCGACA
>JBKBMC010000084.1:0-9446 GCA_046296075.1 Erythrobacter sp. | reverse complement strand
CAATTGTGTTTGCCGATAACGTGCATCCCTCGCTTATAGTTTGAGAGTGTAATGTCGGGAATGGGGTCGATAGCTGAACGGCAGCTTTTGTCCCAGTGACTGCGAAAGCAGCCCTTCCGCTCAATCCTTCACATATTTCTGAAACGACTTGCGCAGCTTCATCAGCTTGGGCGGGATCACAGCGAGGCAGTAGGGGTTCCGCTGACCTTCGCCGTCCCAGTATTCCTGATGATAGTCCTCGGCCGGATACCATTCTGCCGTCTGCGCGCCGCCCGACAGGCCCTCGATGGTGGTGACGGCGGTCTTGACGTTATCAGCATTCCAGCGCGCAATCGCGGCTTCAGCCTCGGCCCCCTGTTCATCCGAAAGCGGGAAGATCGCGCTGCGATACTGCGTGCCGATGTCATTGCCCTGACGGTTCAGCTGCGTCGGATCATGGGTGCCCAGAAACACGTCGAAGATTTCGGCGAGACTGATCGCATGCGGATCGAAAGTCACCCGGATCGCTTCGGCATGGCCGGTCGAGCCGGTGCACACTTCCTTGTAAGTCGGATTTGCCTTCGAGCCGCCGATATAGCCGCTTTCCACACCGCTCACCCCCACCACATCGCGGAATACCGCTTCGGTGCACCAGAAGCATCCGCCCGCAATGATCGCCTGCTGTAAACCGCTCATCGAAATCTCCGCTGTTTTATGCCCCGTCCAGATAGGCTAGACCGCGAAAATTGCTACGCCCCCAAGCGCAGTTTTGTTGCATCCCGAGGAGAGACCCCGATGAAGAAGTTCCTGATTGCTGCCGCTGGCGCGGCCAGCTTAGTCGCGCTGAGTGTTCCCGCGCTGGCCGATCACCACGCAAAGAAGGATGATGCCGCAGCGGCCGCCTTTGCCAAAACCCATGCCGAGGCTTTCTCTGGCGCGATCAATCATCCCACCCGCAAGGATGATCGTGCACGCGACCAGCACCGCCATCCGGTGGAGACGCTGAGCTTCTTCGGTGTCGCGCCTGACATGAAAGTGGGCGAATATGCGCCGGGCGGCGGATGGTATTCGCGGCTGCTCGGCCATTATCTCGGTGGTGAGGGCCAGCTGGTCGGGCTTTATCCCAACCCGATCACCGCCACCACCGATCCCGCCCGCCAGCAGCGCGTGCGCGATGCGGCCGCCGGTTTTCCTGCTGAAGTGGCCGGCTACACCGGGCTGCCGGCCGAAAAATTCGCGGGCATGACGCTTGAGAGCATTCCCGACGAGCAGAAAGGCACATTCGATCGCATCCTCGTGATCCGCATGCTGCACAACATGCTGCGTTCGGGCACCGCCGACACCGAAATCCGCGCCATGCGAGAACTGCTGAAGGATGACGGGATGCTCGGCGTCGTTCAGCACCGCGCCAAGGCGGATGCACCGTGGTCCTATGCCAGTGGCACCAAGGGCTATGTGCGCGAGGCGGACATTATCGATTTCATGCGGATCAACGGTTTCGAACTGGCCGGCAAGAGCGAGGTAAACGCCAATCCCAAAGATACCGCCGATCACCCCGAAGGCGTGTGGGAAATGCCGCCGATCTCGGCCACCAAGCGCGAAGATCTGAAGGCGCTTGGCGAAAGCGACCGGATGACTCTCCTGTTCAAGAAGGCCAAGTAATGAGCTAGGGGCGGCGGCATGAGCACTATCACTGTCGCCGCCCTTCAGCTTCCCCTTGGCTCTGCTGACGAGGCCGAGAATATCGCCGCTGTCACCGCGCTGGTCGAACAGGCTGCGGCAAAGGGCGCGCGGCTGATCCTCCCGCCCGAGCTGTTTTCCGGGCCGTATTTCTGCCGCGAAGAGGACGAATCGCTGTTTGCGCTCGCCCGCCCGACGGCAGAGCACCCCAGTGTGATCGCGATGCAGGCGCTCGCGGCGCAGCTCAAGGTGACGATCCCGACCAGCTTCTTCGAGCGGGACGGGCACCACTATTACAACACCCTCGCCATGATTGGCCCTGATGGCAGCATCATGGGCACTTATCGCAAGAGCCATATCCCTGACGGGCCGGGCTACGAGGAAAAGTACTATTTCCGTCCCGGCAACACCGGCTTCAAGGTGTGGGATGTGCCGGGCGATGGCGGTCAGGCCGTGCGTGTCGGTGTCGGCATCTGCTGGGACCAGTGGTATCCCGAATGCGCACGCGTGATGGCGCTGCACGGCGCGGAATTGCTGATGTATCCGACCGCGATCGGTTCCGAACCCTATGACGCCGATCTTGATACCTCGCGGATGTGGCGGCGCGCGATGATCGGCCATGCGGTGTCGAACTGCATGCCTGTGGTTGCGGCCAACCGCATTGGTTCCGAAGGGCCGGAAGGTGCGGCACAGAGCTTCTACGGCCATTCCTTCATCGCTGATGAATGGGGCGATCTGGTGGCCGAATATGGCTATGGCGAAACGGGTGTACTGGTGGCGACGCTTGATCTGGCGCGGGCGGCAACGCACCGGGCTGGCATGGGCTTTTTCCGCGATCGCCGACCGCAGCTGTATGGGCGCATCGCCGAAGACATCTGAGCCCAGAAAGCCCCGGATTGAGCAGCACCTATCTTATCGCGCTGGGCAGCAATCGCCCGCATCATCTCTATGGCCGCCCGGAAGGCATCGTGCGCGCCGCAATGGAGGAAATCGCGGCGCTTGGGATGGTGGCGGCGCGCTCGAACGTGGCGCAGACCGCGCCGCTTGGGCCAGCGCAGCGCCGCTTTGCCAATGCCGCGTTGGTGCTGGAAAGCGAGCTGGCACCGTCCTCCCTGCTGGCGGCCTTGAAGCGCATGGAGCGTGAATTTGGCCGACGCGGCGCGCAGCGCTGGGGCGACCGGGTGCTGGACCTCGACATTATCCTGTGGAGCGGCGGGCGCTGGTGTTCATCGGGTCTCACCATCCCTCACATCGCCTTTCGGGAGCGGGATTTTGTGCTCGGTCCGGCCAGCGCCATTGCCCCGGCGTGGCGCGATCCGGTGCGCGGGCTCAGCCTTGCTCAGTGCAATGCACGCTTGACCCGCGCCCGCCCGCTCCGTAGGTGAGCGCGCCGCAGCCGCGTCCGCGCAGCTGGCATGTGGGCCCGTAGCTCAGTAGGTAGAGCAGCTGACTTTTAATCAGCGGGTCACAGGTTCGAATCCTGTCGGGCTCACCATTTTTCCGCGCTACCGCTGCGCTGCTTGAGCGCGTTGTTTGCGCTACCGCTGCACTGCTTGAGCGCGCCTTACATCCGCGGGACAGCGACCTTC
The DNA here is from genome assembly GCA_046296075.1 of Erythrobacter sp. GTDB lineage: Bacteria > Pseudomonadota > Alphaproteobacteria > Sphingomonadales > Sphingomonadaceae > Erythrobacter. The sequence continues at coordinate 6,198 of JBKBMC010000084.1, read as the reverse complement.
TGGCACGTCATTGGCATCATCCGCCCGACCGTCCACGTCGCCTCATCGCCTTTCGACCAGAAGTCGTGCCGCGGCGTCATATAGCGCGCACCTGATGCGGCCTTCACCGCTGGCAGGATCAGCGGCTCGTCCTGATTCATCTGCACCTGAATGCGATCGCCGCTGAGATTGTCGACCTTGAGCCGCGTGCCATTGCCGCAATCGTAATAGGCGCTGACGCCCGGCCCGCCGACTTCATTGGTCATGCAGCCCGATAGCATTATTGCGCCCGCGCATAACGCCAGAATTGCCGATTTTGCCATGGTGTCCTCCCCTCCGAAAAAGAGAGAATATGCCTCTGAAAGGGCAAGTCAACCGCGCGCGTCAAGCCGCCCCATCACTCGCACCGCCAGCGTGATGAGGACGGGCACGAGTACCAGCGACAATGTCACCTTTGCGATCACCTGACCGATGAGCAGCCCGGTGATGTCAAACTCGCCATAGAAGGCCAGGGTGACGAAGATCACCGAGTCGATTGCCTGGCTGAGCGCCGAGGCAATTGCCCCGCGCACCATCAGCCCGATCGTGCTGGTCTCGCCGCTCCCGCGCAGCCGGTCAAAAATCACCATGTGGCGCAGCCGCTAGAGGTTATACGCGACCGGTCCCGAAGCTACCACCCGCCAGAACTGGCCATGCACCAGCTCGAAAGCCTCGATCGCGCCGGGGCGGCCTGCCACCATCTCGGGCGAGACCGGCAGCGCCAGCACGAGCGTCATCAGGCTGATCGAGAAGGCCAGCGGCAGAAAGCCCCACCACACGATGCGCTGGGCCAGTTCCTTGCCGTAAAGCTGGGCAATGGTGCTGGAGATCACCACCAGCAGCAGGAACGCGAAGATGCCTGCCTCGACCGCCAGCGAAGTCGGCCAGAGCTGCACCTGCTTGAACGCGAGAAACCCGGCGAGAACCGCCATTCCGCCATACAGCAGCGCCGCAACGAACAGGCCAAGCGGGATTGCGGTGGTGCGTTCGGGCGGTGCGAGGGCGGTGGATTGCATGGGTTCCATGCAGCAAGGCCTAATCAGGCACTGCGCAAAAGAAAAGCCGTTGCCGCATTGCTGTCACCCGCGCGATGAGCCCGCGCCAGTTTGACGGTTGCGTTGCGCCTGACAAACTGCCAACCCTCTGCCCCGCGCGCGGCGCGCGGGATGCGCTGCCTGCCGTCGCCATGGGGTCGTATCAGCAGGGGCAATCCGCACCGTGAATTCAAGTGCTCTCTCCAGCCTGTCCAGTCTGGCAGGCATTCTTGCCATTCTTGGGATCGCCTTTGTGCTCTCCTCGGGCAAGCGCCGGATCAATCTGCGCGTCGTGGGATCGGCCTTTGCGTTGCAAGCCTTCATGGCGCTGCTGGTGCTGCGCACCGATGCAGGCGTGGCGGTGATCGGCGGCCTTTCGCAAGGCGTGATCGCGCTGCTGGATTTCTCGAAAGTCGGGATCACGGCGGTGTTCGGCCCGATGGAGGGAAATCCTTTCGCCAATACCTTTGTGATCGCGGCGCTGCCGGTGATCGTGTTCTTTGCCGCCATTGTTTCGATCCTTTACCATCTTGGCGTGATGCAGCGGCTGGTGCGCTGGGTCGGCGGCGCAATTGGCTGGATTACCGGCATCAGCAAGGTTGAGGCCCTGGGCGCGGCAGCAAACATCTTTGTCGGCCAGTCGGAAAGCCCGCTGGTGGTACGGCCCTATCTCGCAGCGCTGCCGCCTGCGCGGCTGTTCACTCTGATGAGCGTCGGCATGGCAGGTGTGGCGGGCACGATTCTGGCCGCCTATGCGAGCTTTATCGGCGAAGAAGCCGTGCCTTTCCTGCTGGCTGCCGCCTTCATGTCGGCGCCGGGCGGGATCCTGATGGCGAAGATTATCATGCCTGATGACCATGAGCCCACGGATGACGCAGCCATCGCCTTGGAACCTGGCGTCACTGTTGCTGCCGGCGGTGATGCGTTCGCCTTGCCACAAGCCCGGATCAGTGCCGCTGGCCCCGCTGCGATTGTCGAAGGAGGCAAGCCCGATGAAGTGCTGGCCGCCGAAACTTTCGAGGAAGGGCACAGACCTGCCAACATCATCGAAGCGGCGGCTCAAGGGACACAAACCGGGGTAAAGTTGGCCGTGGCGGTCGGTGCAATGGTGATGGTGTTCGTCGCGCTCGTCGCGCTGGCCAATGGTATGCTGGCGGGGCTTGGCGGCGGGATCGTGAACCTTGCGGCGCAGACCGGCGCGCCGTTTGATCCTGCCACCGCACAATGGCTTTCCGATCTCAGTTTCCAGAAACTGCTCGGCTACCTGTTTGCGCCGGTGATGTTCCTGATCGGCATTTCCGACTGGCAGCAGGCGCAGATCGCGGGCGGGCTGTTCGGGACCAAGATTGTACTCAACGAATTTGTTGCCTTCATTGATCTCGGAGCGATGCAGGCGGGGGAATTGACCGATCGCAGCCGCGCCATCATCACCTTTGCGCTGTGCGGCTTTGCCAACTTCTCATCGATCGCGATCCAGATGGCCGTGACGGGCGGACTCGCCCCCAACCAGCGACCGGTGATTGCACGGCTTGGCCTCAAAGCGCTTGCCGCGGGCAGCCTTGCCAATCTGATGAGCGCGGCTTTGGCGAGCCTGTTCCTGCCGATGTAGCACCATGCGCGCGGCGCTTGGCAGGAGCGCCTCGCCAGGTGTAAGGCGCGCGCATGACCAACACCCAAACCGATATTGCCAGTGTGTCGCTGGCGCAGCCGCTGGAAGATATTGCCGATGAACTGGGGCGCAGCTTTGCCGAATACGGCTTTGCTGTTGTGCGCGATCACGGGATTCCGCAGGATCTGATCGATCGTGCCGAAGCCGCAGCCAAAGCCTTCTTTGCGCTGCCCGATGATGTGAAGCGCGCCTACAAACTCGCAGGCTCTGGCGGTGCGCGCGGATACACACCGTTCGGCACCGAAAAGGCCAAGGATGCCGATGTCTTCGATCTCAAGGAATTCTGGCACGTTGGCCGCGATCTGCCGGAAGGCCATGAACTCGCCGAATTCATGGCACCGAATGTCTGGCCGGCCGAAGTTGCCGGTTTCCGCGAGGTGATGAGCGCGCTCTATGCCGCTTTCGAGGCGAGCGGCCTGCGTGTGCTCGAAGCCATCGCGCTGCATCTTGGCAAACCGCGCGATTTTTTCGCGGCCAGCGTTACCGATGGCAATTCGGTGATGCGCCTGCTGCATTATCCGCCGCTGGGGCCGGGCGCGCCCGAAGGTGCGATACGTGCCGCCGCACATGGCGATATCAACACCATCACGCTGCTGCTCGGCGCCGAGGAGGCGGGGCTGGAACTGCTGACCAAGGCTGGCGAATGGCGTGCCATTGATGTGCCCGCAGGCGCGCTTGTCATCAATGTCGGCGACATGCTCGAACGCCAGACCAACGGGCGTCTGCGCTCCACCACGCACCGGGTGGTGAATCCGCGCGGTGAAGCGGCCAAGCGGGCGCGCTATTCGATGCCGTTCTTCCTGCATTTCCGGCCCGATTTCCTCATTACCCCGTTGGCGGAATGCGTCGCGCTGGGTGATGCCGCACCGCCGCCCGCGCCGATCAGCGCACATGATTTCCTGATGCAGCGGCTGCGCGAGATCAATCTCGCCTGATTGCAGATTCGCGAGGCCCGGCGGTGCATGAAGCCCCGCTGGTCGCCTTGTGAGCGAATTCGCAAAATATTCCCGTCTCGTTGCGCGCGTGCAACAGTGGGCCGTCGCGCGCCCTGAAACCCTGACTTTTTTGATGATTTCCGAGCGCCGTCGCGGTGCTCTGGTCACGCGGCTGTCACGAGTTTCATCAAATCGTCACAAAACTGTCGCTTTGCCGCAGCGCAATAAACATAGGGGCGGATGCAGCCGGTCAGGCCCATCCTTTTTTCGTCATCAGGGGCTTTCTTATGAAACTCAGATATCTTCTTGCCGCGAGCGTCGTCAGCCTCGCTGCCACCACCATGGTCGCCGCTCCGGTTGCCGCACAGGAAACCACCTCGGCCGTTCGCGGCACCGTGACCGATGCCGATGGCAATGCGATCCCGGGCGCCAGCGTTACCATCACGCACCAGCCGTCGGGTACTCGTTCGGATGTGACCACCGATGCCGGTGGTAACTTCAACGCGGTTGGTTTGCGTCTGGGCGGTCCGTTCATCGTCGCGGTTTCAGCCGAAGGCTATGAAGGCGTCGAAGAAGAAATCGGTTTCCTTACTGCCGGTCAGGCACAGCGCGTCGGTATCGCGCTCGCCCCTGCCGGGCAGACCATCGTCGTTTCGGGCGCTCGTCAGCGGTCGGCCATCAGCCTTTCGACGGGCGCTGCCACCGTGCTTTCGGCGCGTGACGTGTTCGGCGTGGCCAACGTCAACCGCAGTCTGCAGAACCTCGCGCAGCGCGATCCGCTGGTGACGATCCAGCCGGGCGGCCAGGGCATCCAGATCGCAGGGCAAAACAACCGCTTCAACCGCTTCACCATCGACGGTGTGGACTTCGGTGACCCGTTTGGTCTCGAAGCTGGCGGTCTTGTCTCGACCCGCGGCCCCGTGCCGCTTGATGCGATCGGCGAATTCTCGGTCGAAGTCGCCCCGGTCGACATCCAGCAGGGCAACTTCCTCGGCGGCGCGATCAACGCGCAGCTCAAGTCGGGCGGCAATGAATTCACCTTCCTCGGTGCAGCCTTCTATCAGGATGACAGCCTGCGCGGCACCCGCGCGCGCAATTTCACCCGCGCCGGTGCGTTTGAATCGCAGATCTACACCGCGCAGGTGACGGGCCCGATCATCAAGGACAAGCTGTTCTTCGCGGTGACTTATGAGCGCACCCGCGACACCGTGCCGGCGGCAGTCAGCCCCGGCCAGCTGGGCATCACCGACGCTCAGGTCAACCAGATCAGCGACATTGCGAGCAACGTCTACAACTTCGACACGCTCGGCGTAGCCAACAGCATCCCTGAAAAGGATGACAAGCTGATCACCAAGCTCGACTGGAACGTCGCGCCAGGTCACCGCGTGTCGGCAACCTATATCTGGAACGAAGGCTCGGTGCTCGCCGGGCAGACCGGCGCAGGTGCCCTGAACTCGAACAACCCGAACTTCAGCCTGCTGTCGAACAACTACACGCAAGGTGCGATCAACCACTTCGGCATTATCCAGTCGAACAACCAGTGGAGCGACACCTTCTCGACCATGCTGCGTGTGTCCTACGCGGATTACACCCGTTTGCAGGTTCCGATCGGCGGGAATACCTCGCTTGGCCAGTTCAACGTCTGTCTCGCTGATGCGTCAGGCGCTCCGGCTCTGACTTGCCCGTCTGGCACGCGCGGCCTCACCTTTGGCCCGGACATCAGCCGTCAGGCCAACGAACTTGAAAGCCAGCGTCTCGCCATCGAATTCGCTGCCACGCTCAAGATGAACAGCCACACGGTGAAGTTCATTGCCGAGCGCCGTCAGCAGGATGTCCGCAACCTGTTCGCCCAGCGTGTCTCGGGTGCCTGGTATTTTGACTCGGTTGCTGACCTTCAGGCCCAGCGCGCCAACGAAGTCGACATCGCCGTTCCGCTGCGTGGCGGCATCGATACCGTGACTGCTGAGTTCGCCAACAACCAGTGGACCTTCGGCGTCATGGACACGATCGACGTAACCGACGATCTCACCGTGGTCGCGGGTTTCCGTTACGATCTCTTTGACACGCCTGACCGGCCGTTCTTCAACCAGAACTTCCTTGATCGCTTTGGCTTCCCGAACACCGCGAACCTGAACGGCCGCGACCTGTTCCAGCCGCGCTTTGCGATCAACTGGCGTCCCACCGACCGTCTGACCTTGCGTGGTTCGGCTGGCATCTTCGGCGGCGGCAACCCGCTGGTTTGGGTTTCGAACAACTATTCGAACCCCGGTCCGACGCTTGGCCGTGCGCAGGTGCGCCGCACCGATGCCGGCACCTTCACGGTTTCGGGCATTCCGGGCCTGACCCCTGCACAGGTGCAGGCGCTGGGTGCCGCAACGCTCAACAACGTTACGGGCGGCACCGGTATTCCGCAGGATCTCGCCAATGCCATCCGCACCGGCGGCACCGCTGGCGCGCCGACCAACGCGCTCGATCCGAACTTCAAGCCGCAGTCGCAGTGGCGTTTCTCGGGTTCGGCTGACTATGTCGCCAAGCTCGGCCC
>JBKBMC010000083.1:0-9760 GCA_046296075.1 Erythrobacter sp. | reverse complement strand
TGCTCATCGCGCGTGGATCATAACCGGCACGGCTCAGGTAAAGGATGCCGAGATCATCGGCCTCCAGCTCCTGCGAGCGGGAGAACTTGAGCGTCAGCATCTGCGAGCCTTGCAGAAACGTTCGCGACAGCAACTCTCCGCCCGCCGAATTGCCGAGCAACAGCGACGAGCCAACCGCGCCCAGCAAGCCGAAGATGGAATTGCGGGTCGCTGCCTGCTGCCGGCGCTGTGAATGACGTGCAGCGACGTGGCCGACCTCGTGACCCATAACGCCGGCCAGTTCCGCCTCATTGTTCATGAGGGTCACCAGCTGACGCGTGCTGTAAACATAGCCGCCGGGCACAGCGAAGGCATTGTGCACCGGCGAGTTGAGCAAAGTGACCGTGAAGGCGCTTTCGGCATTGGCGAGGCCCGATTGGACCGCGATCTTCCTGCCGACCTGTTCAACATACTGGGCGTGGCGCCCCGTCATCGCGCCGCCGAACTCGGCGACGAATTGTGGGTGATACTGCGCGCCCATTTGGGCTTCCTGTGCGGTAATCGGTGCGGAAGCCGAAGCGACTTGCGAGTCGCCCATACAGCCGCTGTGAACCAGCGCAAGCGGCACTACCGCCCACCCAAGCATAGTGTGTTTCTTGAGCGTCATAAGCCCTTCTCCTGCCCCGGGTTGCGGCGTTAAATAGCATGGCTCGTCCCGCCTGTATGCAGGATGACTACCGCCATTCATCGAACAAGGGCAAGTTTCCGAACTGAAAAGCCGCCGAGCGGTGGCGGGTCAGCCACCAATCGCGAGGAAGCGAGCCTCGCGCGCTGCGATCAGCGCTTCAGCAGGCTTGCCTGACAAGGCATCAAGTTCCTCGACAATCGCATCGCCCAGCATCTTTGCCGTGGCGGCCGGATTGCGATGCGCCCCGCCGACAGGTTCTTTCACGATCCGGTCAATCACACCCAACCGCTTGAGGTCCTGCGCTGTGACTTTCATTGCCTGCGCGGCATCGGGCGCCTTGTCCGATGTCCGCCACAGGATCGACGCGCACCCTTCCGGCGAGATAACCGAATAGACCGCATGTTCAAGCATCAGCACGCGTTCAGCGCTGGCCAGAGCAACGGCGCCGCCCGAGCCACCCTCGCCCACAATCACGGCGACCATCGGCACTGGCAGGGCAAGACATGCCTCGGTCGAACGGGCGATGGCTTCGGCCTGCCCGCGTTCCTCGGCCTCGATGCCTGGAAAGGCGCCCGAGGTGTCCACCAGCGTCACAACCGGCAAGCCGAACCGGCCAGCCAGTTCCATCAGACGGATCGCCTTGCGATAGCCTTCGGGCTTGCCCATGCCGAAATTGTGCCGGATGCGGGTCTGAGTATCGTGCCCCTTTTCGTGCCCGATCAACATCACGCGGCGACCGTTCAGCTTGGCAAAGCCGCCCATGATCGCCTCGTCATCGCCGAACAGCCGATCTCCGCCCAGGGGAACAAATTCCTCAAAGGTATGAGCAACATAATCGCGGAAATGCGGACGAAGCGGGTGGCGCGCAACCTGTGTCTTCTGCCACGGGGTGAGCGAGGCATAGGTGCTGGCGAGCAGATCATTGCTCTTGGCTTCAAGCCGGGCGATTTCGTTGGCAACATCAACATCATGCAGCGCGTTGACACCGCGCAGCTGGTTGATGCGCTCTTCAAGCTGCGCGACCGGCTTCTCGAATTCGAGATAGGAAATCATGCGCCACCGCTAGTCCGATGTTGCCTTTCTGGCAAGCGGGTGGCGCTGATTGACCAGAGCAACCAGCCGGGCAGCGTCGACATGTGTGTAGATTTGCGTCGTGGATATGTCGGCATGGCCAAGCAAGGTCTGCAAGACACGCAGGTCCGCCCCGCCCTCCAGCAGATGGGTAGCAAAAGCATGACGGAGCACATGCGGGCTGATCCGCGCAGGGTCCAGCCCCGCTCGCAGGGCAAGCGCCTTGATCTGCTGGAACAGGCTGATCCGGGTGAGGTGCCCGGCACGCCCCCGCGAGGGAAACAGAAAGCGCGAGGGTGGCTCAGAAGGGCGCAGCGCCAGCCATGTGTAAAGAGCCGCTAACGCGCGTTCGCCCACCGGTACCATCCGTGTGTGCCCGCCCTTGCCTGTTACTGTCAGGAAAGGCGCATCACGCGGCACAGCGCTCACCGGCAGGCTAACCAGTTCGCTGGCGCGCAGGCCCGACCCATAAAGCAGTTCAATCAGCGCCAGCAGCCGTACGGTATCCGCCTTGCCGCCGTCTGCCTCCATTTCCGCACGACCAAACAACGCGGCAATATCGCCATGGCTTAACACCTTGGGAAGCGGGCGGCGTGTGCGTGGCACAGGTAAAGCGCCCGACGGATCATCGCGGCGCCATCCTTCATCAAGAGCAAAGCCGAAAAATTGTCGTAGCGCCGAAGTCTTGCGCGCCACGCTTGCAGGCGCGAGCGCAGCCCATTCGCCCGCGAGCCGGGCAACATCCTCGCGCGTGGCCGCGGCGAGATCTCCGATTGCATCCTCGGCGCCCGCCAGATCGCGCATATAGGCCGCCAGAGTGTTCACCGCAGCACCGCGTTCGGCTGCCAGCATATCGAGAAAAGCCCTGGTGGCCGCGCTCATCCGCGACGCGCGACAGCCTCGGCCGCGATCATCCGCGCCTCGGCCTCAAGCCCGACACGGCGAAGGGCCGAGGTGATGTGATAGAGATGGAGCGGCGTCATCTGCTGCCAGCTATCACCCTGCATGCCAAGGCCAGCAAGCAGTACCACCAGCGCTGCATTATCCACTGCTGCGGCGCGGGAGATCAACCGGGTCCAACGGGTTTGCCGCGTCAGTCCGGCATCCAGTTCCTTGCCGAGTGCTGTCGCATCGCCAGCACTGATGCGCTCCAGCCCGGCCAGACCCGCCACCAGCAAGGCCGCACGGCGTGAGGTATGATCGTCGGCGAAGGCATTCACCCCGCCCTGGCTCACAGTCATCCGTTGCGGCTGAGCGAGTGCAATCAAGGCCCAGCCAAGACTGCCCTCCTTGACATAGGCCCGCCACGTTGCCGCATCGCGATCCAGCCCGGCAGTCAGCATAGAGGCAATCAGCTCACCGGCATCGCCTGCATGATCGGCAGATGCCGGAACCCGCGCTGCGGCATAGGCGGTAAGCACCCGCATGCCATAGCCATCAGCGCTGCCAGCCGCACCGGCTTCTTCCCAAAGACGCTTCATCGCGGCGATACGTCCAGCCGGATCGCCTGCGGTGTATGCTTCGCGCAATTGCGCGGCACGGGAAGCCAATTCACCTTCGACAGCAGAATCGTTGTAAAGCTGGCTGTAAAGATCAACCATAGCCGTCGCAGACAGGATTCCCTCGCTTGCCGCGCGCGGGGCAAAGCGCAACCGATCCGCGAAGGACAGCGTTGGCAAAAGCGCGCCGGCGCGGGCGTAATAGGCTCCGCTCCTCTGACCCAGTGCTCCATCCACAAGGTTCACCGGCACCGGCTCGCCCAGCGCATGGGCAAGGCCGAAGCGCCACGGGTTGAGATCATCAACGCCTTGCCATTCGATTTCCACCGCACGCTGCCCGCGCCCGGCAGCCCCGGCAAAGCGGCGCGCCAGCAGAACATCAATGCGCGGTGCAATGCCTTGACCCAGCGCACGATCCAGCTGCGAGGCGGCAAGCACGCTCTCCCCGGCATAGGCATTGCAGATCGCCTGCAACATCTTCCACTCGGCATCCTCGCGCGCGGAGCCCTGCAAGCGCACCGCCGGACAAGCTCCGGTGATATCGCCCGTGGCGAGATAGGCAACCAGCGCCTGATCGGTAAGCGCGCTGTTCCAATCGCCCGTGTCGACATCCTGTGCCAGCGCGCGTGTGAGGGTGTATTCGCCCATTGCGTTGAGCACACCGGCACGCAGCGCGGCAAATTCAGCCGGGTCCATGCCATTGGGTGCAGCAAGCCGGCTAGCGAGCGCACGGCGCAGAAGAATATGGCCCCAGCGCGAAACCAGCGGGCCTTTGGTGCCGCCGAGCGCCGCACGCACAAGAGCTTGTGGCTGGTTCGCAAGCGACACTGGCGGCAGGCCGCCTTCCGCAACCGAGAGCAATCCCACACGGGTCAGCGCCCGGCGCGCGCCGGGCGGAATATCGAATTTGGGCTTCAGCCCGAGCAATTCGTCGATCTCATCGGTCGAGAGGTTTTCGAGTTGTTCAAGGCTCGGCAAGCGGGCCAATTCCTCGCGCGGGAGCGTAGGAAGCGGCGGAAGATCACCCGGAATCGGCGCAGGCAGCGGCTGCACCACCCCGCCCGGCTGTGGTGCACCCGGCGAGCCGGGCGCAGCCGGCTGCGAGCCACGTGGCGGCGTACCGGGCTGCGGGGTCGGCGAAGGCGTGGGCGACGCCACCGGATCATCGAAACCGGGCGGAAGGATCGACTGCGGCGCGCCTTGGGCAAATGCAAGTCCGGCAAGCGCGGTGGCTATCGCTGCCCCGCTTAACCCGGCAAGCGCGATCTGCATGGACCGGCGCGCACTCATTGCACCGCGCTCCGGCTCACAGTCGGCAGTTCGACCGTTTCACTGATCGGACGCAAGGCGCGTTCGCCGCCATCAATCCACGCAATCACCAAGGCGGCCACAAGCAGGCCAGCCAGCATCAGCCACAGCCGACGCTTGGCAGCCTTGCGAACAGCGGGCCGGGCAACAGACGAGCGCAAAACAGACATGTTGCGCGCGCTCTAGCCCATCTATAGGCCTTGCGGCAATGACCGCGAAGCGACCTTTGAACGATCTCGATCTCGCCAGTATCGCCCGGCGTATCAATCGCCCGGTGGTGCTGGTCGGCTTGATGGGTGTCGGAAAGTCGACAGTCGGGCGCCGGCTCGCCTCGCTGCTGCACCGTGACTTCATCGATGCTGACGAAGCGATTGCCGAAGCCGCCCAACTCAGCATTCCGGAGATTTTCGCCCAGTTCGGTGAGCCCTATTTCCGCGATGGGGAGCGCCGCGTGATTGCCCGCCTGATCGAGGAAGGCCACGGCGTGATCGCCACCGGCGGCGGCGCCTTCGTCGATCCTTCCACACGCGCCCTGATCCTTGAACGCGCGATTGCAGTGTGGATCGATTGCGACGTGGCAACGCTGGTGCAACGCACGGCGCGGCGCAACACCCGCCCCCTTCTCAAGAATGGCGATCCGCGCGAGATCCTGACCCGGCTGGCGGAAGAACGTGGTCCGCTCTATGCGCAGGCTCCCATCAAGGTGATAAGCGAGAACGGCCCGCATGATCTGACCGCGCGCCGCATTATCGAGGCGATTGATCAATGGCTGTAATTCCCGTCGCGCTGGCCGGGCGCGCCTATGACGTGGTGATCGAGCAAGGGGTGCTCGCGCGCCTGCCCGACGCTGCGGCACGTTTCCTTTCGCCTTATGGCGGCAATCGCAAAGTACCCTTCATTGCCGATACCAACACTCACCGCTTGTTTCGCGAGCAAATCGAGCAATCATTGGCCTCGGAAAACTATGCCGTGGAATGGTTCGTGGTCGAACCGGGCGAGGATGCCAAGACCTGGGGTGTGCTGGAAGAGCTCACCGATTGGCTGCTGGCAATGGGCGTCACCCGTTCGGATCACGTCTTTGCGCTCGGCGGCGGGGTCGTCGGCGATCTCGTCGGCTTCGCCTGCGCGATCACCAAGCGCGGCTGCGGCTTTGTCCAAATCCCGACGACCTTGCTGGCGCAGGTCGATTCGTCCGTAGGCGGCAAAACCGCGATCAACACGGCAGCGGGCAAGAACCTGATCGGTGCCTTCCACCAGCCTTCCCTTGTGCTGATTGATCCGCTCGTGCTGGACACCCTGCCGGATCGTGAAATGCGCGCGGGCTTTGCCGAAGTCCTGAAATATGGGTTGCTGGGCGACGCAGCGTTCTTCGACTGGCTCGAAGCGAACGGCGCGGCGGTGCTGGCGCGCGAGCCTGCAGCGCTCGAACACGCCATCGCAATCAGCATTGCGATGAAAGCGCAGATTGTCGCCGAAGACGAGCGCGAAACGCTGGATCGCCGGGCGCTGCTCAATCTTGGCCACACTTTTGGCCACGCGCTTGAGGCGGAAACGGGCTTTTCCGACCGGCTGCTGCACGGCGAGGCGGTCGCACTGGGCATGGTATTGGCAGCGCGCTATTCCGCCCGGCGCTGGGAGATTTCGCAGGCGGACGCAGCGCGGGCGGCCTCGGCCATTGCAGCAGCGGGCCTCCCCGCAACGCTGGCTGATCTCGGCCTTTCCTGCGACGGAGCAGGCCTCGTCCATCACATGCGCCACGACAAGAAGGCGGAAGGCACCACCCTGCCCTTCCTGCTTCTCCGCGCTCTGGGCGAAGCCTATGTTGCGCGCGATGTCGATCTGGCGGATCTTGCCGTGTTTCTCGATCAAGAGCTCGCGGCCTAAAAGAGGCGTGAGCCGTCCGGCACTTTCACATCGGGGGCGAACAGCACCACTTCGCCATCCGCATCGGAAAAGCCCAAGGTCAACACTTCGGACATGGCCGGGCCAATCTGGCGGGGCGGGAAGTTGACCACGGCTGCGACCTGACGCCCGATCAGTTCATCCGGATGGTAATTGGCCGCGATCTGCGCGCAGCTTTTCTTCTCGCCGATTGCGGGGCCAAAATCGATCCGCAGACGATAGCTGGGCTTGCGCGCCTCTGGAAACTCCTCGGCCGCCACGATGGTCCCGATGCGGATATCGACCTTGAGAAAATCATCGAACGAGATTTCCGAGGCCGCCGGCGCATCGGGATCGTGGCGGACGTGCATTATTCGAGTTCAAGAATCACAGCATCAACCGCGAGGCTCTCGCCCTCCGCAGCATTGATCTTGGCAATTACACCTTCCTTCTCGGCGCGCAGGATGTTCTCCATCTTCATCGCCTCGACCGTGGCGAGCGGCTGGCCCGGCTGCACGGTCTCGCCTTCAGCGACGTGGAGCTTCACCAGCATCCCGGGCATCGGACAGATCAGCAGCTTGGAAAGATCCGGTGGCACCTTGTCGAGCATCAGCGATTCGTGACGTGCCAACCTGAGAGGCAGCACCAGCGCGGTGTGGGCCGCGCCGCGCGTCGTCACCTTCCACTTGTCGCCGATGCGTTCGACGATCAGACCGAAGCGAATCTCTTCGCCGCCTTCGACCTTTCCGATCGCCTCGGCCTGCACCATGCCGGGCAGCCAGTTGCAGGTGCCTTCGACGCGCACGCCATCGACGACCGCGTGGCCTTCGCCGAGGGAAACTTCGAAGCGTTCATCGCCCAGCTTCACCAGCCATTCGCTGGTGACAGGCAGCGGCCCGTCCAACTGGCCAGAAATGTGTCGCGCGCGCGATTGCAGGCTGAATTCATTACCTGCACACACGGCGGCGAGGATCTTGCGAAAATCCTCGGACGTCGCCGCGCCGTGGAAGCCATCGGGATATTCCTCGGCGATAAAGCCCGTCGTCAACTCGCCCGAGCGGAAGCGCGGGTGCTGCATGATCGCGGACAGGAAATCGACATTATGGCCGAGGCCCTTGATGCGGAAATGATCGAGCGCCTCGATCTGCAAATCCGCCGCCTCGTCGCGCGTGGGCGCCCAGGTGATCAGCTTGGCGATCATCGGATCGTAGAAGCGCGAGACCTCGCCGCCTTCATAGACCCCGTCATCGACGCGCACGCTGCCGCTGCCACGCGCCACGCCCCTGCGTGCCTTACCCGCGACGGTTTCGTCCTCGGTCCAGCCAGCTAGCGGCGGGGCGTACTGCACCAGCCGCCCGGTGCTCGGCAGAAACCCGCGATAGGGATCTTCGGCATAGACGCGGTTTTCAATGGCCCAGCCGTCGATCCCGATATCGTCCTGCGTCATGCTGAGCTTTTCCCCGGCTGCGACGCGGATCATCTGTTCGACAAGGTCGATGCCGGTGATCGCTTCGGTGACGGGGTGTTCAACCTGAAGCCGGGTGTTCATTTCGAGGAAGTAGAAGCTCTCCCCCGTCGGGTCCGCGCCGGAGACGATCAGTTCGACCGTGCCTGCCGAGTAATACCCCACCGCGCGGCTGAGGGCGACGCATTGCTCGCCCATCGCCTTGCGCATCTTGGGCGTGACGAAAGGCGACGGCGCTTCCTCGACCACCTTCTGGTGGCGGCGCTGGATCGAGCATTCACGCTCGTTCAGATTGAGAATGTTGCCGTGCTGGTCGCCGAGGATCTGGATCTCGATGTGGCGCGGGTTCAAGATGAACTTCTCGATGAAGACGCGATCATCGCCGAAGGAGTTCAGGCCTTCGCGCTTCACGCTTTCAAAGCCCTCGCGCACATCGGCTTCTGAATAGGCAAGGCGCATCCCCTTGCCCCCGCCGCCGGCGCTGGCCTTCATCATCACCGGATAGCCGATCTCGTTGGAGATCCGCACCGCGTGCTCGGTATCCTCGATCTCGCCAACGAAGCCGGGGACGACATTGACGCCCGCTTCCTTGGCCAGCTTCTTGGATTCGATCTTGTCGCCCATCGCGGCAATTGCGTTCACCGGCGGGCCGATGAAGGCGATGTTTTCCTTCGCCAGCGCCTCGGCAAAGGAGGTGCGTTCCGACAGGAAGCCATAGCCGGGGTGAACGGCCTCGGCCCCGGTCTGCTTGCACGCAGCGATGATCTTGTCCGCGATCAGGTAGGATTCGGCGGCAGGCGAAGGCCCGATATGCACCGCTTCATCCGCCATTTTCACAAATGGCGCACGGGCATCGGCATCGGAATAGACAGCGACGGTCCTGATACCCATTTTTCGCGCCGTGGTGATCACCCGGCAAGCGATTTCCCCGCGATTGGCGATGAGGATTTTCGAGAACAAGCGCAGTCTCCCGGCAGGCTTAGATAGTCGTGCCATCGCCTATGGCGCGGCGCGTGGGAGAGCGCAACCTAGCTGATTTGCATCATCTCTCGGGCCGCTCGGCAAGGTCCTTGAGCTGTTGTGTGCGGACGCGTGTCACACGCGCCTTGCAGGTGAGCACAAGCAGCGGTTCAAGGCTCCCGCCGCGCGCTTCATAGCCTTCGAGCGCGCAGTGCGCATCGCGATAGCGCAACCAGCCGCGCTGGGCTTCGAGGAGGTTCTTCATGAAGCCCGCCCGCTTGTCGGCCGAGCCAAGCGCGGCCCACTCGGCATCCCGCGCCTTCATGGCCGCACGCGTAAGCGCCCATTGTGTGTTCATGGCATCATCAGCAGCCGCAAAGTCCTGCCCCGCGCACCAGTTCATTTCTGCCTGCACCTGTGGATCATCGCAGTTCCAGCCGGGCACGGGCGGCTGCGCGGACTGGGCGAGCAGCGGGAGGATCAGCGTGGCGATCATGCAGCGTTCCTTTCGGCGTAGGCAATCAGGCTGGCAGCATAGGCCGGTGCGCCTCGGCGGTCACCCTCGCCGCTGACGAGGGTTTGCACTGCCTTGCCCAGCATGGCGATATTGGCGGGGGAAAGACGCCCAAGCGGTTCGACATAAACACCGATGGTGAAGAGAATGGCACCCGTCTGCGGGAGCCGCCGCAGCGTCTGGCGTTCGGAACGCACGAACAGGGTTTCTCCCGCGTTCTCGGGAGTGACATGGGCAAAGGCCTCTGCGGCAGGCCTTTCAGCGAGCCAGCGCCGATCCCCGGTGGGGGCGATAAACCAGTTGCAGCGGCCGTAGATAGGGCCGGGTCTTAGCGTTGCCATGAAGCGGTCGACGCCGCTAGCGAGTTGCTCCTCGTAGCCCGCGATCGGCGCGTG
>JBKBMC010000082.1:0-9911 GCA_046296075.1 Erythrobacter sp. | reverse complement strand
CGGAGCGGCTCGCGACATCGGTGGTGCCGGAAAGCTCGTTTTCATGGAGCGCCACCAGCACCAGATCCTTGGTCGCGACAAGATCGGGCTCGATGTAATCCGCGCCCTGATCGATCGCGCGCTCATAGGCGGCAAGCGTGTGTTCGGGACGATCCGCGCTCGCGCCGCGGTGGGCGATGATGAGAAAATCGCTCTCAGCCCCAGCCGGCACCGCTCCGGCCAGCGCAAGCACCGCCATCAATCCAGCAAGACGCGCCATTCATCCTCCTTGAAGCCCACCAGCACCCCGCCGGGATACTCGACGATGGGCCGCTTGATTACCGAGGTGTGCTGGACGAGCAAAGCGACAGCCGTGTGACTATCCGCCGCCGCCGCCTGTTCATCTTCGGTGAGCTTTCGGAAGGTCGTGCCCTTACGGTTCACGATCTGATCGAGACCCGCCGCCGCAATCCAGCTGGCAACCTTGCCCGGATCAGCGCCTTCTTTCTTGTAATCGTGGAAGGTGTAGGCAAGCCCGTGGCTCTCCAGCCAGACGCGCGCCTTCTTCACTGTGTCGCAGTTGGGGATGCCATAGAGGTCGATATGAGGCATTGATATTCCTGATAAATTATCTCACTATGGAGGTACTGGAGCGGGAAGGCGAATGCCACCTGGGCATGATGACTTTGCGCCCCTTTTAGCAAAAAGCCATGATCCGGCCAGCGGCATATCTGCGGTTATACTGTTGGCGAACCGGCCCGGCCTTGTCGCGCTGCATGGCACCTGAGGCGGGAAACCAGACTGGAAACGGCCCATCGATCGGAGGTTTGGGAGCATGTTTGCAGCGATGGCCAAGACACCGGCCTGCTGGGCCATTCTTGCCGCACTGGCTTTCAGCGCACGTCCTGCTGCCGCGCAAGATGCGCCTCTCGTTGTCGATCCGGACGAGCCCTTGGACATCGAGATTGATGGCACGATGCTGGCCGTGTCGCTGCACACCGGAAGCATCAACAATCTGACGCTTTATCCCGAGGCGACAGCTCGCCTCGCGATCAAGCCGGTGCCCATGTTCGGGAACTGGCGCTTGTCGATCGGGCAGACCAAAGTTTTGAGCGGACGGAGCCGCGCAACAAGGGTTTCGCTCGAAGGCATCCCTTACACAACGCGCGTTATCTGGCTTGAAGGCGCAACGGGGGTGATGGGTGACGGTACGATCGGGCCCCTGGCGATCCCGGCCGACCATGTCGCGATCCGGCTGGGCGGGGCAACGACCACCGTCCACAGCTTTCCTATGCTCGGCGCGATCAGCAGCGAGGTGGGGACGGGATTTGCCCATGATGGCGGCAAGATGCGCGTTGTCTTTGCGGTGGAGGCCACTGGCCGCTATCCTATAGCCTCTGCTGCGGCCGGGGCAGACATTGCGAAAGCTTATGATGGCGTCCCCACGGACGAAGTCTGGGACGAGCATATCGTCTTCGGCATTCGAAGACCGGTGCGGCTGGTTCGGCTTGGCCGCCCTCTGGTGATCGGGCCGTTCCATTTCGATGCCATTGCCGTCCGTGTGCGCGATCGGCTGGATGGGGCGGGCTCGGGTGACAAGCTTCCCGCACCGCCCAACCCTGATGCCGATCAGTCAGAGATCATCGTCACGGGTCCTGACAAGAAAGGGCAGCGGCCGATCTATTCGCTGATAATCGGGCGCCCTTTTCTGAAGCAATGCGGCATGCTGGAATATCTGAAGGCCGCAAAGGAAATCCGGCTTAGCTGCTAGAGCGCTTGCACCTGCGCCCGGATGCTTTTCCGTTGCTGAAGGCTGACTGGATCAGATCCGCGGCGCCAGGTGCGCATCGGCAATCGCCACCGCCAGTGCGTCGGCAGCATCCGCGCCGGTGATGGCAACGCCGGGAAGAAGCACTTTCACCATCGCGGCGACCTGCGGCTTTTCCGCACGGCCCGTGCCCACCACCGATTTCTTCACCAGCCGCGCGGCATGTTCGGCAACCACCAGATTGTGCCGCCCGCACGCCGCCAGAACCGCGCCGCGTGCCTGCGCCAGTTTGAGCGTCGATTGCGGATTGGCATTGAGGAACACTTCCTCGCACGCTGCCCGGTCGGGGGCATGTTGCCCAATCACCGCCACGACCGCCGCGTAGAGATGATCGAGCCGCGCTGTCATCGGCGCCTTGGGATCGGTCCTGATCTCGCCATTGGCGATGTGGCTGATCCGCGCGCCTTCGCTGCGGATCACACCCCAGCCGGTGCAGGATAGCGACGGATCAAGGCCGAGGATCAGCATCAGGCGAAAGCCGCCCTGCCCATCTCAGCCCAGCTTTTCCATCACATCATCCGGGATGTCGTAATTGCCCCATACGGTCTGCACGTCATCATCATCATCCAGCGTATCGAGCAGCTTCATCAGCGTCGCCGCCGTGCCTTCATCCACAGCCACCATGAGCGAGGGCTTCCACGCCAGCTTCACATTATCAGCCGGGCCAAGCACCTTTTCGAGCTCACCCGCCACGCCGTGGAGGCTATCGGCGGCGGTCCACACGGTGTGGCCATCTTCGGAGGATTCCACATCATCCGCGCCCGCTTCGATCGCCGCTTCGAGCATTTTCTCCTCGTCGCCCGCGCTCGCGGCATATTCGATCAACCCGCGCCGCTCGAATCCGTGGCTGACTGATCCTTCGCTGCCAAGATTGCCGCCATTCTTGGAAAAGGCAGTGCGGACATTGGTGGCGGTGCGGTTGCGGTTATCGGTCAGCGCCTCGACAATCAGCGCCACCCCGCCCGGCCCGTAACCTTCGTAGCGGACTTCGGCGTAATCCTCGCCCCCGGCCTGCGCCGCCTTGTCGATGGCGCGCTGGATATTGTCCTTGGGCATGGACTGCGCCTTGGCAGCGTTGACCGCGAGGCGCAGGCGCGGGTTCATATCGGGATCGGGCAGGCCCATCTTGGCCGCGACGGTAATTTCGCGGCTGAGCTTGGAGAACATTGCCGAGCGTTTCTTGTCCTGTGCACCCTTGCGGTGCATGATGTTCTTGAATTTGGAATGGCCTGCCATGGGAATTGCTTCACTGCTGGGGTTGGAAAACAGGGGCTGGCCTTACTCCGATGGTTGACGTGCACGCAAGGGCGCTGTTTTCATCAGAGCCGTTGGTCGCCCTACCCGTGCTCAGCCCGTGGGCGCGGGTCGCCGATGCCGGGCGCTTTGCCCTGCGGCCGACGCCCTATGCCGTGCGCCATCGCTGGAGCGCGGCGCTGGTGGCAGCCCTTGCAACCGTTTTCGCGCTTGATCTGTTGATCGACTGGCTGGCGAGCACGGCGATCGACCACTGGGACGCCGTCGTAGGCTTTCTCCCCGCCCCCCTTGAGGGGGAGGAATCGTTTGGCGAGGAAGTCTTTTACGCCCTGCTGATCGCCCCGCTGCTCGAGGAAGCCGTCTATCGCGGCTGGCTGAGCGGACGGATCGCAGCGCTGCGGTTTGCGCTGTTCGGCTTTGCCGCGGAAGCGTGCTTCGTGGCGGGCCTGTTCGCGGGCGAGGATGCTGCCGGACTGCTCGCCATGGCAGGAGTGGGGATCGCGCTCGCGGGCTTTGTGCAGTGGCTCTATACCCGGGAACGCGATGTCGCGGTGCCTGAGTGGTTCACGCGCCATTTCGCGCTGCTGGTCTGGGCAAGCAGCCTGTTCTTCGCAGCTATCCACCTCGGCAATTACGAGCCGCTTGCAAGCCCGCTCGGCGTGCTGGTGGTCACCCCGCAACTGATTGGCGGTGTGCTTTTATGCTATGTGCGAACCCGCCTCGGCCTCCGGGCCGCGATGGTGCACCACGCTGGCTATAACGCGCTGGTGCTGACGCTCGATATGTGGGGTTAAATCTTCACCGCCGTGCCGCTGGCGCTCACCATCAGCATCGAGCCGTGCTTGCCGATCACCTCATAATCAAGGTCAACGCCCACCACTGCATTGGCGCCCGTCGCCGCTGCTTCCGCCTGCAATTCCTGGATCGCCTCGTTACGCGCGCGCGCAAGCACCTGTTCGTAGGAACCAGCCCGCCCGCCCACGATATCGCGGATATTGGCAAACAGATCGCGGAACAGGTTAGCCCCGACAATCACCTCACCGGTGACGATCCCGCAATATTCCTTGATCGGGTGACCTTCGAGCGTCGGTGTGGTCGATACGATAATTCCGCGTGCATCTTTCCAGGGGCTGGCCATATGCGAATCTCCCTTTACTGTATTACCTAGATAACACGCCCGCGTTGCAACACAATGACCTGATCTAGCAGCGCTTACACCATGCCGAGCGCGTTCTTGTAGGTTTCGAGCAGCATGTCCTGTTCGCTGCGATCATCGGGCTTCATTTTGCGAAGACGCACGATCTGGCGCATGATCTTGGGATCATAGCCCACCGCCTTGGCCTCGGCATAGACATCGCGGATGTCATCGGCGATGCCCTTCTTCTCTTCCTCGAGCCGCTCGATCCGCTCGATCAGCAGGCGCAGGCGATCATCGGCGGCTTGAGTATCTTCGGTCATAACGGGGTTCCTTCAAAACAGAATCACTTGCCCCTGCCGATAGCCGCGCGCCTCACGGGATTGAACCGCCGCAGGCAATTATTCCTGTGCGTTTTTCGCGATACTCGCTTCCATCGCCGCAAGCTGTTCGGGTGTGGCGGGAGACTGGAAGCGCGCCTTCCACTCCTCCGGAGGCATTCCGTGGATGATCTCGCGCGCGGCGGCTTTATCACCGGCAAACCCGCCTTCGATAATCCAGTCGGCGAGGCAATTGCGACAGAACCCGGCAAGGCCCATCAGCTCGATGTTCTGCGCATCATGGCGATGGCGCAGGTGACGCACCAGCCGGCGGAACGCCGCCGCGGCTACGGCATCATCCAGCGCCTCAAGCGTATCTGTATTGGTATTCATCGCAGCATTCCCCGTCGTAGCCCTTGAGTTGCAACACGTCTGTGTCATAGCCCAGCCCAACCAAAGGAACAGCCTCACTTATGGCAAGACGCGACCACACCCGAATTGATCCGCGCGGCCGCAAGGTCAAGATTCTCGCGACCATCGGCCCGGCCAGCCGTTCGCCGCACATGCTGGAACGGCTGCTGCGCGCTGGTGCCGACGCCTTCCGTGTGAATATGAGCCATGGCGCGCATGAAGATCATGCAGCCGCGATTGCGGCGATCCGCGCGCTGGAAAAGCAGGTCGGGCGGCCGATCACCATTCTCGCCGATCTGCAAGGGCCCAAGCTGCGCGTCGGCACGTTCGCAAACGGGCAGGCCGTGATCCGCCATTCGGGGCACTTCACGCTCGATCGCAACCCCGCGCCCGGTGATGACACCCGCGTGCACCTGCCGCATCCCGAATTGTTCGGCATTCTCGAACGCGGCCAGCGGCTCCTGATCAACGACGGCAAGATCCGCCTGAAAGTGCTCGAAGCCGATGACGAGCGCATCCTGTGCAGCGCCGAAGTCGGCGGCGTGATCTCGGATCGCAAGGGCGTCAATGTACCCGATGCCGAAGTGCCGATTCCGGCGCTGACCGAAAAAGATCGCCGCGATCTCGCTTTCGCGGTGGAGCACGGGGCGGACTGGATCGCACTCAGCTTCGTGCAGCGCCCGGATGACCTTGCCGAAGCCCGCAAGCTTATCGCGGCGCGAAACCCCGCGCTTGGCCCGGCGCTGTGCGCCAAGATCGAAAAGCCGATGGCAGTCAAGCGGCTCGATGAAATCATCGAGATGGCCGATGGCATCATGGTAGCGCGCGGTGATCTGGGCGTCGAGCTGGAGCCGTGGGAAGTCCCGCCGCTGCAAAAGCACATCGTCAACGCCGCCCGCCGTGCGGGCAAGCCGGTGATCGTGGCAACGCAAATGCTCGAATCAATGATCGAAAGCCCCTCGCCCACCCGCGCCGAAGTCTCCGATGTGGCCAACGCCGTCTATGACGGGGCAGATGCCGTGATGCTGTCGGCCGAAAGCGCCGCGGGCGCATGGCCCGAGGAATCCGTCGCGATGATGGATGCGATCGCCACGCAGGTCGAAAATGATCCCGAATACAAGGGCCGTGTGCGCTATCTCGATACCCCGCCCGATGCCACGACATCCGATGCGCTCAGCCATGCCTGCATGACGATTGCCGATACGCTGCCGATCAGCGCGATCACCGTGTTCACCACCAGCGGATCGACCGCGCGGCGGGTGGCACGCGAACGGCCTGCGACCCCGATGCTGGTGCTGACGCCGTCCGTCAAAACCGCTCGCAAGGTCGGCCTGCTATGGGGCGCGCATGCGGTAACAACTCGCGACATCGACAGTTTCGAGGAAATGATCGGCAAAGGCAAACGCATGGCTTTGCGGCATGGCTTCGGCAGCGCCGGCAGCAAGGTGATCGTGCTCGCCGGGGTTCCATTCGGCACACCAGGCAGCACCAATCTGCTGCATGTAGTGACAATCGCAGGCGACGAACTGGCCAAGCACAGCGGCTAGGCGGCAGCGGCGCGCAATCGGGCGCGGGCCTCGACCTCGCCGATCAGCGGGAGCAATTCTCCCATGTCGGGGCCGTGATCCATGCCGGTCAGCGCTTGGCGCAGCGGCAGGAACAGCGCCTTGCCCTTGCGTCCGGTAGCCTCCTTGAGCGCGGCGGTGAGCGCACCCCAAGGATCATCTCCCCACGCAAGCGTGCGCGCAGCCTCGGCGAGATAAACGCGGTCTTCTTCCGCAAATTCGCGTCGCTCGATCGGGCCTGTCACTAACCGCCACCATTCGGCAGCCTCGTGGACATGCGCAAGGTTGGGCTGCACGGCGTGCCAGCCAGCCTCGTCCATCCCGGCGGGCAGGCGGTCCTTTACCGCTGAAAAAGGCAACTGGTGCACGATAGCCGCGTTGATCCGCTCGAGGTCCGCCTCGTCGAACTTGGCCGGGGCACGGCCGAAGGTTGCAAGATCAAAGCTGGCGGTAAGCGCGGCGCGATCCGCAATCGGCTCGATCGGCTGCGAGGTGCCGAGCCGGGCGAGCAGCGCGATGATAGCCTCGGGCTCGATGCCCTGTTCGCGGAACGCATCGCAACCGAGTGACCCGAGCCGCTTCGACAGCTTGCCTTCCTTGCCCACCAGCAAGGCCTCATGCGCGAAAGCGGGCAGCGTTTTTGCTGCACTTTCTTCTGCAGCAAAGCCTGCAGCAAAAAGTGCGGTAAAGATCTGAATTTGCACGGCTGTATTCGAAACGTGATCCTCGCCCCGCAGGACTTGCGTGACGCCCATGTCGATGTCATCAACCGCGCTCGGCATCATGTAAAGCCACGACCCGTCGGCGCGGCGGATGACGGGATCAGACAGCTGTGCGGCATCGAATTTCTGTGCGCCGCGAATGCCGTCGTCCCACGCAATCGCCTCGTCATGATCGAGTTTGAAGCGCCAGTGCGGGGCGACGCCATCTGCTTCCATCGCGGCACGATCAGCATCGCTCATCGTCAGTGCGGCGCGATCATAGATCGGCGGCAGACCGCGACCCAGTGCAATCTTGCGCTTCACCTCGAGTTCCTGCGCGCTTTCATAGGCGGGATAAATCCGCCCCGCTGCACGCAGCGCGTCAAACGCCGCTTCGTAGCGATCGAGTCGCGCGGACTGGCGCTCCTCCCGATCCCACGTCAGCCCCAGCCACGTGAGATCGGCCCTGATTGCATCGACATAATCCTCCCGGCTGCGCTCCGCATCAGTGTCGTCGATCCGCAAGATAAACTTGCCGCCCACCTGCCGCGCCAGCATCCAGTTGTGGAGCGCAGTGCGGATATTGCCGACATGGAGCCGGCCGGTTGGCGAAGGGGCAAATCGGGTGGTGGTCATGCGCGCTCGGTAGAGCGGTGCGGGGCGTCTCGCAAGGATTAGAGCGCGCGCATCTCTGCCGCAACAAGCGCCAGTGACGCCTCCCACAGGCGCTGCGCGCGATCCGCGCGGATCAGGCCGGTAGTCGCTGCTTCGAAGGCGCTCCTGTCACCGGCTGCCGCGGCATCAACACAGGCGCCGATGGTTGCCTCATCATGACTCAACAAGCGACAGCAGAATCGGCTGACGTGGATGTTCTCTGGCCAGACGTTGGCGATGGTATGGGCCAGCATGAGCGCTTTGGCAGCGATTTCGACACCGCCCAGCTTCACCGCGAGTTCGGGGACAGGATCGCGCCCGACCCGTTCGTGCAGCGCAATCAACCGCAAGGCGTGGACAAACCGCCCGCCGAGCGGCCCGAGCCGCTCGATACGCGGCGGCGCAGCCAACGCAGCGATAGTCTGACGGGAAGCAGCGGTGGGGCGGTGCCGGGACATGAAACCTCGCAAAAGAAGCAAAAGCGTTGGAACGACTCCTTGTTATCAAATTGCGAGTGCGTTGCAATAGCGACTTTGTAATGGCTGGCGCATATGAAAAGGCCCCGCCAGAGCGATGCTCGGGCGGGGCCTTTCTCATTCAGCGGTGAGGCGAAGCGGGCTTATTCCTCGCCCGCGTCGTCCACATCAGCAGCCGGAGCCGAAGCCGCCATCGCTGCCATCGCCGCCTTCATCTTCTCTTCCGAGCCGATAGCGTCAGCGGCCGGCTCGACTTCGCGCTGGCCCGAAGCAGCAAGGGCATCCTGCTGTTTCTTCCACGCCGCCTTGAGCGCAGCATCGCGGCTGTTGGCAGTGACCCGCAGACGATTCATGCCAGCGCCCGTGCCGGCGGGGATGAGACGGCCGACGATCACGTTTTCCTTCAGACCGATCAGGGTGTCCTTCTTCCCTTCAACCGCCGCCTGCGTCAGCACGCGGGTGGTTTCCTGGAACGAGGCCGCCGAGATGAACGAGCGGGTCTGGAGCGAGGCCTTGGTGATACCGAGCAGCACCGGGGTGCCCTGGGCCGGTTCCTTGCCCTTGGCCAGCTTGCCGTTGATTTCCAGCATTTCCGCCAGATCAACCTGCTCGCCCGGCAGCAGGGTGGTGTCCCCGCCATCAGTGATCTCGACCTTCTGCAGCATCTGGCGAACGATCACCTCGATGTGCTTGTCGTTGATCTTCACGCCCTGCAAGCGATAGACCTCCTGGATCTCGTTGACGAGATATTCGGCCAGCGCTTCGACGCCCATCACCTCAAGGATATCGTGCGGGTTGGGCGAACCGGAAACAAGGGTGTCACCCTTCTTCACGTAATCACCTTCCTGCACGTCGATCACCTTGGTCTTGGCGATCAGGTACTCGACGGCTTCGCCCTCCTCGGGGATGATGGCGATCTTGCGCTTGGCCTTGTATTCGCGGACGAATTCGATCCGGCCGGAAATCTTGGCGATCACCGAGACGTCCTTGGGCATACGTGCTTCGAACAGTTCGGCAACGCGCGGCAGACCTCCGGTAATGTCGCGGGTCTTGGCGGCTTCGCGGCTGGCACGGGCAAGAATGTCGCCCGCATCCACCGTGTCACCATCCGCGACCGAGAGCGTCGTGCCCGGAGCGAGCATGTAACGTGCCGCTTCGGTTTCGCCGCCACCCTCGCCAAGCAAGGTCATGCGCGGACGCAGATCTTCCTTCTTCTTGCGGCCGGTGGCGCGGTTTTCCGTCACCACGCGCTGCGCAATGCCGGTGGCATCATCGACCGCTTCTTCGAGCGTGATGCCCTCGATCAGGTCCTGATACTTCACCACGCCCGATTGCTCGGTGATGATCGGCAGCGTGAAGGGATCCCACTCGGCCAGACGATCACCGATCTTCACGTGATCGCCATCCTTGAACATCACGACGGTACCATAAGGCACCTTGTGCATCTCGCGCTCACGCCCTTCGGCGTCGATCACCGCGATCTCGCCATTGCGGGCAAGGCTGAGGATGCGGCCACGCTTGTCCGTGATGGTCGGCATGTCGCGCAAGGTCACGCGGCCTTCCGAAATCGCTTCAAGGTGCGAGGTTT
>JBKBMC010000081.1:0-9916 GCA_046296075.1 Erythrobacter sp. | reverse complement strand
GAAATCATTGATGCGGATCGCCATCGAGGAAATGTCCTGCATTTCTTCCTGGCTGGCCCAGTTGAAGCAGGCGATGTGCTCCTCGGCAATCAGGGGATCGCCCAGCGCATCATCCTTGTAGTAATATTCAATGAGGGTGTGCGGCAGCGGTTCGCCTTCCTCGATGCCGAGGCGCTTGGACAGCGAGCCTGCCGCCACATTGCGCACCACCACTTCGAGCGGGATGATATCGACCTGCCGCACCAGCTGTTCGCGCATGTTGAGGCGGCGAATGAAGTGTGTCGGGATGCCGATATGCGCCAGCCGTGTGAACACGTGCTCGCTGATCCGGTTGTTGATCACGCCCTTGCCGTTGATCGTGCCCTTCTTCTCGGCATTGAAGGCGGTCGCATCGTCCTTGAAATACTGGATGAGCGTGCCTGGCTCTGGTCCTTCGTAAAGGATCTTGGCTTTGCCTTCGTAGATTTTGGTGCGGCGGGACATGGGCACTTTCCCCTTTCAGCGAATGGTGCCCGAGGGCGGATTTGAACCACCGACACGCGGATTTTCAATCCGCTGCTCTACCCCTGAGCTACTCGGGCATTCGCTGCGAGCGACGGGATGAAACCGACTGGCCACCCCGGCGAGCAAATGAGAGCGCGCCTATGGCGAAGGCCGTAGCGCTTGGCAAGGGGATTCTATTCGTTTTTGTCCCAATCCCTCGCCGCAATTTCTTCAGGGTCTGCAGGCGGGCCGGGCACGGAGTAGGAATCCGAGAACCAGCGCGCCAGATCGCGATCACGGCACCGGCTGGAACAGAACGGCGCGTGATCGGGATGCCGGGGTTTCCGGCAGATGGGGCAGGATTTGGATGAGATCGTCATGCCGCGATAATCTGGGCGCTGGCGGCTTCGAGCGCAAGGGCCGGGCTGGTCTCGAGCCGGATCTCGCGGCCCGTTCTTCGCGCAAGTTCGACAAGCCATTCGGGCTTCAGCTTGCTCTTTATCGCCGGATGGATCGTGAGCACCAGAACACGCCCGGTGCCCTCGGCGCGCTCGGCCATGCGGAGCGCCATGCGCGCGCACATTCCGGTGCGCGATGTGGCAAAACGATGCAGCAGGCTTGGCCCTTCGAGCCGCGCCACCAGTTGCACGAGGCCAAATCCGTTCATGGCAGTGCGTTCATGCGGCCAATCGGCGAGTGCTTTTCCGAGAGCTTCGTCAACCGTGCCGCGATCTGCCTTGGCAGGGATTGTGGGAAAGTCGATTGCGATGTTGCCGCCAAGCCCGAACCAGCGCAGCGCCTGCGCAATGGCGGGGATCGCCGCCAAGGCCAACTCGCGTGCAGGCGATGAGCCATCAATGTCGATCACTGTCATCGCAGGCGTGACGCCGAGCAGGATTTCCCCACCGGCAAAGGCGACGCTGGTGGATGATGCGGCATGCCACACGTCCTCCCACAATCCTGCGGGGAATCGGTGCACCACCCGACCTTGCGCGGCGGTGGGCATGGCGGGCGTTCCGGCGCGCGCTTGCGCCAGCTTGAAGCGCCCGCGTTCAGCCAGCGCAGCACGGGTAATGGTGAGCGTCAGGCTCGTCCCTTCCGTGACGTCGGGCGACAGGTGATCGACCAGCACCTCACGGCCCTGGAATGGGGGGGCATCCAGCCTCACCAGCCCGCGCTTTGCGCCTTTGGCCTTGCTGACAAGCTGTCCGGTTACTGCGGTGCCTGCAACCAGTTCACCTGGCCATTCGAGCTTTGCGGCGAGCACTCTGTCGCCTTCGACCAGCAGCCAGCGCGTCTCGCCGATGCCCTGTTCGATCAGCCATTCAGCCAATGGGAAATCCCGCTGCCTTCAGCAGGGCGCGCGTTTCATAAAGCGGCAGGCCCATGATCGCCGAATGGCTCCCCCTGATCCATTGGATCAGGCCTTCTGCTGCGCCCTGAATGGCATAGCCGCCTGCCTTGCCGCGCCATTCGCCGCTGGCGAGATAGGCGCGGATTTCTTCAGGCGCGAGCACTTTGAAGCGCACGATGTTTTCGGAAAGGCGGGTTTTCACGCTGCCGTCAGGCGCACGCAGCGCAACTGATGACAGCACCTGATGACGCCTGCCGGAAAGCAGTTCGAGACAGGCGCGTGCTTCATCCTCGGTTTCGGTCTTGGGCAGGATGCGACGACCCGCGGCCACCACGGTATCGCCGGCGAGCACATGGCCAGTGGCGGCAACGGCAAGGGCCTTTTCCAGTCCCATCCGCGAGCAATAGGCACGCGGAAGTTCGCCCTTAAGCGGGGTTTCATCAATATCGGCGGGGCATACAGCATCGGGCGCAATTCCAAGCCGCGCCAGCAGTTCAAGCCGGCGCGGGGAAGCGGATGCGAGCGTCAGGTGCAACGTCGGGTTCAGAGCGCTTATTGCGGGCCCGGCCCGCCGCGACCCGGCATGAAGCGGTAAGTGATGCGCGCCTTGGTGAGATCATAAGGCGTCAGTTCGCACAACACCTCATCGCCCACCAGCACGCGGATGCGGTTCTTGCGCATCTTGCCTGCCGTGTGGCCCAGCACTTCATGGCCGTTTTCAAGCTCAACCCGGAACATCGCATTGGGCAGCAGTTCCACCACGCGCCCGCGCATTTCGAGGAGTTCTTCTTTGGCCATGTAATCCCTTTGATTGATGCTGCGGTGCAATAACCGCTGGTCGATATCTGCGCGCCGTTTAGCGATGGTGAGAACAAAAGGGAAGACTCGTGCGTTAGGGGCGCGAACGCAAAAGCGACCCGCGGCCTCATTCAGCCGAGAGACAAGTCGCAAACCTCAGGAAATGCACGCTTGGGCAGGTCGTTATCTTGTCCGGCACGCCAAGAAAAACAATGAAGGCCTCTCCATGAACTCCTCTTTTCCTTCTCGCACCATGCTTCGTGCTGGCGTTTGCCTTGCGAGCCTCGCGGCCTTTCCCGCGCTTGCCGAGGTTGCTGCGCCGGGCAGTGCGAGCAATGCGGATACTGCGCAATCTGCGCAGCGCGGCGGCACTCCGTCGTCGCCGGAGGAAGAGCAGATCGATCCCACTCCGCCTCGCGGGACGGGTGAAATCGTCGTAAGCGGCCGCCGGGTGCGCGGGCAGCTGATCGTTGATCAGGCACCGCTGCTTTCGCTCGACGAACAGGCAATCGCGGGCGAGGGGGTCACCTCGATCTCCGATCTTATTGCCCAGATTTCCGCGCAGACTGGTTCCGCGCGCGGGCGCGGCGGCGGCGGGCAGCCGATTGTGCTGGTCAATGGCATCCGCATTGCCTCGTTCCGTGAATTTGCTGCCTATCCCCCCGAAGCGCTCGCCAAGGTCGAGGTCTTTCCCGAAGAAACGGCCTTGCGTTTCGGCTTTCCGCCTGATCGCCGCGTGATCAATCTCGTGCTCAAGGACAATTATTCGAACCGTCAGGTAGAACTGGAAGCGGGCACTCCCTCTCGCGGCGGCTTGCTGACGAGCGAACAGGAAATCGGCTACCTCAAGATTGCTGACGGCGGCCGGATCAATCTCAATCTCGAAGTCAATGATTCGACCATGCTCACCGAGAGCGAGCGCGGGATTATCCAGACGCCGGGGTCGGTCTCGCAAGTGGTGGGCGATCCGGAACAGGCGCCTTTCCGTAGTCTGGTGGCCGATACGTTCGATGTTACAGCCAATGCGAGCTGGGCCAAGGCTTTCACCGACAGTGGCACTTCGGTGAGCGCGAACCTGAATTATGCGCGCAATCAGCGGCGTGACCAGGACGGCCTTAACGTCGTCACGCTCACCGATCCCGCCGGCAACAGCTTGCTGCGCACGTTTGGGGAAGCGACCCCGCTTGAACGGCGGACCTCGGTCGATACGGTTTCGGCGGCGGGTTCACTGACCAAGCCGATCAATTCCTTCCGCCTCACCAGCACTGTTGATGCCGCGTTCAGCGAAAGCGAGACCGAGATTGATCAGCGCTTTGACGCGAGCGGGTTTGTTGCCGATGCCGCCGCAGGCCTGCTGCCGATCAATGCGGTGTTGCCGCGCGTGCTTGATGCGGGGGTGAACCTTGCAAACAGCCGCACCATCAACGCGGAAAGCCGTCACACGCTTGATGGTCCGGTAGCCACCCTGCCTGCCGGTGATGTGCTGGCGACGTTTACAGCTGCGCTCGACTGGCGCCAGATCGAAAGCAGCGACAGCCTGAGCGCGCAGGACATTCTGCTCACCCGTCGCCGCGCTGCTTCCAGTGCGAACCTCGTGGTGCCGATCACCAGCACTCGCACCGGTTTCGGCGATGCGATTGGCAATCTTACGCTCAACATGCAGGCGGGGCTTGAGGATCTTTCGGACTTCGGCCTGCTGGGCGACTGGAACGCGGGGCTGACCTGGGCGCCTGCCGACAAGCTCGATCTGTCTGCGACCTATATCTACCGCGAAGTCGCGCCGGGCCTGCCCCAGCTTGGCAATCCGATCATCACCAATTTCAACGTGCCGGTGTTCGACTTCGTCAATGGCGAGGCCGTGCTGGCAACGGTGATCACCGGCGGCAACCCTGCGCTGCTGGCCGAAACCCAGCGCGACTGGAAGTTCGCCGCCAACTGGCAGTTGCCGGGGATCAAGGACACCCGCCTTACGGTCGAATACATCCGCAACCGGTCTGACAATGTGGTCTCGCCCTTTCCGCAGATCACCCAGGCAATCGAGGCGGCGTTCCCGGACCGGGTGCAGCGTGATGCAAGCGGACGTCTGATCCAGATCGATCAGCGCGCTGTCAGCTTTGCCGAAACCAAGTCGGACCGTTTGCAATTCACGCTTTCGACGCGCGGCAGTTTCGGCGGGCCGAAGCAGACCGGCGGCGAGGCAGAAGGACGCGGCGCCGGCGGACCTCCGCCCGGAGTTGGCGGCGCGGGCGGATCACCAGCAGGTGCGGGCGGCCCTCCGGGAGGCGCGCGCTTTGGCGCAGGCGGGCCTCCGACTGCGGAGCAGCGCGAGCAGTTCCTCGCCTTCCGCGAGCGGCTATGCAAGGAAGACGGGCTGGAGTTCATCAATGGCATTGTCGATGCCGTAGAGAAGGGCGAGGATCTCTCGGATCGTCTGCCCGGCTTTGATCCGGCGCGGTTCGAACAATTGCTCAGCCGGGTGCGCAAGCCTGACGGCACGGTTGATCGCGAACGGCTGGCGCAATTCCGCACTCAGATCTGCGCGATTGATCCTGCGCTTTTGAGCGGCCCTCCCGGCGGCGGTGCGCGCGTGGCTGGCGGCGCGCCTGGTGGCGGTGCTCCGGCTGGCGGCCCGCCGCGCGGTGGCGGGTTTGGCGGGTTCGGCCCCGGTGGCGGGTTTCAGGGCTGGCGCTATTTCGTCAACCTGACCCACACCATCGAATTGCAGAATGAAATCCTGATCGCACCGGGGGTTGCCCCGCTTGATCAGCTTGATGGCGATGCGACTGGGCGGTTCGGCTTCCCGCGCAACACCAGCCGACTTGAAGCAGGCGTGTTTGGCAAGGGCGTGGGCGTGCGCGTATCGGGTCGCTACACCGGGCCGACGCGGCTTGATGGTTCGGGCCTGCCGGGTGCGCTTGATCTGGTGTTCGATGATCTGGTGACGGTCGATCTGCGGGTCTTCCTCAACATGGATCAGCTTCTCGGCAAGCAGGACGGTTTCGCCAAGAACCTGCGTCTGACCTTGCGGGCCGACAACCTGTTCGATCAGCAATTGCAGGTGCGCGACCAGTTCGGCAACACGCCGATTGCCTATCAGCCGCTGCTGATCGATCCGCTGGGTCTCAATTTCCGGTTCGAGATCAGGAAGCTGTTCTAGGGTTTTTGGGCCAGCGCGTTTTTTGCTGCCCTACCGCTTCGCTACTTGAGGGCGTTTTTGCCGCCCTACCGCTTCGCTACTTGAGGGCGGCAGCACAGGCATACCCGCTCGCCCACGCCCATTGGAAATTGTACCCGCCAAGCCAGCCCGTAACGTCCACCGCCTCGCCGATGGCGTAGAGGCCGGGCACACGCTTGGCCTCCATTGTTTGCGAGGAAAGCTCGGCGGTGGAAATGCCTCCGCAAGTGACCTCGGCCTTGGCGAAACCTTCGGTGCCGTTGGGGACAAAGCGCCAGTCGGCAAGCTGTGCCTGCGCCGCACGCAGAACGCTGTCTGACAGATTGCCAAGCTCGCGTTCCAGCGCCAGCTTGTCCGCCAGCGCATCGGCCAGCCGGGCAGGCAGATGTTCGCGCAGAAGTGTCCGCAGCGATGCGCGCGGCCGATCACGCTTGGCCGCGATCAGCCAATCGGTCGCGGCATCGGGCAGAAAGGTGATGCCGATCTCCTCACCATGCCGCCAATAGGACGAGACTTGCAGGATCGCCGGCCCGGAAAGGCCCTTGTGCGTGAACAGCGCAGCTTCGGCGAATTCGGCGCGCGCCTTGCCAGCGCCCGCGCGAGCCAGCACCGGCGCGGCGACGCCGGAAAGCTCGCGGAACAGCACATCCTCACCCCCCAGCGTCAGCGGCACTAGCGCCGGGCGCGGTTCCACCACCTTCAACCCGAACTGGCGTGCCAGATCATAGGCAAAGCCGGTTGCGCCCATTTTCGGGATCGATGGCCCCCCGGTGGCAATGACCAGCGCTTTTGCCGCGTAGGTTGTGCCGCTTGCCGTGACGGTGAAAATGCCGCCGTCGCTGCGTTCGACATCGCCGACATCCGCATTACAGATCACGTCGACCCTGTCAGCCGGGCATTCCGCGAGCAGCATCGCGACAATCTGCTTGGCCGAACCATCGCAGAACAATTGCCCCAGCGTTTTTTCATGCCACGCGATTCCGTGCTTTTCGACCAACGCGATGAAGTCGGCCGGTGTGTAGCGGGCGAGCGCGCTCTTGGCGAAGTGCGGATTGGCCGAAAGGTAATTGGCCGCGCTTGTGCCAAGGTTGGTGAAATTGCAGCGCCCGCCGCCCGAAATCAGGATTTTCTTGCCCGGGCCTTCCGCCTTTTCGAGCACCGCGACACGAAGCCCACGCTGCCCGGCGACGGCCGCGCACATCAGCCCCGCAGCGCCTGCGCCCAGCACGATGACATCATATTCCTGCACGTCTCTGGCGATAGGCGCTCGGGCACTGCTTGCCAACGCCCCCATGCGCTCCCTATTTGCCGGTCATGGCCAAGACCCCGGCAGGAACCCCGCATGATCCAAGGGGCGGCGATCGCTTCAACGAAGCGCGCGCCGCCAGCACTGTTGCGCGTGCCCAGCCCGATCTTGAAGCAGGCGTTGCCGCCATCCGCGAGACAGTGCGGCTGTTGAAGCCGGTGCCCGGCGTCTACCGGATGATCGATGCGCGCGGTGATGTGCTTTACGTCGGCAAGGCCCGTTCGCTGAAGGCGCGGGTGGCAAACTACACCCAGATCGCCCAGCTTTCAGGGCGGCTCCAGCGCATGGTCAGCCAGACGCGCAGCATGGAGATCATTACCACCAATTCTGAGGCCGAAGCGCTGCTGCTCGAAGCGCAATTGATCAAACGGTTCCGCCCGCCGTTCAATGTGCTGCTGCGCGATGACAAGAGCTTCCCCTTCATCCTGCTGCGATCCGATCATGCCTTCCCGCGCATCCACAAGCATCGCGGCGCGCGCCGGGCCAAGGGCAATTACTATGGTCCCTTTGCCAGCGCAGGCAGCGTCAACACGACCTTGAACGCCCTGCAAAAACTGTTCCTGCTGCGGAGCTGCACCGACAGTTTTTATGATCGACGGGATCGGCCCTGCCTGCTTTATCAGATCAAGCGTTGCTCAGCGCCTTGCGTGGGCCGAATTTCGCAAGAGGATTACGGCGCGCTGGTGGCACAGGCGAAAGACTTTCTGGCGGGCAAATCGGGCAAGGTGCAGGCCGATCTCGAACGGCAGATGGCCGAGGCTGCCGAGAACCTTCAGTTCGAAACCGCTGCGATGTTGCGCGATCGGCTGCGCGCGGCGACATTTATTCAGGGCAGCCAGGCGATCAACGCGGCTGGGCTGGGCGATGCCGATATCTTTGCGCTGGCCGCCAAGGGCGGGATCATGGGCGTGCAGGCCTTCTTCATCCGCGGCGGACAGAACTGGGGGCACCGTGCCTTTTTCCCGCGCCACACCGCCGAAGTGGACGAAGCGCAGGTGCTTTCCAGCGTCATGTTGCAATTCTACGAGGAAGTGCCGCCGCCGCCGACCGTGCTGGTTGACCGTGATTTGCCCGAGCGCGAACTGATCGAAGCGGCCCTGAGCGAAGTGGCCGGGCGCAAGGTGCGGCTTTCGGTGCCCGAGCGTGGGGATCGCCGCCGCCTGATGGCGCAGGCAGAGCGCAATGCCGTCGAAGCGCTGGAGCGCCGCCTTGCCGAGACCGGCACCAAGGCCAAGCTTAACCGCGAATTGGCCGAATTCCTTGAACTTGACGCAGCCCCGCAGCGTATCGAGGTTTATGACAACAGCCATATCCAGGGCGCCAAAGCAGTTGGCGCGATGGTGGTGGCGGGGCCGGACGGCTTTGAAAAATCGCAATATCGCAAGTTCAATATCCGCGAGGCGCAGTCCAATGATGACTTCGCGATGATGCGCGAAGTGATGGCGCGGCGGTTCCGGGCGTGGGGTGAGGATGGAAAGAGCCCTGATGGCAAGCCCGGCGGCCATGAGACCATCCTGCCCGATCTTGTCCTGATCGATGGCGGCAAGGGCCAGCTTTCCAGCGTCATGCGTGTGCTGGAGGAGATCGGCCTTGCTGATGACATCGCGGTGATCGGCATCGCCAAGGGGCCGCACCACGGCAGAGAAGGCCGCGAGGTGTTCCATTTCCCCGATGGTCGCGAAAAGATGCTGCCTGTGAATTCACCGCTCCTGTTCCACTTGCAGAACCTGCGCGACGAAGTGCACCGCTATGTCATCGGGGCGCACCGGGCGAAACGTTCCAAGGCGATCACCGCCAGTCCGCTTGATGAGATTCCCGGCATCGGCCCGGCGCGCAAGCGCGCGCTGCTGCTGCATTTCGGCACGGCGAGCAAGGTGCGCGCGGCCGCGCTGGAAGATCTGCAACGCGCCCCCGGTGTCAGTGCTACCGTTGCACGCAAGGTCTATGATTTCTATCACGCAGGCGGCTAGTCTTGCTCGGCCAATGTGTTGAAACCTTGCTTGTTTAAAGTTTGTGAGTCATTCATTGATGAGTGGCGGGAAATTTCGCCCCGCGCGGACATGGGGGAGGGGTCATGTTCTCAAGAGCTTTGGTAATACTTGCAGGTGGTGTGCTGGCTTCGTCGGCGATTACTGTTGCAGTGGCTCAGACCGACAAGATGGCGCGGCCCGAACCGGCACCCGAAGCGATTATCTACCGCGACATGGGCTATCAGGGACCGGCGGTGAATGTCAGCCAGCCGCAGCCCAATCTCGGGCTTGCCTGGCGGGTCAACGCGGTGCGGGTGGTCAGCGGTGAATGGCAGCTTTGCGAAAGCCCGAATTACCGTGGCCGCTGTCAGGTCGTGAACCGCGATACGCCGGTGCTGGGAAGCCCGCTGCGCGGCAAGCCGATCCAGTCGATGCGCCCGATTGGCTGGAGCGCCCCCGGTGGTGAGCCGGGCAATAATGCATCGCTGCGCGGCATGGCAGCCGAGTTTTACCCCAAGCCGGCCCTGCGCGGCTTCCGTGTGCCCGCCTGCGAAGTTGGCAGCGCCACGTCTGCCTGCGCCGCGCGGACTGCCCAACAGTTCTGTTCTTCAATGGGCTGGCGCCGTTCGACCCGTCAATCGATGGAAACGGTGCGCGGAACGGCCTATCTGGCGGATGTTCTGTGCAGCAATACCGGCAACTGAGCCGGGTCTGACAAAGAGAGAAGGGGGGCTGCAGCGCGCGGCCCCCCTTCGGTTTGGGCTTACTGTTCGTCGAGCGCCTTGCTGACCAGCACGTTGACTGAAACACGGCGGTTCTGCGCGCGGCCC
>JBKBMC010000080.1:0-10125 GCA_046296075.1 Erythrobacter sp. | reverse complement strand
CTGGATTGATGGCGGCTCTGGCGCTGGGGCTTGCTGCCCCGGCGGCGGCGGCAAGCGCGGATGATCTTCTGATCATCGCCCATCGCGGGGCGAGTGCGGATCGTCCCGAACACACCTTGGCTGCCTACGAAATGGCGATTGATCAGGGCGCTGACTACATCGAGCCCGATCTCGTCGCGACCAAGGATCTCGTGCTGGTCGCCCGCCACGAAAACGAATTGTCGGGCACCACTGATGTCGCGAGCCGCGAGGAATTCGAGGATCGTCGCCGCGAAAAGACCATTGATGGCCAGCGCGTTGCGGGCTGGTTTGCCGAGGATTTTACGCTGGCCGAATTGCGCACGCTGCGCGCAAAGGAACGCATTCCTTCGCTGAGGTCCGCCAACACGCGCTACAACGGGCTCTATCAAGTGCCGACCTTTGCCGAGATCGTGCAACTGGTGCGCGCCAAGGAAGCGGAAACGGGACGGCGGATCGGGCTTTATCCCGAAATCAAGCATCCTACATTCATGCTCCAGACCGAGCGGATTGATCTGGTTGATCTGCTGCTGCGCGATCTCAAGGCGCTGGGCCTGACTGCGGCTGATCCGCTGTTCATCCAGAGCTTTGATGTCGCGCCCTTGCGGCGGTTGCGGCAACGCGGCGATTTCAAGCTGGTGCAGCTGGTCGCGCCCATCGGCGGCCCGGCGGATGAACCGGCGCAGCGCTATGCCGACATGGTAACGCCTGCTGGCCTCGCTGAGATCGCGCAATATGCTGACGCGATTGGCGCGCATATCGCGCTGGTGCTCCGCCCGGATGGCGCACCGACGCCGCTGGTCGCGGATGCCAAGGTGGCTGGCCTCGCGGTGCATGCGTGGACAGTGCGACCCGAAAACGAATTTCTGCCCGAAGGCCTGCGCACCGGTAGCGCGCCTGTCGGGCGCGGCTGCGGCGATGTAAGGCTTGCTGCGATGCTCAAGGCCGCCGGCGTTGCCGGGGTGTTCACTGACGGGCCGCTCAAAGGGCGAAACTGCCCCTAGGCGCGCCGCGCGCTCAGAATGTAGTTGAGCGCCATATCGTCTGACAGGTGCAGCCCCTTGCCGGGACGCCAGGCGATCCCGCGCTTTGCCGTCACGGTCAGGCCGACTTCGGCGAGCAGGGCTTCGCATTCCTCGGGCGTGATGAAATCCTGCCAGTGGTGCGTGCCCTTGGGGACATAACCGACCGCCTCTGCCGCACCGACCAAGAGCACCCGCGAAGCGGCGGTGCGGTTGGGCGTGGACATGACAAGCAAGCCATCCGGCGCCAGCCGCGCCGCGACATCGCGCAGGAATGCTGGCTTGTCGGCAACGTGCTCGATCACCTCGACACAGGTGACGAGATCAAAAGTGCCGATATCAAGCCCGCCGACTTCGCCCGCCATGTAGCGGATATCAAGGCCCATCGCTTCGGTATGTGCGCTTGCTGCGGCGATGTTGTCGGCAGCAGCATCCACGCCTGTGACTTCTGCGCCCAGCCGCGCCAGAGGCTCGCACAGCAGGCCCGCGCCGCACCCGATATCAAGCGCCGCCTTCCCCGCCAGCGGCTTGGCCGTGCGCGCAGCTTCGGGCCAATGCGCATCGATCGCATCGCGGATGAAACCAAGCCGCACCGGGTTCACCTGATGCAAGCTTGCCATTGGGCCTTTGGGATTCCACCAATCGCGCGCCAGCCCCGAAAAGAACGCCGCTTCTTCCGGGCGGATGGTTACATTTGTTCCGTTTGCCTTATCCATTCGCCGACACTAACAGCGCGCACGAGAACTCACCAGCGGGAGCAGGCACACCGTGGCCCGAATAGTGATGAAATTTGGCGGCACCTCGATGGCCGGGACCGAGCGCATCCGCCGCGTTGCCAATATCGTGCGCGCGCAGGCCGCGCCCAAGCCCGATGGCACGCGCGATCAGGTGGTGGTCGTCGTCAGCGCCATGGCGGGCGAGACGGACCGGCTCGTCAATTTCTGCCGCGAGGCGAACCCGATGTTCGATCCGGCCGAATATGACGTGGTCGTCGCCAGCGGCGAACAGGTGACGAGCGGATTGCTGGCACTTACCCTGCAAGCATTGGGCTGCAAGGCGCGCAGCTGGCTTGGCTGGCAGGTTCCGGTCAAGACGGTCGAGGCCCATGCCAAGGCGCGCATCGACGAAATCGACGCGCCCGCCATGCTGGCAGCGCTTGAAGCGGGCGAGATTGCGGTCGTCCCCGGTTTTCAGGGCATTTCCGAGGATGGCCGCGTCACCACGCTGGGCCGCGGCGGCTCCGACACCTCGGCGGTCGCGGTCGCAGCGGCAGTGAAAGCGGATCGCTGCGACATCTACACGGATGTTGATGGTGTCTACACCACTGATCCGCGCATCGTGGCCAAGGCGAAGAAACAGAAGGCAGTGACCTACGAGGAAATGCTCGAACTGGCATCCGTCGGCGCCAAGGTGCTCCAGACCCGCTCTGTGGGCCTTGCCATGAAGGAAGGCGTGCGGGTGCAAGTGCTATCGAGCTTTATCGGCGAAGGCGCGCCGCCTGCGGATGATCTGCCAGGCACGCTGATCGTGTCGGACGAGGAAATGGATGAATTGGTGGAGAATGGCCTGATGGAACGCCAGCTTGTAACCGGGATCGCGCATGACAAGAACGAGGCTAAGGTCATCCTCACCCGTGTGCCTGACCGGCCCGGCGCGGTGGCGAATATCTTCGAACCGCTCGCTGCTGCCAGCATCAATGTCGACATGATCATCCAGAACGTCGGGCGTGACAAGGGCGAGACCGACGTGACCTTCACCGTGCCGCAATCCGATCTGGCGCGCGCGCAGGCGCTGCTGGAGGATCGCCGCGATGCGATCGGCTTCAACCGCATCATCACCGACAGCAAGATCGCAAAGATCAGCGTCGTCGGGGTCGGTATGAAGAGCCATGCGGGCGTGGCCAGCACGATGTTCCGCGCGCTGTCGGATCGCGGGATCAACATCCAGGCGATCTCGACATCGGAGATCAAGGTCAGCGTGATGATCGACGAGGACGAGACCGAACTCGCCGTGCGGGTGTTGCACACGGCTTACGGGCTAGACGCCAAGGAGTGATCGCGGCGGCGGCTAACCGGTTATCCGCCGTAAGCCACAATTCAGCGCCGTTAACCATGTTTGCGCGGCACTGGTTAACCTGTAGCCGCGACATTGCGGCTCCCCTCGAGGAGTCGCAAAAAATGGCATTCAAGGCACAACTCCAGACCGGTGACGGGCAGCGGTCAGACCCGCGGCGCTCGCTCCGTCTCGATACCAGCGGACGGCTGGGCGGTGGAGGCGAGGCCAATGTCACGGTGCACAACTTGTCAGCCGCCGGCTTGCTGCTCGAAACAGCGCAGGAACTGGATGTCGGCGAACAATTGACGATTGACCTGCCCGAGGCTGGCGCAGTCGATGCGGTGATCGTGTGGCGGAGCGAACGGCTTTACGGCTGCGCTTTCGAAACCGCTTTGAGCAGCGCAGCGCTCGCTGCCGCGCAGCTGCGCGCGCAGCCCCCGGTTGAACCGGCGACGCCGTCCCCGCGTCCGGTACGCGAACCTTTCGGCCCCGGGATCGGTGCCAAACTCAACCGCTTGCGGCGCGAACGCGGGCTGACGCTCGCCGATGTGGCGAGCGCGCTCGGGGTCAGCAAGCCGACAGTCTGGGCATGGGAAAAGGGCAAGGCGCGCCCCTTGCCCGATCGCATTGAGGCGATCGCCGAAGCTCTCGAAGTCAGCCCCGATGAACTTCAGGAAGCCACCGTTGCCAGTTCCGAATCCCAGGCCCTGATCGAGGAGTGCCGCACGCGCATCGCCGGATCGTTCAATATCGCGCCCACGGCGGTGCGGATCATGCTGGAATTGTAATCGTTGGGGTGCCCGCACGCCCCCGGATGATTGCACAGGCAGTGATTACGCAAAGCGAGATGGCCTTTGCCTGAAATATGGTAAACAAAGTTAAGCAATTGATTCGTTTTTTAGTTTCGTTAGTTTACCGAACTAACAAATCAAACGTGTTTCTTTGGGGGAATTAGCGTTGCGATTTGTCGATAAGCTAACTTGACATAAAATCGACCGGGAATGAATTCGGATCAATATGCTTTAACCTTGGGGCAGGTGGGCATGAAAATCGGTTTGAGTGAAGTCGAGGGCAAGATTCTTCACGGATTGCTCGAAGAAGCTTCGGGCGATATTGTTATCAGGCTTGATGAGCGTGGCTTTCTTGCCCATGCGTCGGCCAATATTGCGGAGATCGGCCTTGATGTCGCGGCCACTCTCGTGCCGCCGCATATCACCGATCTGGCCGAGCGTGATCACGCGGCCTTCCTCGGCAGCAAGGTCAGCGGCGTGCTGGCAGGTCACCCGCTGGTGGGCTGGGTGGAGTTTCCCATTATCGTCTGCGAGCCTGATGCCGGGTGCGATGCGGCAGGACTCCGCCATCGCCATCATTCCGGTTGTCGCCGCTGGTATGCGCTCAGCTTGCGTCCGCTGATGCGCCATTCGGGTGAGCCGGAAGGCGCGCTCGGCCTGCTGCGCTCGGTCCAGCAGATCCGGAGCCTCGAAGGCGAATTGCACAGCCGCGCCATCACTGATCCGCTTACCGGCCTTGCCAACCGGCAGGCCTTTTGCGCCAGCCTCAGCCGCCACCTGGCGCGGGGCGGCGGGCAGATGGCGGCTGTCTTGGCCGTTGACGGGATGCGCGCGCTGCTGATGCGTTATGGGCAGCGCATGGTCGATGAGGTGTTGTGGGGCTTTGCGCGGTTTCTCGAAACCATGGCCCCGCCCGGCTGTGAGATCGCGCAGCTTGATGGCGAGCGGTTCGGCGTGATCCTGCCCGATTGTGACGATGCCGCCGTGCGCACATGGTGCGAGGACGTGCTGGCGACCTTTGCATCGTTGGCTACGCCGGTTGCGTCGCGCAGCCTGCGCCTTTCGGCCAGTGCCGGGATTGCCCCGGTGGCCTGCACCATCGACTGGACCCTGCGCGAGGCCGAACTGGGCCTTGTCATGGCGCGGGCTGGCGGCGGGGGGCAAGTGGTACGCGGAGTTTTGCCGCGTGACGATGTGGTGGCTTCCTCTGGACTCGGGACACGGCACGGCTAAAGCCTTGCCGCCATGAGCCACATTGCCACTATCCTGCTGCTCGGTTCGGGCGAGCTGGGCCGCGAATTCGTGATTTCCGCCAAACGCCTCGGCGCGCGGGTGATTGCCTGTGACAGCTATGACAACGCCCCCGCGATGCAGCTGGCTGATGCGCGCGAGGTGTTCCCGATGCTCGATGGCGCGGCGCTGCGCGCGGCGGCGGAAAAGCACCGCCCTGACCTGATCGTCCCGGAGATCGAGGCGATCCGTACGGAAGTCCTCGCTGATCTGGAGCAGGAGGGCTTCACCATCGTCCCGTCGGCCCGCGCCGCGCAGCTGACCATGAACCGCGATGCGATCCGCGATCTGGCGGCGGGTGAGCTGGGCCTCGTAACTTCGCAATATGGCTATGCGACAAGCTTTGCCGAGGCGCGCGAGGTCGCA
The DNA here is from genome assembly GCA_046296075.1 of Erythrobacter sp. Lineage (GTDB taxonomy): Bacteria > Pseudomonadota > Alphaproteobacteria > Sphingomonadales > Sphingomonadaceae > Erythrobacter. The sequence goes on along the minus strand of JBKBMC010000080.1, from coordinate 4,583 downwards.
GACCGCATCGGTTATCCGCTGGTGATGAAGCCGGTGATGTCGTCTTCCGGCAAGGGCCAGAGCAAGGTCGATGGGCCAGCGGCGCTGGAGGCCGCGTGGGATTACGCTGTCGCCAATATGCGCGGTGACCGGGCGCGGGTGATCTGCGAACAGTTCATCGCATTCGACTATGAAATCACCCTGCTGACCGTGCGCCACGCAGGCGGCATCTCGTTCTGCCCGCCGATTGGTCACCGGCAGGAGCGCGGCGACTACCGCGAAAGCTGGCAGCCTGCTGCCATGAGCGCCGCCGCGCTAGCGAGCGCGCAGGAGATGGCCGCCAAGGTCGTCATGGCGCTGCAAGGCGATGGGCGCGGCTGGGGGCTTTATGGCGTCGAATTTTTCGTAAAGGGTGAAGAGGTGATCTTCTCGGAACTCTCCCCGCGCCCGCATGATACCGGGATGGTGACGCTTGCCTCGCAACACCTCACCGAATTCGATCTCCACGCTCGCGCTATCCTTGGCCTCCCGGTGCCTGCCGAAATCGCCGCCCACCCTGCCGCGTCTGCCGTGATCCTCGCCGACCGTGACAGCGACAGTTTCGCCTTCGAAGGGCTGGCGGAGGCGCTGGCGCTGGGCGACACCGATGTGCGCATTTTTGGCAAGCCTGTAACCCGCCCCTACCGCCGGATGGGCGTCGCGCTCGCCCGCGCGGGTGATGCCCCCGCCGCCGTAGCGCTTGCCAAGCAAGCCGCCGCAGCCGTGCGGATTGTCTATTCGTCCGAAGCCGACTAGGGCGCGCCTCCATGAACACCTATCCCAAGACAGCCGCCCTGATGAAGCGCGGCACTGACTTCCTCGGCTGCGAAACCGCGATCCTGTGCGGTGCGATGAGCTGGGTGTCGGAGCGCAACCTCGTCGCCGCGATCAGCAACGCGGGCGGCTTTGGCGTGATCGCCTGCGGGGCGATGACGCCTGAACTGCTCGACACTGAAATCGCCGCGACCAAGGCGCTGACGGCCAAGCCTTTCGGCGTGAACCTCATCACCATGCACCCCGGCCTGTTCGATCTGATCGCGGTGTGCCGCAAGCATGGCGTCACCCATGTGGTGCTGGCAGGCGGTATCCCGCCCAAGGGCTCCGTCGAGGCGATCAAGGAAGGCGGCGCAAAGGTCATTTGCTTCGCCCCTACGCTGGCGCTCGCCAAGAAGTTGCTGCGTTCCGGCGCGGATGCGATGGTGATCGAAGGGATGGAAGCAGGCGGGCATATCGGCCCCGTTTCCACCTCGGTGCTGGCGCAGGAAATCCTTCCCGCGCTCGCCGAAGAACACCTGATTTTTGTTGCCGGCGGCATCGGCCGGGGCGAGGCGATTGCCAGCTACCTCGAAATGGGCGCGGCAGGCGTGCAATTGGGCACCCGCTTTGCCTGCGCGACCGAGAGCATCGCCCACCCCGATTTCAAGAAGGCCTTCTTCCGCGCCTCGGCCCGCGAGGCAGTGGCCAGCGTGCAGGTCGATCCGCGCCTGCCGGTGATCCCCGTCCGCGCGCTCAAGAACAAGGGCACAGAGGAATTCACCGCCAAGCAGCGCGAAGTTGCCGCCCTGCTCGATGCGGGCGAAGTCGACATGGGTGAAGCGCAATTGCAGATCGAACACTTCTGGGCCGGCGCGCTGCGCCGCGCGGTGATCGACGGCGACGTGGAAAACGGCAGCGTCATGGCCGGGCAATCGGTCGGCATGGTCACCAAGGAAGAACCGGCCGCCGACATCATTGCTGAGCTGATGAGCCAGTGCGAGGCGGCACTCGCGCGCTGAGATGGCGGCACCGCTGCTCCTGACACTGGCTTGCCCCGACCGGCCCGGCATCACCGCGCGGGTCACGGGGTTTCTGTTCGAGCGTGGGTGCAACATCCTCGACGCGCAGCAATTCAATGATCGCGCGGGGAAAGGTGGCGGCGACCGCTTTTTCATGCGCGTGGTGTTCGACCCCGATGGTTCGACCGCCGAGGGGTTGCGCAGCGATTTCGCGGCGCTGGCGGGCGAATTCGCGATGGCATGGAAGATGGTGCGCGAGGATCGCCCGCGCCGCACCATCATCCTCGTCAGCAAATTCGATCACTGCCTCGTTGATCTGCTCTACCGCTGGCGCACCGGCGAGCTGGCGATTGATCCCGTCGCAATCGTCTCCAACCACCCGCACGAAGCCGCGATCCGGGTGGATATCGGCGACATCCCGTTTCATCACATCCCCGTGACTCCCGATACCAAACCGCAGGCGGAAGCGGCCTTGCGCGCTCTGGCAGAGGAAACGGATGCCGAACTGGTGGTGCTGGCGCGCTACATGCAGGTCTTCTCGGATGAACAATCCGCCCACTTCGCCGGGCGCTGCATCAACATCCATCACTCGTTCCTGCCCGGCTTCAAGGGCGCGCGGCCTTACCATCAGGCGCACGAACGCGGGGTCAAGATCATCGGCGCGACGGCGCATTTTGTGACGCAGGATCTCGATGAAGGGCCGATCATCCATCAGGATGTCGAACGTATCACCCACGCCGACAGCCCATCCGATCTGGTGCGCAAGGGCCGTGATATCGAACGCCGCGTGCTGGCCGAGGCGGTGCGGCTGTTTGTCGAGGAACGCGTGCTTATGAACGGCAACCGCACGGTTGTGTTCAGGGGCTAGGCGTTTTTCGCAGGTGCCAGACAGGCGCGCGGGGCGCATTCTGCGTCGCATGATTGTCGAGCGCCTTGATCATGTGAATATCATCACCGATCGTCTCACAGAGACCGCGCGGTTCTATGCCGGATTGCTCGATCTCGAAGAGCGCGATGGCCCGCCGCCGCTCCGCCCCGAACAGGTGCGCTGGATGTATGACAGTGCAGGAAACGCGATTCTGCATCTCAATTCCGTCGATTGTCCGCGGGCGTTTGATCGTGCTGTCTCTCCGGGAGCCGAGACAGGGGCGATCCACCATGTTGCCCTGCGCTGCGGGGACTTCGACACGGTGAAAGCGCGGCTCGATGCGCGCGGCGCGGATTACCGGATCAACGATCTGTCCGCGATCGGGCTCAGGCAGATCTTCACCGCCGATCCCAACAATGTGTTGCTGGAACTCAATTTCTTCGCAGCCTAGGCGCGGCCTCCAGCAAATCGCGCCACGCTTGCGGTGCGGTCTCATCCTCCAACGGGTTCCACACCCGTGCCATCTGCGCCCGCGCCGCTGCCTCGGGGACGCCATGAGCGCGGTCGATCAGATAAAAGAACGCTGTCACCCGCCAGTTCATGATGCAGTGAACGTGATGCGGGCCGGGACGCGCGGCCAGCGCCTGCTGCAGCGCCGCGACATGGGAGGGCGATGGGGCATCGAACGGCACCGGAATATGGGTATAGGCGATGCCGTGTGCCGCCAGCAGTGCGGCCTCCCCGGCGAGCGCTTCGGGATGATCATGAAGCGCAAGGTTCACGACATGGCGCACACCAATCGCCGCCAATCGCGCGGGATCATGCGCCTCCAGCTTGCCCGAAGTGGTGATCCCGTCATCACGCCGTTGCCAGTTGCGGATATCGACGGGATCCCGCTTCATACCTAGCTACCGGGCTTGGCGGGCAGATCGATGGCCTGCACCTGGGTACCGATGGCGTAGAGCCGTGTGCCCGATGGTGTCGCCACTGCCTGAAACTTGTTGGCAGCCCGCGCAATCGGCGCGCTCTGCCATGTCTTGCCTCCATCGGAAGTGGCAAAACCGCCCGCTGCTGTGCCGACAAAGCCGACATCCGCATTCACGAAGCCGATGCCGAACTGGCGCGCGCTGGCATCCTGCGCCATCTCGATCTCGCGCCGTGTCCGCCCCTTGTCATCGCTGCGGATCACCAGTTGCGTAGCGCGCTTGGGATCGTAGGACTGGACGGTTGCGTAGCCCGTATCGCTGCCCTCCGGAAAGCTGGCCTTCCAGATCAGCTCGAACTGGCGGCCCGAACGGTAGACCTCGCGCCAGCTTTTGCCCCCATCCTCTGTCAAGAGAACCAACCCTTCGGCCTCGACAGGATCGGGGTGGGTGGCGGCGAAAACGAGGCCGGTGTTCTCATCGAAAAATTTGACATCAAGGATCATGCCGGCGTGCGCCCGCATGTCGATCACCGACCATGTCTCGCCCCCGTCAACCGAACGCAGGATGCCGGCCGGCCCGCCAACGCGGCCTGCCGCGTGGATCACGGTGCGGGACACGAGCTGACCCTGATAGATCCGCTTTGCGGTGACAATATCGATCGCGCACACGCCCTTGATCGTGGCCTTGCCGGTATCGACTGCCTCCCATGTTACCCCGCCATCACGCGTGCGATAGAGCGGCGTTTCATCGGTTACGCCGGGATAATATTCGGTACCGATATTGCCGATGAAGCCGTTCTGCCGATCGACAAACCCGACCGCGCGCACGAAGGTGCCGGGACGGCTGGCGATCTTCTGCCACGTTGCGCCGCCATCCTCGGTGCGGAACAGATCGCCCGCGCCGGTGCCGTACCAGCCGTGGTTTTCATCGACAAAATGGATCGAATCACGCTTGCCGGGATAGGCTTCGGTCGGCAAGGTTTGCCATGCGCCCGTT
>JBKBMC010000079.1:0-10227 GCA_046296075.1 Erythrobacter sp. | reverse complement strand
CGCCTTCGATCAATTGCCGAAGCAGTGGCTCGACCCCGCTTTCAGGCAGTGCGAAATGGAAGAAATCGCCAGTGCGGCGAGCGTCTTCGGGCAGCGCGGCAAGCCATGCGCCTTCCCGCGCACGGGTTTCGAGCCGGACCTGTGCCGGTATCCGGTCACGCGCGGCTTCGACACTTCCTGCATAAGGCACTCTGCCTCCGGCAATGATAGCGACGCCCTCGCACAACCGTTCGGCATGGTGGATCACATGAGTGGAAAAAATCACTGTCACACCATCCTCGGCCAGCGCGCGGATCATCGTTTCAAGCTTGCCCTGGTTGATCGCATCAAGGCCCGAGAACGGTTCGTCCAGCACCACCAGTCGCGGACGATGCACCAGCGTTCCGAGCAATTGCACCGTTTGCGCCATGCCCTTGGAAAGCTGACGGATCTGACGGTTGGCAGCATGGGCAAGCCCGTGGCGGTCAAGCATCTCCAGCCCGCGTTCGCGCCCCTCTTTAAGGGAAAGCCCGCGCAATGCGCCCATAAAGGCAATCGCCTCGATTGCTTTCATGGAGGGATAAAGCCCACGTTCTTCCGGCAGGTAGCCGATCAGGCGCCCGATTTCATGCGGGCGATCATGGCCGAACACGCGGCGTACGCCTGCGTCGGGGTCAATAATCCCAAGCAGCATCCGCAAGGTCGTGGTCTTGCCCGCCCCGTTCGGGCCGAGCACACCGTAGATCGCGCCTTCGGGAACGGCGATATCCACCCCGTCAACAGCGCGTGTGCCATCGAAGCTTTTGACCAGACCACGCGCCTCGATCGCAAGCGGGCGCGGATCACCCGCTGCACGATTGCCGAGGTCGAATTGTTCGCTTACCGCCATATCCATCGTGCCTTGCCCTATCCCGGGTGCCTAAACAGGAGCCTCTTCAAGCATGGTTAACGCCACTGCAAGTGATGACCTTGCAAGGCGCATTGCGCAAGTAGCTGAATCGCTTGGCTTTGCAACATGCGGGATTGCCGGGGCAGGCGAGGACACGCTCCGGGCTGAGCGGCTCGAACAATGGCTGGGCGAAGGACATCACGGGTCAATGGAGTGGATGGCCACGCGGCTTGACCATCGCCGTTCGCCGCAAGGACTGTGGCCAGAGGCGAGGAGCGTGATCGCCTTGGGCGCAAGCTATGCCCCGACTTATGATCCTCTGGCGCTGGAGGGTTCGGACAACCATGCGCGCATTTCAGTCTATGCTCAGGGGCGAGATTATCACGATGTGGTGAAAAAGCGGCTGAAAGCGCTCGCGCGCTGGCTTGTGACCGACGTGCCTGAGGCGCAGGTCAAGGTCTTCGTCGATACCGCCCCAGTGATGGAAAAGCCGCTCGGAGAAGCTGCGGGGATCGGCTGGCAGGGCAAGCACACCAACCTTGTCAGCCCGACGCATGGCAGCTGGCTGTTTCTCGGCGCAATCTACACCACCCTCGAACTCGAACCATCCGCCCCGCACCGCGACCAGTGCGGATCGTGCCGCGCCTGCATGGACGCCTGCCCGACCGATGCTTTCCCCGCACCCTACCAGCTCGATGCACGGCGCTGCATTTCCTATCTCACCATCGAACACAAAGGTCCGGTGCAAGACGAATTTCGCGAAGCCCTCGGCAACCGTATCTATGGCTGCGATGATTGTCTGGCGGTGTGTCCGTGGAACAAGTTTGCCTCAGCCGCGCAGGCGATGAAGGAATTCGTCCCTCGCGCTGAACTGGTTGCGCCGCGCCTTGCCGAACTGCTCGGACTGGATGATGCGGGTTTCAGGGCTTTGTTCTCCGGCTCGCCGATCAAGCGCATCGGTCGGGATCGGTTCGTGCGCAATTGCCTCTATGCGGCGGGGAACAGCAGGAATGCAGCCTTGTTCCCGCAGGTCGCGGCGCTGACGGCAGATCCTGATCCGGTGGTGGCCGAGGCGGCCGAGTGGGCACTGGCGCGGCTTACATCAGATCCTTGAGCGGCACCTCGGGATCAGCCAGCAGTGCCGGATCGACCTTGCCGATCCCGCTTTCGAGCATTTTGCGGCCCTGCACGTAATCCTTCATCGTGCCCACGCAGTCGAAGGCGATCGGCTTGCCATCCCTGAGGTAAACCACGGTGAACTTGCGGCTCTCCGGATCGCCGCGCAGCACCGTCGCGTCATAGCCCAGACTGAGGCCCGCTGTCTGGAGCTTCAGATCATACTGGTTTGACCAGAACCAGGGCAGGGCATGGTAAGGCTCCTTGTCGCCCATGATCGCCTTTGCCACCGTGTTCGCCATATCATGCGCGTTCTGCACCGATTCGAGCCGGATCACCGCGCCTTGCGCGAAATCGTTGGCGTGGGCCGCACAATCGCCGATCGCATAGACATCATCCAGCGTGGTGCGACAGCAGAAATCGACATCAACCCCGTTCGATCCGGCTGCTCCGGCTGCGATAAGGGGGCCGACAGCGGGCACGATCCCGATACCGACTACCACCATATCGCAGGCGAGGCTGGTGCCATTGTCGAGCACCACGCCGGAAGCCTTGCCCCCCGCATCGCCGAGAATCTCGGTGACGCAGCACGACAGCCGCACATCAACACCCTGACGGCGGTGTTCCTCGGCGTAGAAGGTGGAAAGCTCCTCTCCGGCGACGCGCGCCAGCAGGCGCGGCAGCATTTCCACCAGCGTCACCGCGCAACCAAGCTTTCTCAGAACGGCTGCCGCCTCCAACCCGATATAGCCGCCACCGATCACCACCGCACGACGCGCGCCACCGGCCAGCGCGGTCATCATCGCATCGGCATCGGCCTTGTCGCGCACGTAAAACACATTGTGGAGATTGGCACCGGGGCACGGCATCCGGCGAGGATCCCCGCCGCCCGACCAGATGAGCTTCCGGTAGGAAATCAGGCTCCCGTCGGAGAGCTTCAGCGTATGGCCCTTGGGATCAATCGCAGTGACACCCGCGCCGAGCCTCAAAACTATGTCCTTGTCAGCCCAGAATTTCTCCGGACGGATCATGATGCGTTCGAAGACCTTGTCGCCGGCAAGATATTCCTTCGACAGGGGCGGACGTTCGTAAGGCGGCGCGGTGTCGCGCCCGATCATCAGGATCGACCCTTCGAAACCCTGCTGGCGCAGCGCAATCGCAGCCTGCGCCCCGCCATGGCCGGTTCCGACAATCACCACATCCGCGTGGTCCACACGCATTCCCCTCATCTGTCCCGGATCAGATGGTTCGCGCCAAATCTTCCAGGCGTCAAGGACGAGACGAGGTGTTGACGCTCACACATTTGCTATCGGTCGAGGAGATTGCGTGCCTGACTCGCGATCTGAGCGAGCATGGCAGGGACCACCGGCGGCCGGCTCTGCGCGCGGGTAATCAGTCCGCGCATCTGTGCCACGGCATCAGCATTGCGCGCAGCCCAGGCAGCAACCGCTGCAAGGGGATCATCCTTGGCACCCTTGCGTCCCAACAAGCTACGCAGGAAATCGAGCCGCATCTGCTGGAAATCGCGCGCCAGCCCGTCAACCAGCAGCCGTTCCCACACATCGGAAGGCGACATATGCGCCGCTGTCCCCTGTGCCCAGTCGAGCCCCAGCCTGCCGCCGACGTCCGTAAAGGCATGGGTGAGAAGGGCCGGCTCGACCCCGGTATCCAGGGCAAGGCGAGCGAGGCCTACCGCGCCATCATAATCGAACAGGTCCGCAACCCGCCCTGCGATCGCAGGAGGCGCTCCGAGCGCGACAAATTGCGCCCGCAACGCGTGCGATTGTTCACGCGTCTTACCCGCCAGCAATTCCACGCGTTTGGCAGCAAGGCTGGCAACCCCCTTGGCAAGCTCGCCAATCATCGCGCTGACTTCGACCTTGCCCGATGCAGTGCGCAGCACATCCGACATGAGGTTGCCGACTGCGGCTGCGACACGCTCGAACAGAGTGAGGCGTACCGCTTCGGGCATTGCGGCCTCATCAAGATCGCGCCACAGCCCATCCAGTCCGAACAGGTTTTCGGCGACAACAAAGGCTGCGGCGACCTCGGCAAAGCCGACGCCTTCTTCCTCGGCCAGCTCGAAGGGGTGGATCAGGCCCAAGCGGTTGACGATCCGGTTGGCAAGGCTCGTCGCGATCATTTCGCGGCGCAGACGATGTCCCCGGATTTCCCCCGCGAATTTGCTCCGCATCGGCACGGGAAAGCGACCGATCAGCAGCGCCTCAAGCGCGGGATCATCAGGGAGACTGCTTTTCTCGATCGCATCTTGCAGCGCGAGCTTGGCCGACGACAGCAGCACTGCGAGTTCGGGCCGCGTCAGCCCCTTGCCGTCAGCCGCACGGCGCAGCAGCGTCTCGTCATCAGCGAGCCCTTCGGTGCGGCGATCAAGCCCGCCCATCTCTTCCAGCCGTTCGATAAGGTGGAGGTGCAAAGCGCTTGCTCCCGGTCCGCCCGCCTCGGCAATCGACAGCGCAAGCGCTTGCAGGCGGTTATCTTCCAGCACAATCGCGCCGACTTCATCGGTCATGCTTTCCAAGAGCGCGTTGCGTTTCTTGACAGAGAGCTTGCCGCTCCGGGTGGCCGCTGCCAGCGTGATCTTGATGTTGACCTCGTTATCCGAACAATCAACGCCCGCCGAATTGTCGATGAAATCGGTGTTGATGCGGCCGCCCTTGAGAGAAAAGGCAATGCGCCCGGCCTGCGTCACACCGAGGTTGGCGCCTTCACCGATCACCTTTGCCCGGACTTCGTCGGCGTTGATGCGCAGCGCATCATTGGCCGGATCGCCCACCTCGATGTGATTTTCGGAAGGCGCCTTGAGATAGGTACCGATCCCGCCAAACCACAGCAGATCGACGGGCGCGCGCAAGATCGCGGAAATGAGCGCTTCCGGCTCGATTTCCTTCGCGTCGACCCCCAATGCCTCGCGCGCCTGCTTCGACAGCTTGATCTGCTTGGCCGACCGCGGAAACACCCCGCCGCCCTTGGAGATCAGCGCGGCATCATAGTCCTCCCAGCTCGAACGCGGCAGCGCGAACAGACGCTTTCTCTCCTGCCAGCTGGTCGCGGGATCGGGCGCGGGGTCGATGAAGATGTGGCGGTGGTCAAAGGCGGCGATCAGCCTGATCGCCTTCGAGAGCAGCATCCCGTTGCCAAAGACATCGCCCGACATGTCGCCGCAGCCCGCAACGGTTACCGGGTCGCTCTGGACGTCGATTCCCATTTCGCGGAAGTGTCGCTGGACGCTCACCCATGCGCCGCGCGCGGTAATGCCCATCGCCTTGTGGTCATAGCCATTCGAACCGCCGCTCGCGAAAGCATCGTCAAGCCAGAAGTCGCGCGATTGGGCGATGCCATTGGCAACGTCGGAGAAAGTCGCGGTGCCCTTGTCGGCGGCAACCACGAAATAGGGGTCGTCGCCGTCGTGCACCCGCACCCCTTCAGGGTGGACGACGTTGCCGTCGACGATGTTGTCGGTGACTGACAGCAGCGTGCGGATGAAGATTTCGTAAGAGGCGCGGCCTTCGGCGGCCCAGCCTTCACGATCAAGCATGGGAGAGGGGAGCTGCTTGGGATAGAAACCGCCCTTGGCTCCCGTCGGCACAATCACCGCGTTCTTGACCCGCTGCGCTTTCATCAGGCCGAGGATTTCGGTGCGGAAGTCATCGCGCCGGTCGGACCAGCGCAGGCCCCCGCGCGCCACCTTGCCGGAACGCAGGTGAATGCCCTCCACCCGCCGTGAGTAGACGAAGATTTCCCGCCACGGCACGGGTTTGGGCAACGCGGGCACCAGCTGTGAATCGAATTTGAAAGCCAATGCCTCGGCAGCGGCAGGAGCAAAGGCATTGGTGCGCAGTACGGCCTTGATCGCGGCCATGTAGCGGCGCAGCAAGCGATCATCATTGATCGCGGTGACCTTGGCGAGGGCGCGGGTGAAAGCGGCGGCAGCAGCAGCATCGGCACCGTCCCGTTCGCCAGCGAAGGCCGGATCGTGACGCGCCGAGAAAAGATCGACCATCGCCCGCGTTGCCGCAGGTGCTGCGGCAAGCGCATCCACCACCGTGTAGATCGTGAAGCCCATCCCCGTCTGGCGCAGATAACGATAAAGCGCCCGCAGCCAGTCCGCCTCGCGTGCGGCGAGGCCGATTCCGGGAACAAGCCGGTTGAAAGGATCATCCTCGGCTGCCCCGTTCAGCACATCATCAAGCGCGCGCTCGACAAGCGCATTGCGACCCAGCAGCGTTGCCGCATCAAGGCCTGCCGGTACGCTCAGGAGGAAATCGTGGATCGAGCCCAGCGAGGGATCGGCAAGGAACGTCGGGACTTCGGCCATGACGCGAAAGCCGAAGTTCTCAAGCGCGGGAACGGCATCGGACAAAGGCAGCTTGCCCCTGATGCAATAGATCTTGAGGCGCAGCACATCGCTTGCGTCGCTTTCCAGCCGGTACAGCCGAACCGCACGATCGGGTGCGCCTTCCTGTTCATAATCAGCCGCGATCGCCAGCGGACGCAGCTTGCCAATGTCGAGTGCAGCTTCTGCCGGGCCGTAGGACATCCGGTAGGCAGGCGGAAAGGCGGGAGCATAGCGCGCCGCAATCGCTGCTGCACGCCCCTCATCCCCGGTCGCTGCCAGCCGCCCTTCAACAGCCTCGTTCCAGCCGCGCAGCATTTCCACCAGACGCCCCTCGATGACCGCATCATCGGGCATGTCCTCGCAGGCGCGCACATCAACAAGGAAGCGCAGCAGCGCCAGCGTGCCGCTCTCGACCTCAAGGCTCCAATCGAGCAGGCCCGCACCCGGCGTTTCCAGCAGCATGGCCTGAATCTGCAAGCGCACATCTGTCGAAAGCTGGTCACGCGGCAACCACACAAAGGCGAAAACATGGCGCTCAAGCGTCGAGCGGACCATGACCACGCGCGGACGCGGGCGATCAATCAGCGCCATCTTGGCGGTGACAAGCTCACAGACCTTGGCGGGCGCGAAGGCGACCAGCAGATCATTGGGTAGCGAGGTGAAGGCATGCATCAAGGCCTTGCCGGCATGGCCAGAAGGGGAAAAGCCGAGACTTTTCGTGAGATCGTTGAAGGTCTCGCGCAACACTGGCACTTCGGCTGGGCGCGATGCTAGCGCGGCACTGGTCCACAGCCCGGCATGAAGTGACAGCGCGATAATCCGGCCTCTGTCGCGAACCGGCACGATGAACAGGTCGAGCGGGCTTAGCCGGTGAACGCGCGCTTGCCGATTCGATTTGATGGCAAGCAGATGGCGCGGTGTACCAGCCGCTTCCTGTGCATCGAACCAGGCAAAGGCCCGCTCGAACGAAGCTTCGGCCAGCAACTGACGCGCCGAGGTGCGGCAGATCCCAAGCATGCCGCTCTCGGTCCCATCGCGATGCCGGGTCAGGTAACCGAGCTGGGTCAACATCCCGCCATCGAGCCATCCCAGCAAAGCAGCTGCCTCCGGCGCCGCGGTTGCAATTCTTGCCGCATCGTCAGCCATTTGCCGCCGCATTGCGGGCCAATCAGAAACGGCCGCTCGCACATCCGCAAGAGTGTCTGCCAGCAGCGCCTGCAACTCTCGACGCTGGCGCGCATCGGCGCGCGGAGTTTCTATGTAAACCAGCGACTCGGCGTCACCTGTCTCGCCGCCAAGCCCGATCACGGCTCCCGCACTGTCACGCTCCACCTTGGTCACCGGGTGCAGCAGGACATCTATCGCGAGGCCTTGGGTTGCGATTGCACCGGCAATCGAATCAACCAGAAACGGCATATCATCATTGATGACCGCGATCCGCAGACAGCGCTTCTCGCCGATGCTCGAAGTAATCTCGACCAGCGATTGGCCTTGCTTGCGCTGCGCCATGGCGGCCAGCAGGAAATCCGCTGCCTCGCCGAGTTCCGCTGTATCCAGCGGACGATCACCTGGCAGGATCGAATGGGCGAGTCGTTCGCTCAGCGCCTTATGCAGCTGGGCGGTCTTGGCGGCAGTTTTCGAGACCATATAAGGGGCTCCCGGCATCCTCATTTCCGGCGCGGCTGGGTAATTTTATTATGCCGGATTGTTTCTATCTATCGAAAGCGTGATACGCCTTTACCCCTGTGTGACGCAAGAGCGATTGCCGTTTCAGGCGGGGACGCTCGCTTGCATCGCCGCCATCGTCAGTTCGAGCGAACGGATGCGCAGCGCGGGGTCGTAGGTCGATCCGCACAACATGATCTCGTCTGCACCGGTGCGGGCAATAAACGCCTCGGTCTGGCTGCGCACTTCGTCTGGCGTGCCAACAGCCGCGGCCTGCCCGAGGTGGGCGAGCATGGCCTGTGCGGATGGCGGCAGTGCGGCGCGGTAACCGGGCACCGGCGGCGGCAGCTTGCCCGGATTGCCGGTGCGCAAGGCAACAAAACTTTGCGCCTGACTGGACGCGATCAGTTCGGCGTCCTCCGCGGTATCGGCGGCAAACACATTCATGGCGACCATGACATGCGGGCGCGGGCAGGCTTGCGATGGCTGGAAATCGTGGCGGTAAAGCGCCAGCGCCGCGTCGAGATGATCGGGCGCAAAATGCGCCGCAAAGGCATAGGGCAGGCCGAGCTTCGCGGCGAGGCTTGCACCGAACAGGCTTGACCCGAGCATCCAGAGTTCAATCTTCGCACCGTAGCCCGGTGTTGCGCGGATCGGCAGATCGACATCGCCAGTCAGAAGCGCACGCAACTCAAGCACATCCTGCGGGAAATATTCCGCGGCCTGATGCAGGTTCTTGCGCAGCGCGCGCTGCAATTCCGGCCCGGCACCCGGCGCGCGACCAAGTCCGAGATCGACGCGGCCCGGAAACAGCGCATCCAGTGTCCCGAACTGTTCCGCAATCTGGAACGGCGTGTGATTCGGCAGCATGATCCCGCCCGAACCAATGCGGATGCGGCTTGTGGCATTGCCGATATGGGCGAGCACCACTGAAGTTGCCCCGCCCGCAATGCCATCCATGGCGTGATGTTCAGCTACCCAGAAACGCTTGCACCCCAGCCGTTCAGCAGCGCGGGCGAGTTCGGCGCTGGCGGCGAAGGCATCTTGCAGGTTGCCGCCTTCGCGCACCGGCACCAGATCGAGCACGGAGTAATCGGTCATCTGGGCGCGTGTCCTCTCAAAGCTGGGCGAGATAGCCGCGCGCAGTCTCGGCGAACGGGCTGTCAGGATCAAGCGCGATAACGGATTCCCAGCTGGCGCGCGCCGCTTCATCGCGGCCATCAAGCACCGCGATAACGCCCGCTTCAAGACCCACTTCAGGATCCTTCGGGGCCAATGCGGCTGCGCGTTCGATGGCGGCCTGCGCATCGCCCAACCGGTCCAGCCGCCGCAGCAAGGTCGCATACAGCAGCCAGCCATCGGGCCGCTGGGGAGCAAGGCGGGTGGCTTCCTGCAAGGCGGCGAGCGCCTCTCCGGAACGCTCCATTACCACCAGCACCCGAGCTGCATCGGTAGCGGCAATGGCCTCCAGAGTCGCATCGCTGGCGGCCCGCGCGTCCTCGCGCGCGAGCGCCAGCAGCGCCAGCGCTTCCTCCTGCCGGGCGCCTTCGAAAGCGGCATTCCCCGCCATCGCGGCAAAGCGTGCCCGTGCGCGCGGCTCGGCCACAGGGGTGCCCTCGCGCGCGGCAAGGAAGGCATCGCGTGCATCATCCCAGCGCGCCAGTTCGGTCGAAGCCGCGCCAAGGCACAGATTGGCGAGTACACGATCAGGGCCACTTGCTTCGGTGCGACGAATCTGCGCCATCGCATGGGCGCGGGTCGGGTCTTCCTCGATCTGGTTGAGGCACTCCTGCAACCATTGGCTGGAAGGTGTGATCCCTTCGATCTGGACAACCGGATTGCGTCCGCGCACACGGCGCGGCGGCGGACGGTTGATCAGCGGATCATCGGCCGTGGGCATATTGTCGACCCCAGGGAAAGGGCCGACCTGAAGGAGCAGGGCAAGCAGAAGCGACACGTCAGTTCCCTCGATAGAATGCGGCAACCGCGCTTTCGATCACCGCGATGTCCTGCGGGCGCGAGAGGCGGTGATCGCCATCCTTTATCAGGGTAACCTGAACCGCATCAGAAGCGAGCGCGGCGGCAAGCTGCAAGCTGATGTCCCACGGCACATCGGAATCGCGCTGGCCGTGGACGAGCTGAACCGGGCAGGCGAGAGCGACGGCCTGTTCAAGCCGCTGGTGCTGCGCCGCGTCGGTGTAGAACCCGGCATAGGTCGGGG
>JBKBMC010000078.1:0-10742 GCA_046296075.1 Erythrobacter sp. | reverse complement strand
ATTACAAGCACACCGGCCACCCCGGCGGCATCAAGGAAACCACCCCGGCCAAGGTGCTGGGCGGTCGCTTCCCCGAGCGCGTGCTGGAAAAGGCGGTTGAACGCATGATTCCGCGCGGGCCGCTTGGCCGTCAGCAGATGAAGGCGCTGCACCTCTATTCCGGCACCGAGCATCCCCACGCTGGCCAGCAACCGCAAGTGCTCGACGTTGCTTCCATGAACCGCAAGAACAAGGTCACCGCATAATGGCTGACGAGAACAACACCGTGTCCGATCTCGCCGATCTCAAGGACATCGCCGGCAATGCCCCGCAGGGTGATGCCGCGGAAATCGCCCGCGTCGCTGCGCCGCTGCGTGAACGTGAAATCGACGCGCAGGGCCGCGCCTACGCCACCGGTCGCCGCAAGGATGCCGTGGCTCGCGTGTGGGTGAAGCCTGGCACTGGCAAGATCACCATCAACGGCAAGGATCAGGAAACCTATTTCGCCCGTCCGACCCTGCGCCTGATCATCAACCAGCCCTTCGCGATCACCGATCGTGTCGGCCAGTATGATGTTGTCGCCACCACCACCGGCGGCGGGCTTTCGGGTCAGGCCGGCGCGGTCAAGCACGGCATTGCGCAGGCGCTCAGCAAGTATGAGCCGGAACTGCGCGGCACGGTGAAGGCTGCTGGCTTCCTTACCCGCGACAGCCGCGTGGTGGAGCGCAAGAAGTACGGCAAGGCCAAGGCCCGCCGCAGCTTCCAGTTCTCGAAGCGCTAAGCGGTTTTACCTTTTGGTACCCAAGGAAAGGGCGGCCCTCACGGGTCGCCCTTTTTCTTAGGCCAGCACTCTCAATTCGCTGGTGATCGGCTGGCCCTGCTCGCAGGTGATCACGCGATAGGAGGGCGGCGCGCCATGCCGTAACCTGGTCGAGAGCGTGCCTGCGCCGATCATCCGCAGCGACTTGCCGGCAGGACCGCGCACTTCGTCAAACGGCACGTGGACATGGCCGGAAAGCACCGCGTCCGCCCCGGCATCCGCCAGCGCGGCAAAGGCCGCATCTCCGCCGATGGTGGGATTCTCGCCATTATCATGCGGCCCCAGCAACGGGTGGTGAGCAATCACCAGCTTGTGCCGGGGATCATCCTTGAGCGCTTCAAGCGCTGCCACAGTCTCGGCGAGGGCAGGCGCTTTCACCACCCCGTCCGACCACGGAAAGCGCCACTGGGCAGGTACTGTCGTCAGGAACGGCACCAGAACGACATCATCGGACTCCAGCACGCCGCCCACCGCGGCATCGAGCGCACGATAGCGCCGGAACGGATCGGCAAAGCGCTCCCACGGGTTATAATAGGGCATGTCATGATTTCCGGGCTGCAGGATCACCGGCACGCCAAGCCCTGCGAACCACGCACGCGCTGCAGCATATTCACCATGCTTGGCGCGCTGGGTCAGGTCGCCGGTACACACCACCGCATCGGGCTGCTCCGCCGCCACCGCGCGCTGGACTTCTGCCAAGGCCGCGCGGTTCTCGACTCCGAAATGCACGTCCGAGATATGGAACAGCCTTGTCGTCATCGGCGCTACACCCGCCCGCTCAGCATCAGCCACGAAGCAAATCCGTTGCACAGGGTATAAACGCCATAGGCAATCGCAAAGCCCGGCCAGCCATGGGTCGCCAGCATAAGTGCCAGCAAAAGAACCAGAAACTCCGTGCCAAATGCGATTCTGCGCCCCAACGGATGGGCAAAGCCAGGCCAAGCACGCAGCAAGGGGTGGCCGCTTTCCATGACCGCGCGGTGCATGGTGAAATTGCCGATCCCCAGCACAAAGATGATGATCACCGCCACATTCATCGCCTGCCACTATGGGCGCGCGCCCGTCGGTTGAAAACCACCTTTCGTCGGTCCTTTTCAGCCACACGTCCAAACCGGCCTGCGCCAATCGGATGCTTGCGCCCGTTTGGTCGAGCAAGCGGTGAAGCCCTTCGTTTGCTTGGCTAAACAGTTCTCAGCAGGCCTTCTGGCTACCCCGCCTGATGATTGGCCCGGCCCCCGCCCGGCCCCGCGAAGAGCCTGCATGATGGAGGAAGAGATGAAACTGATTGCATGTGTCCCCGCAGCTCTCGGTCTGGTTCTGGCAGCGACCCCCGCGCTGGCCGAACTGCCGGAACAGCGGACCGTAACCTTTACCACCAGCGACATCGATCTCGCGACGCCGAAAGGTCAGAAAGAACTGAACTGGCGGATCGAGCGCGCGGTGCGCAATGTCTGCCAGACCCACATCACGAGCAGCAGCTCTCGCATCCTTTCTGAGGACGCCAAGACCTGCATCGCCAAGGCGCGCAGCAGCGCTCAGCAGCAGGTGGCGCGGATCATGGCCAGCGAAGGGCAGAAAGGCGGCTGATCCCCGCCCCACCCTTCTACCCTGTCTGCATCGCGATCTTACCCCGAGCGGATGCAGCAACCTGACCCGGCGCGCCTGAAGTCCTCGGCGCGTCGGGTCATTTTCTTGGGCGGCATGCGGAACGCTCAGCGGCCCGCCATCGCCTTGACCTTGGGGAGATAAGTGCGCCCGATCCTCAGCGCTTCGCCGTTGTGCAATTCAGCAGACCATACGCCCAAGCCATCGTGGCGGAGCCCACGGATCACGTCTCGCCGGAGGATCGTTGAACGGTGGATGCGGATGAAGCGTTCGGGATCGAGCCGCGATTCAAGTCCTGCAATCGTCTGGAGCAGCAAGTAGGAGCGCGGCGCATCACTGGTGCCGACATGCAGGCGCACATAATCACGCTCGGCATCGATGCGGTGGACCTCGCTCACAGCGATCCGCAACAGTTCCGAACGGTTGGGCACCCATAATTCATCGAGATAGCGGCCTGATTTCACCTTGGCCGGACCACGCCGCGCCAGCGCGCGCTCGATCGCACGATCGAGGCGGTTGGCGGCGACCGGCTTGAGCACATAAT
This sequence comes from Erythrobacter sp., assembly GCA_046296075.1. Lineage (GTDB taxonomy): Bacteria > Pseudomonadota > Alphaproteobacteria > Sphingomonadales > Sphingomonadaceae > Erythrobacter. The sequence continues at coordinate 7,794 of JBKBMC010000078.1, read as the reverse complement.
CGACCGCTTCAAGGTCAAAGGCTTCGACCGCAAAATTGTCATGCGCGGTGACAAAAATCACTGCAGGCGGCGTTTCGCCCGTTGCTAGGGCTCGCGCCACCGAGAGCCCGTCAAGTTCAGGCATCGTCATGTCGAGCAGCACCAGATCGGGCGAAAGCTTTTCCGCAAGCCGGAGCGCCGCCGCACCATCGCTGGCAGTTCCAACTACGCGGATCGCGGGAATTTCGGCACAGATCACCTGGATCCGCTCCACCGCGAGGGGTTCGTCATCAACGATAAGAGTTCTGAGCGTGGTCTGATCTTCGCTGTCAGTGCCCATGGCCAACCTCGATACGCGTCAGGGGAATCCGGATTTCGGTGTGATAGCCGCCATTGCCTGCGCCCGAAACAAAGCCGACTTCCGGGCCGAACCGCGCTTGCAAGCGATCACGCACATTGGCCAGCCCGATGCCAAGACCGTGGACGCTGCCCTTGGGAACGCCCGGCCCGTCATCGCTGACGGTGATGACAAGCTCGCCCAGCTCCTCGCGCGCGGCCACCTTGACTGTGACCGGGCGCGTTACCGCGGAAACCGCGTACTTCACCGAATTCTCCACCAGCGGCTGCAGGATCATGCCCGGCACGCGAGCATCAGCAAGTGCTGGCGGAAGATCAAAGACCGACTTCAGCCTTTCAGGGAACCGCACGGCCTCGATATCGAGGTAAAGTCGCTGGAGATCGAATTCGTCGCGCAGCGGAACGTCATTCGTCAGCTCGTCCGCCAGCGAGTGACGATAGAAGCGGCTCATCGTCTGGATCATGGCTTCGGCGCGTTCGGCCTTGCCGGTCATCACCAGCGCCGACAGCGAATTGAGCGTGTTGAACAGGAAATGCGGGTTGACCTGATAGCGCAGGCTCCGCAGTTCGGCCGCTTTGGCCGCCGAACGGAATTGCTCCTCGCGCCGCTCCGCCTCGCGCGCCTGCACCCCGGCAAGCAGAGCGAAATACGTCGTCGCCCAAGCGAGCAACAGGAAATAGCGCCCGAGCGCAACTTCGAGCAGCCGCTTCCAGAAATCGCCGGTCGGATCGGCAGGTGCGATGATCACGCTTTCCTTGCTCACCACTTCCTCGGCAGGCTGGCCGCTGTCCTGTGCCGGACTGACGCGGCGGACAGGCACATCGACCAGCAGGTTACCCGCCTCGTCGCGCCGCAAGTTGAGATTATATTTCTCGGCGTAAAGCTTTTCCTGTCGCTGCTGGATATCTTCAAACACCCATTGGTTGACCTGTCCGATCGCCATGGCGACCGGGAGAGCCAGCACTGTGGCGGCAGCAATCTTGATTGGCAGGGTATGCCGGTCAAACAGACGCAACAGCAGCCAGAGCACGATAGTAAGGCCGATGCCGATGGCTGAAACCAGTCCGCGCCGCCATGCCATTTCGAACTGCAAGCCGAAATCCATCACCAGACTGCGGAAGGTGGTGAGGAGGAAATAGGTTGCCCACAGCGCCACCATCGAAAGCAGCACGGTGCGGAACGAAACGCTTACCCGCGAAGGGGTGGGGGCAAGATCGGGTTCGAATATCGCCATGATGGGGCCGACCGATAACCCAGCACGCTCGCGCGCGCCACGCCCCGCACGGCGGGTTATCGGGCGAGATGGCGCGTTGGTCGAAAGCTGAACGGATGTTCAGCCGCCACTTACCCCCGTGGGCGGATCATGTCGGACGGCACCACCCACTGAGCGAACTGCTCCTCGGTCAGCAGGCCGAGCGCCAGCGCCGATTCCTTGAGCGTCGTCCCCTCGGCGTGGGCCTTCTTCGCGATCTTGGCCGCGTTGTCATATCCGATGTGGGGATTGAGCGCGGTCACCAGCATCAGGCTCTCATTCAGAAGCTGGGTGATGCGGGTAGTGTTCGCCTCAATCCCGACCACGCAATTGTCGGTGAAGGCATGGGAGGCGTCGCCGATCAGCTTCATCGACTGCAGCACATTGTAGATGATCACGGGCTTGAACACGTTGAGTTCCAGATGGCCGTGCGATCCCGCCACCGTCACCGCGACGTGATTGCCCATCACCTGCGCGCACACCATCGTCATCGCTTCGCACTGGGTCGGATTGACCTTACCCGGCATGATTGACGAACCCGGCTCGTTGGCGGGCAGGCTGAGCTCGCCAAGGCCCGAACGCGGGCCGGAGCCGAGCAGGCGGATGTCGTTGGCGATCTTCATCAGGCTGACGGCGAGCACATTCAGCGCGCCCGAAATCTCGACCATCGCATCATGCGCGGCCAAGGCTTCAAACTTGTTGGGCGCGGTCACGAAAGCGTGGCCGGTCTCGGCAGCGACCTCGGCAGCGAAGGCGACATCGAACCCGACCTTGGCGTTGATCCCGGTGCCGACGGCCGTGCCGCCCTGCGCCAGTTCCAGCACGCGCGGCAAGGCGGCTTCGACACGGGCGATGCCATATTCGATCTGCTTGGCATAGCCGGAGAATTCCTGCCCCAACGTCATCGGGGTCGCATCCTGCAAATGGGTGCGGCCGATCTTGACGATATCAGCAAACTCCTGGGCCTTGGCATCCAGCGCGCCGTGCAGCTTCTTCAGCGCGGGGATCAGGTGATCCATCGCCTCACTCGCGGCGGCGATGTGCATTGCGGTGGGGAAGGTGTCGTTCGACGATTGCCCCATGTTGCAATGATCATTGGGGTGAACCGGGGCCTTGCCGCCCTTGCTCCCGGTGAGAATCTCGTTCGCGCGGCTTGCGATCACTTCATTGGCATTCATGTTCGACTGGGTGCCGCTGCCGGTCTGCCACACCACCAGCGGGAACTGGTCAGCGAGCGTTCCATCGATCACTTCGCGCGCGGCCTGCACGATCGCCTCGCCCAGGGTGGCATCGAGCACGCCGAGTGTCATGTTGGCCCGCGCGGCGGAAAGCTTCTGGATTCCCAGCGCCCGGACCAGCGCGGGGGGCATCTTTTCACCGCCGATCGGGAAGTTGACGATCGAACGCTGCGTCTGCGCACCCCAATGGACGTGCGCGGGAACCGCCACCTCACCGAGCGAATCCGTCTCGATCCGCACATCTGCTCCCTGGCCCGTCATCATGTCACTCATCGAAGCTATCCTTATCCCGGTCGATGCGCGCTCCCCTAAACCCGCAGGTGGCGGCAGGTCAAAGGCCTAAAGCGCCCCAAAGCGCTTGGAACAATTGCGCACGGTGGCTAGAGAGGGGCTTGATCTGCTGTATTGCACAACTAATACAGCAGATACGGAGTTGATATGATCGAAGCTGCCATGACAAAAGACGCCCCACCGACTGACAGCCATATCGCACGCCGTGCGATGATCGATAGCCAGCTGCGGACCAGCGGCGTGAACGAGGAGTTCGCGCTCGCCAGGATGCTGGCTGTCCCGCGCGAGGCATTCCTGCCCGCCGACAAGGCAGCACTGGCCTATATTGATCGCACCGTATCGCTGGGCGAAGGTGCACATCTTGCCGCGCCGTTGTTCTACGGCAAACTGCTGCTCGAAGCAGCTCCGGTGCGTTCTGATCGCGTGCTGGTGGTAGAGGGTGGTACCGGCTACCTTGCCGAGCTGCTGCGCCCGCTGGTGAGCGAAGTCGTAACCATTTCTGCCGCCGAAGCCGCAGCTGGCAAGCCTGCGGCAGGCGCACCCTTTTCGCTGATCGTCATCGATGGCGCGGTTGAACAGATCCCCGACTCGCTTGCAGCGCAGCTTGGCGAGGAAGGCCGCATTGTCTCCGGTCTCGTGCTGCGACAGGTGACGCGTCTTGCGGCAGGGCAGCAGATTGATGGCCGCGTGTCGCTGCGCGCGATCGAGGATCTCGGCATTCCGGTGCTGCGCGCCTTTGATGCGCCGAAGGGCTGGTCTTTCGCGTGAATCATCGGCGCGCCATCACGCGGCTTACCGGGGCAGCAAGCCTGCTGACCTTCGCCACGCTGGCGGCGGTGCCGGCGTCGGCTGATTCGCTGCGCGATGCACTGGTGGCGGTGTATGAAACCAATCCGACCTTGCAGGGCGCGCGTGCCCAGCAGCGTGCGGTTGATGAAGATGTCGTGATCGCCAAGGCGCAAGGCCTGCCGCAAGCCGACATCAACACGAATTACGTCGAAAACCTGATTATCTCTCCCAACGCCTTCGCCGCGCCCAAGCGTGTCCTGCGCGCCGGCCCTGCGCTGACGGTGCCGATCTATAATGGCGGCGCGATCAAGAACGCGACGAAAGCCGCCAAGGAGCGCGTGTCTGCAGGGGAGGCCGATCTGCGCGCCACCGAGAGCGCCGTCTTCAGCCAGACAGTCGCCGCCTATATGGACGTGCTGCGCACCGAAGCGCTCGTCGGCCTCGCCACCAACCAGATCGAAGTGCTGCGGGTCGATCTTGAGGCCGCGCGTGACCGTTTCCAGATCGGCGATCTCACCATCACCGATGTCGCCCAGTCCGATTCGCGTCTCGCACTGGCAGAAGCAGATCTGCGCTCGGCCAATTCCGATCTGATCGCCGCGCGCGAAACCTATATCAGACTGGTGGGCCGCGCGCCCGCCAATCTCGAAGCGCCGCCCCCGCTTCCCGGCCTGCCGCAGACCGCGGTGGAGGCGGTCGAGATCGCGCTCAAATACAATCCTGATCTGATCGCCGCCCGCGAACGGGCTGATGCGGCGGGCTTTGACACCAAGGCAGCTGCCGCCGGGCGCAGGCCGACGCTGGGTTTGACCACCGGGGTTGATTATACCAATTATTTCAACACACTGGGCGGCGCCTTCGCCAATCAGCTGTTCCAGGAAGAAACCACCTCGAACATGGCGTTGCAACTGCGCATTCCGCTGTTTCAGGGCGGGGCGATTTCCGCGCGCTATCGCCAGGCCGGTGCCCGCGAAAGCGCGACGCTGGAACAGATGATCGCAACCGAACGCGATATCATTGCGCAGACCCGTTCAGCCTATGCCGCATGGCAGGCTTCAAACGCGGTGATCGAAAGTTCGAAACAGGCCGTTGCCGCTGCCGAGCTCAGCCTTGAAGGCGTGCGTGCGGAAAACTCGATCGGCAATCGGACAATCATCGAAGTGCTTAATGCCGAGCAGGAATTGCTGCAATCGCGCGCGCAGCTGGTGACCGCGCGGCGCAATGCCTATGTGGCCGGTTTCACGTTGCTCGCCGCGATGGGGAAGGCGGAAGCGCGCGATCTCAATCTCGAAACCACCGGCCCGCTTTATGATCCGCAGGAGCACTATGATGACGTGCATCATGACCTGTGGGATTTCGGTCGCAAGCCAAAACCTGCCCCGGTTTCGACCAGAACCGTTGACATTCCCGCCCCTGACGCAACAATCCCCGACGAACCGGCCCCAAAATAGCATCGGTTGACCCGATTCGGGACAGGCGAGCTGACAAGGGGGCAACAGACGAAAGCGGGGCACAATGTCACAAAGCGGTGAGCCTTCGGTCGAGGAAATCCTCGAATCAATCAAGAAAGTGATCGCGCGGGATAATCGGGCGGGCGCTCTCGAAGCGCGGCGTCGCCGCGAACTGGTGGCAGCGTCGGATGAAACTGATGAGGATGGCGATACTCCGTCCGAACAGGATCGGCCACACACCGTGCGCGACGAGGCTGATGTTCTCGATCTGGCAGACATGGAGCTTTCGGCCGAACCGGTGGCCAACGCGGAAGTGCACGACGATGCGCATGAGGCATCGCTCGTTGCCCCCGCCGTGCGCGAGGCAATGCAGGAAAATCTCGCGGCCCTCGCGATGCTGGCCGAACCGGGTGCCCGGCCGCAAATCGTGCGTTCGGGAGAAACCTCGCTCGAAGGGCTGACCCGCGATTTGCTGCGCCCGATGCTGGCAGACTGGCTCGACAAGAACCTGCCCGCGATGGTCGAGCGAATGGTTCAGGCCGAGATTGCGCGGATCGCTGGCAAGCGGATGTAACTTGCGGCGCGGATCGGTCTGCGCGTCTCCGCTCTGGCCATGACGCGTCCGGCACGTTAATCCGCCATGCCATGCACTGGATCACACGATTTGGCGCGGCCCTGCTGCCCGCCTCCGCCCTGATTGCCACCGCAACGCCGGTCGCAGCGCAAACCCCACCCGTGCCCGCCCCCGCAATGAGTGCGCGCGATCTTGTCACGCTGCCGCGCCTTGGTGCGCCGGTGGCAGCCGCCGATGGCAGCTTTGTGGTTTATGGCGTCACCCAGACGGACCCTGCCACACTTGATCGCCAGCCCGCCATTTATCTGCTCGATCTGACCACGCCCGGAGCGCAGCCTCAGGCGCTTGATCTCCCGTTGCGGGCATCCAGCCTCGCGCTGGGGACGGACAACCACCTCTATTTCCTGAGCAACGAGCACCCGGATAGCACCGCCCCGCGCCGTACGCGGGTGTGGCGTATGGCCATAAGCGGTGCCGGGGTTTCCGGCGCGCCGCAGCTGGTTGCGGCATTTCCCGATATCGACATCGCGGGGTTCAAACTCGCTCCGCAAGCGAGCCGCATTGCCCTGTGGGCGCGCGTGCCGCGGGATTGCACCAGTTTTGGCTGTGGCGGTCAGGTCAATGCGCATCTGCCCGGCCCCGGCTCCGGACGACTTTACGAAGGCGGCAAAGGCTTTGTGCGCCACTGGGACAGCTGGAGCAATCCCGCTTCACCAAGCCGCGTCTTCGTCTTCACCCTCGAAGATGGTCGGGTGAGCGGCGACGGTGTGCCGCTTGATGGCGGAGTCGCCAATGGCGCCATTACCGCCAATGTGCCGACCTTGCCGTTCGGCGGGGGGGAAGACATTGCCTTTGCTTCGGGGGGCAACGGGGTCTATTTCGCCGCACGCCTGCTTAATGCGGAAGAACCGGGGTCGACCAATCTCGACATCTATTTCTCCGACTTATCGGGCTATGCACCGCGTCTGATCACCGGCGGCAATCCGGCGCATGACAGCCACCCGACACCTTCGCCGGATGGGCGCTATCTGGCATGGCTTGCCATGGAACGCCCCGGCTATGAAGCGGACCGCTTGGTGGTGCACCTGCGCGATCTCGCCAGCGGGGAGACCCGCAAGCTTACCGAAGATATCGACCTGTCCTTTAGCGAATTGGCCTGGAGTGCCGATGGATCCTATCTGATTGCCACCGCAGGCGAGGTGCTGGATACCCCCGCGTTCCGGCTTGATCCGGAAACGGGCGAGGCACAACGGCTTGATCTGATGGCAGGCAATGAGGCGCATATCGCCAATCTCACGCCGCTGCCGGGGAATCGGCTGTTGTTCACCCGCGATTCGATCGGTCAGCCGGCGGAATTGTATCTTTCGACGGGTCTCGCGCAGGCGACTCCGCTCACGGACGTCGTCACCACCCGCATGGGCAAGATGGCGCCGACTGTGACCACGCGGTTCAGCTTCACCGGCGCGAACGGGGCGACGGTGTGGGGGCAGATCACCCGACTGAAAGACCAGCAGGGCCCGATTCCCGCGCTGCTCAACATTCATGGGGGGCCGCAGGGCAGCTACAATGATGCCTGGTCAACCCGCTGGAATCCGCGCGTCTTCGCCAGTCAGGGCTATGCAGTGATCTCGATCGATTTCCACGGATCGACCGGATACGGGCAGGCATTTACCGATGCGATCAACGCCGACTGGGGCGGAAAGCCGCTGGAGGATTTACAAAAGGGGCTCGCGCACGCCCTTACCCTTGATCCCCAGATCGATGGCAGCCGCGCCTGCGCCATGGGGGCAAGCTATGGCGGCTATATGGTGAACTGGATCGCCGGGCAGTGGCCAGATCGCTTCCGTTGCCTCGTCAACCAC
>JBKBMC010000077.1:4684-10811 GCA_046296075.1 Erythrobacter sp. | reverse complement strand
TTCATGCATCTCGACCTTCTCGGCCACTTCACGCAAGGTCAGCGGACGCAGGTCTGATACGCCGCGACGAAAGAAGCCATCCTGCTGCCGGACGATTTCGGCTGCCGTCTTGAGGATGGTGCGCTGGCGCTGGTCGAGCGCGCGGATCAGCCAATGAGCATCGGCGAGCTTCTCCTTGAGCCACGCATTGGCTGCCGGATCGCCTGCCCCGCCCGCGCTTACTTCGGTGAGATAGGAACGGTTGACGATCAAACGCGGGAGGGTTTCCTCGTTGATCGCGATATCCCAGCCGCCCTTTCCGTTATCGCTCACCAGAATGTCGGGCACAACGGTGCTGATGGCCGAAGGTGCAAAGGCCAGCCCCGGCTTGGGATCATAGCTGCGCAACTCGCGCAGCATGTCGGCAAAATCCTCGTCATCCACCCGGCAGAGCCGCTTGAGCCGTTCGACTTCGCCGCGGGCCACCAGATCGAGATTGGCGATCAGCGCCGCCATGCACGGATCATAGCGGTCCGCTTCGCGCGCCTGGATGGCAATACATTCGGCAAGATCGCGCGCGCCCACACCCGATGGATCAAGCGACTGGACAAGCCGCAAGGCAGCCTCCGCAGCGCTCTTTGCAACGCCCAGATCCTCGGCGACTTCATGCAGCGGGAATGGCAGATAGCCGGCATCATCCAGCAGCCCGATGATGTGGCGCGCGGCGAAATCTTCCTCGTGGCTGCGCGCCAGCGCGCCAACCTGCGATTCGAGATGTTCGCGCAAGGTTACCTCGGCAGCGCTGCGATCCGAAAAATCGCCGTCATCGCCTTCGCCGCCGCCTGCACCGCTGGACGCACCCCATTCCGCGTCCTTTTGCGAGCGTGCTCCATCACCCGTATCGACATCGCGATCAAGCGCCGCGCCTGCCAGATCGAGCGGGGCCTCGGCCTCGCCATGCCCCTGCGCGATCAGCTGATCGGCGGTGATCTCGTCAGGGGCTGAACCGGCAAAATCATCGCCGCCTTCGTCGGGCGCGGGCGCCTCATGGCTCAGTCCGCCTGTTTCAAGCAAAGGATTGGCTTCGAGCGCCTCGGCAATGAAAGTCTCGATCTCGAGGTTGGAAGCCGCCAGCAGCCGGATTGCCTGCTGTAATTGCGGTGTCATCACCAGCGATTGCGATTGGCGAAGATCAAGGCGGGGACCGAGTGCCATTATGCGTCGATCCGTATTTCGCTTCGCAAAATGCTGCGCGCCGAGCCAGCCCTCTCCCCCGCCCTTCCACCCGGGATCATACCCTGAAGGGCGGAAGGGCGGGGGAGCGGGTTGGCATGGACCCCAGTGGGCCTAGACCCGCCCGAGACCGTCACATCGCCTCCCACCGGAAAATCACAGCGTGAAGCTTTCACCGAGATAGAGCCGCCGGACGTTTTCATCGGCGACCAGTTCCTGCGGGCTGCCGGCGAACAGCACTTGTCCGCCATAGATGATGCAGGCGCGATCAACGATGTCGAGCGTCTCGCGCACGTTGTGATCGGTGATCAGCACGCCGATGCCGCGCTGCTTGAGGTCTTTCACCAGATCGCGGATATCGCTGATCGAGAGCGGGTCGATCCCGGCGAAGGGCTCATCCAGCAGCATGATCGAAGGCTTGGCCGCCAGTGCGCGCGCGATCTCGCAGCGGCGCCGTTCCCCGCCCGACAATGCCATCGCGGGCGAGGAACGCAGCCGGGTGAGGCCGAATTCGTCAAGCAGGCGTTCCAGTTCGCTCGCGCGGGTGGCGGCATCCGGCTCGACCAGTTCGAGCACGCACTCGATATTCTGCTCCACCGTCATCCCGCGGAAGATGCTGGTTTCCTGCGGCAGATAGCCCAGCCCGAGCACGGCACGGCGGTACATCGGCAGCTTGGTGACATCGACGCCATCCATCAGGATTCGACCCGAATCGGGCTTCACCAGTCCCATGATCGAATAGAAGCACGTCGTTTTGCCCGCGCCATTCGGTCCGAGCAGGCCGAGCACCTCTCCCTTCGCCACGGTGAGCGAAATATCGGTCAGAACGCTGCGCTTGTCATAGCTTTTGGCAATGGAAATCACCTCAAGCCCGCTGCCGCAAAGCGCGGCGCCGACGGGATCGGTCTGATCGGCAAGAGCGATGCTGTCAGTCATATGCGCTATCTTTAGCAGGCTGAGCCCCGCACGAAAGAGCCCTTGCTCGGATAATTTCACCATTTGGCAGGATTTTTGCTTTGCAGACCGTGCGCAAAACAGCAACAATTGCGTTGCAAACAAAACAAACGTATTTTCAGTGAAATGAACCACTCTGTCTGCATGATCGAGATCAGAATGGCGCATTGTTGGGCGACCTTGCATCGCACCCCTATGTTTGCAATACTTGCCCATCCGGGGACACAAACCGTTGGGGAGCGGTGACATGGTAAAAACAACCCAAGTCGGCACGCAAAGGCGCGCCAAACCGCTCGACTGGCGGCGCGCGATCAGCGACCATGTCGCCTATGCGCTGCTGGTCTACACCGGCCTGCAGATTTTCTTCACCGTGCATGCGCTCAACGAAGGGGCCTCGGGCGTGCTGCCCTATCTTGCGCTGATCGTGCTGGTTGCCGGGATCATACCGGTGTGGCGCCGCTTTGAAGCACGCTGGAGCGGGCTGGATGACAGCGAAGCCACGAACCCGGCCTATGCTGGCGCGTTCCGCCGCGACATCACAGCCCTGTGGGCCCTCGCGATAGGGCTGCCTTTTGCACTGACCCTGATCTTCAAGGGATTGCTGACCGCATTCTGAACGCGTGGCAAGCGCACTGCCTCAAGCGCGCCTGCCTTCCTGTCACGGATCCTTACCCGCGCGGCGCGCCGGGATGTTCCTTGTGCTCGACTGCGAGCGCACCAGCCTGTTCGGCATTGTAGCGATCAATCGATTCCATGAGCAGCCGCTCAGCCGTGGCCTTGCCTTCCCAGCCTTCGCACTTGACCCACTTGCCCGGCTCCAGATCCTTGTAATGAGTGAAGAAATGCTCGATCTGATCGAGCAGGATCTTGGGCAGATCGGTGTGTTCGGCGACATCCTCGTAATAGGGGTGTACCTTGTTCACCGAAACGCACAGCAGCTTGGCATCGCCGCCGCCATCATCCTCCATCATCAGCACGCCAACCGGGCGCACGCGCACAACACAGCCCGGAATGAACGGCGTGCGCGCCACGATCAGCGCATCGATCGGGTCGCCATCTTCGGCAAGCGTGTGGGGGATGAAGCCGTAGTTACAGGGATAGCGCATCGGCGTGTGGAGGATACGGTCCACGAACAGCGCGCCTGATTTCTTGTCGAATTCATACTTCACCGGCTCGCCGCCCAGCGGCACTTCGATGATGACATTGACATCTTCGGGCGGGTTCACGCCGGTCGGGATCAGATCGATACGCATCGGTTTCTCGTTCTTGGCTGAGGCCGGAGATGCAGCAGGAAAGGCTGCCAGGCCGAGAGGAAAGAGGATTGGCCGGTGCCCTTAATGCCTCTCGCAGGATTGCGAAAGACCCCGCGTGGCCTTAATCGCGCCCTGCACGTTAAGGACATCTATGAGCAAGAACACCCCGCAAGCCATCCGCGGCACCCAGGATATCTTCGGCGCCGATGCCGAGGCCTTCGCCTTCGTGGTCGAAACCTTCGAGCGCGTGCGGCGGCTCTATCGCTTCCGCCGGGTGGAAATGCCGGTGTTCGAAAAGACCGAGGTGTTCGCGCGGAGCTTGGGCGAAACGACCGACGTGGTGTCGAAAGAGATGTATTCCTTCGAGGATCGCGGCGGGGATTCACTGACCCTGCGCCCCGAATTCACCGCCGGCATCGCCCGCGCCTTCCTGACCAACGGCTGGCAGCAATATGCGCCGCTGAAGGTCGCCACCCACGGGCCTTTGTTCCGCTATGAACGCCCGCAGAAGGGCCGCTACCGCCAGTTCCACCAGATCGACGCCGAGGTGATCGGCGCTGCCGAGCCGCAGGCGGATGTCGAGCTGCTGGCGATGGCGGATCAGCTGCTCAAGGAGTTGGGCATCCATGATGTGACGCTGCACCTCAACACGCTGGGCGATGCGGCCAGCCGCGAGGCGTGGAGGGCGGCGTTGATCGACTACTTCCGCGCGGTGAAGGACCAGCTGTCGGAAGAATCGCAGGAGCGGCTGGAGAAGAACCCGCTGCGGATTCTCGATTCGAAGGACCCGAGGGACAAGCCGTTCCTCGCCGATGCACCGAAGATCGATGCGTTTTTGTCGGAGGAGGCGAGCGCGTTCTTCGCCGCCGTCACCAGCGGGCTGGATGCGGCAGGGGTGAAGTGGGTGCGGGCCGAAAGCCTTGTGCGCGGGCTGGATTACTATCGCCACACGGCATTCGAATTCATCCCTGATGAGGGGAGTGCGTCTGCGGCGGCTTTGGGTAGCCAGAGCACGGTGCTCGGCGGCGGGCGCTATGACGGGCTGATGGAGTCGCTCGGCGGCGCGCCCACGCCTGCGGTTGGCTGGGCCGCCGGGATTGAGCGGCTGGCTATGCTTGTGGGCGCGCGGGAGGAGGAGAAGGCTGATGTCGTGGTGGTGGTCGAGAATGACGAACGACTTGCCGATGCCATCACGTTGATGGGCAAGCTTCGCGCTGGCGGTTTCTCAGCCGAGCTTGTGGCCAGCGGCTCGCCGCGCAAGCGGTTCGACAAGGCCAAGAAGCTGTCCTCGCACGCGCTTGCTTCGTTCGCCGTGACCGATGAAGGCTCACCGATGCGCATCATGGGCGATGGCGGAGAGCGCCATACGGCGGTCGAAAGCTTCATCTTGTCGGGCCATTAGCCCATCCGTCACCCCGGGCTTGCCCCGGGGCCCCGCTTTTCTTCTCGCGGCGGGACATTAAGTAGCGGGATCCCGGGTCAAGCCCGGGAAGACGAGTAATAAGCAAGCCATGCAAATCCCCCCCGAACGTCTCGAACAGATCGCGCACCGCTTTGCGGAGCTGGAAGCGCGCATGGCGAGCGGAACGCTCGAGGGCGAGGCCTTTGTCCGCGCCTCCCGCGACTACGCGGAACTAGAACCCGTCGCCAAGATCGCCGCCGAAGTGAAATCCGCGCGCGAGGAAATGGCGGGCCTCGCCGAGATGCTCGCCGACCCTGAGATGAAGGCGATGGCCGAGGACGAACTCGCCCAGATCAAGGCCACCCTCCCCGACCTCGAACGCCGCCTCGCCATCGCGCTGTTGCCGCGCGATTCGGCGGATGCCAAACCCGCGATGCTCGAAATCCGCGCCGGCACCGGGGGCGATGAAGCCGCGCTGTTCGCCGCTGACCTGTATCGCATGTACGAACGCTACGCTGCCGAGCAGGGATGGAAGGTCGAAGCAGTCAGCATCAATGCCAGCGACATCGGCGGGTTCAAGGAAGTGATCGCCAACGTCACCGGCACCGGCGTGTTCGCCAAGCTGAAGTTCGAAAGCGGCGTCCACCGCGTCCAACGCGTGCCTGTCACCGAAAGCGGCGGGCGCATCCACACCTCGGCGGCGACTGTCGCAGTGCTACCGGAACCGGACGACGTCGATGTGCAAATCGAGGACAAGGATCTCAAGATCGACGTTTATCGGGCCAGCGGCGCGGGCGGCCAGCACGTTAACACCACCGATTCGGCGGTGCGCATCACCCACCTGCCCACCGGCACGGTCGTCACCTGTCAGGATGGCCGCAGCCAGCACAAGAACAAGGAAAAGGCGATGCAGGTGCTGCGCACGCGGCTTTATGACGCGCAGCGCGAGGCCACGCAGGGCGCCGAGGCCGAAGCGAGGAAGGCGATGGTCGGCAGCGGGGATCGCTCCGAACGCATCCGCACCTACAATTTCCCGCAAGGCCGTGTGACCGATCACCGCATTGGCCTGACGCTGCACAAGCTTGACGAGGTGCTCGCCGGGCCGGGGCTGGCCGAACTGGTCGACGCGCTGATCGCCGAGGACGAAGGCAAGCGGCTGGCGGCGTTAAGTGAGTGATGGGGGCGGAATGACGGTCGGCGAAGCTCTCCGCGCAGCAGCCGAACGGCTTGCGCCGATCAGCGACACGGCGCGGCTCGATGCCGAATTGCTGATGGCGCATGCTTTCGAGGTCAGCCGATCGGACCT
>JBKBMC010000077.1:0-4674 GCA_046296075.1 Erythrobacter sp. | reverse complement strand
AAAGCATCGATCGGCGCGCCGCGCATGAGCCTGTTGCCTATATTGTCGGAGCGCAGGAGTTCTATGGGCGATCCTTCTGCGTGACCCCCGATACGCTGATCCCGCGTCATGACAGCGAAACGATCATTCAGGCTGCCTTGGAGATCAAACCTGATGCCGGGCGCGTGATCGACCTGGGAACCGGCTCGGGCGTGCTGCTGCTGACTTTTCTGGCAGAGGCCGCAGCCCATGCGCAAGCCGTGGGCGCACGCTGGCAGGCAACGGGCGTCGGGATCGACATATCCTCAGCCGCAATCGCCATTGCCGACAAGAATGCTGCGCGCTTCGATATCGGTCATCGGGTCAAATTGATCACCACCGACTGGAACAGACCCGGCTGGAGCAAGCGTCTTGGCACTTTCGATCTCATCCTGTGCAACCCGCCCTATGTCGAGGACGATGCCGCGCTTGACCGGCAGGTGCGCGATTATGAGCCTGCGACCGCGCTGTTCGCCGGGCCGGAGGGGCTCGACGATTACCGCATGCTCGTCCCGCAATTGCCCGCGCTTATGAACTCCGGCGCGGTTGCGATCCTCGAAATCGGCGCGGGTCAGGCTGATGCCGTCGCCGCGATCGCAGCCGCTGCGGGCTTCGCCAGTCAGGTACGGCACGACCTCGCCGGACGTCCGCGCGCGCTGGTCTTGCGCGCATGAATTTTGGCGGGGGGCTTGGCAAACGCTCCGCGCACGGCTAACCCCGAATCAGGTCAGACGACTTGCGAAGGGCGCAAATCGCTGAACCAAGCTCCAAAACTCAGCTGATAGGCCGCATGCGTCACGCCAACGGTCACAGCGGCGCGGAGTGCGCCAGCTGCCTTTTTTATCAAAGGCGGCACCGCGCAAAGACAAGGGGTCTGTGGGCCGCAAGCGGGTGTTTTCGCTGTGCCGGTCGCTGATGAGGAACCGCTTTCTTGAATAACAACCGCAATAATCGCCGCCGTGGTCGCGGCAATCGCAATCAGACTGGCAACGGCAATCAGGTTAACCGGATTGACAGCCGGGCGCGTGGCAATGCGCCGCAATTGCTCGACAAGTATAAGAAGCTCGCGCAGGACGCCCAGCACAATGGCGACCGCGTGCAGATGGAATATTACCTGCAATTCGCCGATCACTATTTCCGCGTCATTGCCGATAACAAGGCCCGTCAGGAAGAAGCCCGTGGCCGCCGTTTCGAAGAGCGCGAACAGACGCAGGACGAAAACGAGGATGATTTCGATTTCGATCGTCCGCGTCGCGCCGAACGCAGCGCCCGTCCGCGCCGCGAAGAAGAGCAGGCGATCGTGGGTGACGAAGGCGAATTCGCAGCAGAGGGCGAGTTTGCCTCGGAAGGCGAGTCTTTCCTTGGTGACCCCGCTGAAGAGGCCGCTGCGGCTGCCAATGCTGCTGCCGAACGCGCTTCGGCGCGTCGCAGCCGCCAGCGCAAGCCGCGTGATGACAGCGGCGAAAAGCGGGCCGACAGGGGCGAACGTCCCGAACGCGGGGACAAGCCGCGCCGCAAGCCACGCCGCGCCAGTGAAGGGGATGATACCCCTGCCGGTATCGATTCATCGATCCTGCCACCCTCGATCCGCGCCGATGAGGCCGACGGGAGCGATGGTAATCTGGAAACGGTCGGCTGAATCTGCCGCGCCCGGTCTGACATCTCCCGCATGAGCGAGAGCGAGGCGTGATGAAGGACCGGTTGCATTTCCTGCCTGATTTTATGCGGCGCTTTCCCGCGTGGAGCGCGCTGGCGCTCGGCCTGCTTGGGGCATGCGCCTATCCTCCACTGCACCTCTGGCCGCTTGGCGTTGCGGCGCTTGCCGGGTTTGTCTGGCTCGTTTTCGATGCACCCGATTGGCGTGCGGCACTGGGTCGTGGCTGGCTGTTTGGTTGGGGGCATCTGACGCTTTCGAACAACTGGATCGCGACCGCCTTTACCTACCAGGCGGAAATGCCTGCGGCTCTGGGCTGGCTGGCGGTGCCGCTGCTGTGCATTTACCTCGCCTGGTATCCCGCCTTGGCAGCGCTGGCGGCGCATCTGCTGGCGCGAGGCCGACCGCTATGGGCCTTCGGGCTGGTGCTGGCGGGCGCGTGGATCGTCACCGAAGCCTTACGCGGCTGGGTGTTCACCGGCTATCCGTGGCCCCCGGTAGGGCTGATGCTGCTGAGCGGATGGGACGCGCCCGGTCTTGCGATGCTGCTACCCTGGGTGGGTACCTATGCTCTTTCAGGGCTGGCAGTAATGATCGGTGCTGGTCTGATCTGGGCGCTGATCGCGCAACGTTGGCTGATTTTCGGCGGAATCGCCCTGATCAGTGGCGCGGGGATGCTGGCCGATCCGCTGAGCGAGCGTACCACCAGCGACACGCGCTATACCCTCATCCAACCGCTGATCCCGCAGGACGAGATCAATGATGGTTCAAAGTATGAAGAGCAGTTCCAGCGCATTGCCCGGCTGACAGCCAAAGGGCGCGAGCAATCCCGGCTGGTGTTATGGCCGGAAAGCGCGGTGCCGGACTATCTCGAAGATGGCTATCCCGAACGTTACTATCTGCAAATGACCGTGCGCGGCGATCCGGCCTATGCGCGTGAGCGCATCGGCAAGGTGATCGGGCCGCGATCGACGCTGCTGACCGGCGTCGTCAATCTCGATATCGGCACCAAGGAGAATGGCACACTCGGCGCGGTGAGCGCGCGCAATTCGGTACTGGCGTTGAACGGCGCGGGCGCCATTACGCACCACTATGCCAAGGCGCATCTGGTGCCATATGGCGAATATCTGCCGATGAAGCCGCTGCTCGAACCGCTTGGCCTTGCACGGCTGGTGGCAGGGACGATTGACTATGACCCCGGCCCCGGCCCACGCACGCTCGATCTGGGCAAGCATGGCAAGGCCGGCATCCAGATCTGCTATGAAATCGTCTTTTCGGGCCATGTCGCTGACCGCGCAAACCGGCCTGACTATATCTTCAATCCGTCCAATGATGGCTGGTTCGGCAGCTGGGGCCCACCGCAGCATCTTGCACAGGCGCGGATGCGCGCGATCGAGGAAGGCCTGCCGGTGCTGCGTTCCACGACCACCGGGATCAGCGCGGTAATCGACGCAAACGGCGTGGTGCGAGCACACGTAGCCAGCGGCAAGGCGGGTGCTATTCATGGTCGCATTCCCGCCGCCAAGCCGCCCACCCTGTTCGCGCAGCTGGGCCATATGTTGACGCTCGCGTGGGCCGGACTGCTGCTGGCGCTGGGCCTTGTCCTGCCAAGATGGCTTGCACGCCGCGCCCGGCAAGGCTAGGGGCTTAAGCAAAGGCCGGACATAAAGGTTTCCTTATATCTGCATAAGGGCGCGGGTCTGGTGCAATGATTCATCCCCGGAGGCTCCCTTGCGCGAGAATTACCTGTTCACTTCCGAAAGCGTTTCCGAAGGCCACCCGGACAAGGTTGCTGATCAGATTTCCGATGCGATCGTTGATCTGTTCCTGTCCAAGGACCCCGAAGCGCGCATTGCTTGCGAAACCCTGACCACCACGCAGCTGGTGGTGCTGGCGGGCGAAATCCGCTGCAAGGGCGTCTACGAGAACGGCGAATGGGTCCCCGGCGCCAAAGAGGAAATCGAGGCGACCGTGCGCCAGACGGTCAAGCGCATCGGTTACGAACAGAAGGGCTTCCACTGGGAAACCTTCCGTTTTGAAAACAACCTCCATGGCCAGTCGGCGGAAATCGCGCAGGGTGTTGATGCCGGCGACAACAAGGATGAAGGCGCGGGCGATCAGGGCATCATGTTCGGTTATGCCACTGATGAAACGCCCGGCCTCATGCCTGCGACGCTGTATTACAGCCACAAGATCCTTGAACGCATGGCGGCAGACCGCCACTCGGGTGTTGCTCCCTTCCTTGAACCCGACGCCAAGAGCCAGGTGACCCTGCGCTACGAAGGCTCGCTGCCGGTGGCAGCCACCGCCGTGGTGGTCTCGACCCAGCACAAGCAGGGCTATTGCCTGACGGGCGAGCATGCCGACGCGGCAAAATATGCCGAGCTGGCGGCCTATGTGAAGAAGGTCGTCGCCGACGTGATCCCGCCAGTGCTGCTGCGCGAGACCAAGTATTACATCAACCCGACCGGCGCTTTCGAAATCGGCGGGCCGGATGGCGACGCGGGCCTGACGGGCCGCAAGATCATTGTCGATACCTATGGCGGCGCAGCCCCGCATGGTGGCGGCGCGTTCAGCGGCAAGGACCCGACCAAGGTTGACCGTTCGGCCGCCTACATCACCCGATACCTTGCCAAGAACGTCGTCGCCGCCGGGCTGGCGACGCGCTGCACCATCCAGATCGCCTATGCGATCGGGGTGTCCGAACCGCTGTCGCTTTATGTCGATACGCATGAAACCGGCACCGTCGGGGACGACAAGATCGAACAGGCGATCCTCGGCATTGCCAAGCTCGGCGGGCTGACCCCGCGTTCGATCCGCACGCATCTCGGTCTTAACAAGCCGATCTATCAGCCGACCGCTGCCTATGGCCACTTCGGCCGCGCGGCCGAGGGCGATTTCTTCCCGTGGGAGCGGCTTGATCTGGTTGCCGATCTCAAGGCCGCGCTGGGCTGATTTAGGCCGCGCTCACGCGCGGCGCAAACCGCCCACCCCGCCTCCCC
>JBKBMC010000076.1:0-10874 GCA_046296075.1 Erythrobacter sp. | reverse complement strand
GATTGGCGCGTGGTGCTGTCCGTGCTCGGCATCGGCCTGGCGATGGTGCTTACCTTCGCGCTCGCGGGTTCGCTCCCCTTACTGCGAGCAAAACCCGCGCAGGCACTACGGGAGTTGTAAGCCCCGCGCGCCGACACGCACCAGTGCAGTCAGGCAAAAACATCCTCGTCAAAAGGGTTCTTGGGATCAGCACCAAAGCGGTTCGAACCCGGCGTGCCGGGCAAGGCCAGAACGACTATAAGACCGATCGTGATGACAAAGCCGACAACCGGAATTGCGCCGCCCAGAATGAACCCGAGGTACCACCATCCCGACATGTCGCGATCGTGGAACCGCCGCACTGTCACCGCAATCGAGGGAATTAAGACAGCGAGCGCGTAAAACATGTAAATAGTTATAACCACCAAACCCACTGTTCCCACGCTACCGAAAGTCACATTATCAGGATCCACAGCAAGATCAGCGCTGATCACGGATATCACAATCGGAACAAGCAATGCCAACGCCACCAGAAAGTTAAGAAGTTGGAACATCCAGAACTCCTTGCGGCGTGCACGCCCCGAAAAATCGGCATAGCGTTTCAGCGGCAGTATCATCCATTCCATCAGCAGCCCCCCATTTTCCGTAAGCACATCAAACCACCACAAAGTCTCTGAAATATCAAACAAAAAGGCCCCGTAGCAGCTGCTACGAGGCCCCTTGTCTAAATGCGATCAAGGCTATCAGAAGCGGTAGCGCACGATCCCGCCATAGGTGCGCGGCTGGTTCGGGTAGCCCGACACCGTGCCGGCCTGCGCCACGCCGTCGAATACAGTGATCAGATATTGATCATCCAGCAGGTTGCGCGCCCAGGCGCCCACTTCCAACCCGTTGCGAAGTTGCAGCATCACCGAAGCGTTCACGAGGTTCACCTCGCGCTGGAAGATCTGCGGATTGACGCGATTGCCCACCGGACCGTTGAACGTCGGCAAGCCGTTGTTGATCGGCGTGTTGCTTTCATGAGCATAGTCGAGACGGGTCATCAGCTTGGTGCCGCTGTTGCCGAACTCGTGGGTGTAGGTCGCCGAGGTAGCAAGGCTCCACTCGGGGATACCACCGGGCCGCAGACCCGTCAGATCGCCCACCGGGCTACCCGTGAAGTCATCGAACACCGCATCGAGATAGGTTGCAGCAAAGGTGAAGACGAGGCCGTCAACCGGGGTCACGCGGCTGTCGAATTCGAAACCGCGCACCGACTGCTTGCCCGCGTTGGCAAGGGCAAAGCCCGTGCCAGTGAACAGGAAGCTCTGGAAGTCCTGAATGCTCTGATCGAACAGCGCGAGGTTGAACCCGATGCCGTCCCAGTTCGCCTTGAGGCCGAGTTCATAGACTTCGGCCTTTTCCGGAGCCGCAAAGCGCGAGCCGGTGTTGAGGTTCGGCACGGCCAGCCCGGCGTCGCGGATCGGCGATGACGGCGCAAGGATCGTCGAGCGCGCCGGACCCGGGATGAAATCGCCGAACAGCGGACGCGAATCGCGCGACAGGTTGATGGAGCTTGCCTTGAAGCCGGTGGAATAGCTGCCGTAGACGTTCACGTTCTGCGAGATCTTGTAGGCCACGCGGAACAGATAAACGAGCTCGTCATCATTGGTCCGGCCATCTTCTACCGCGTTCGGCACATTCAGGAAGGGCGGCTGGAACTGGAGAGCCGACAGCCCGAGCAGCGGATTCGTCGCCGGGTTGATCGCGGCGCCCGCAATCTGGGCAAAGGCAGCCGGATTGGCGGCCTGGAAGGCTGCAATCTGCGCCGCACCAATATTGGCCGGAGGCGTGCCGGTCGCCTGCGCAATTCCACCGACAATGAAGGCATCGGCAAGGTTGATCTGACCAAGCGGATCGAAGGCCTGCATCGTCAGATCATAGTTCTTGCGATCATCGGTGTAGTTGAACCCGGCGGTGAAGACGAGCCCGTCGATCGGCTCGAAATCGAACGTCCCGAAGACCGAGATCGCCTGGTTCGACATGTTGAAGCTTTCAGCCGTCAGCGGACCTGCGCGGAAGATGCTGCCGTTGGGAAGACCAAGCTGGCTTTCCACGAAGCTGAAAGTCCCCGTACCGCCTGCGAGCAGGTCGAAGAACGGACGTGCCTGATTACCCGTCGTCAGGCGGCTGTCCTGACTGATGCTTTCATCAAAGTAGAAACCGCCAAGCAGGAAGTTGAACGGACCGTCGAAGTCCGAGGCAATCCGCAATTCTTGTGTGAAGGTGTTGACACGCTGATCGCGCAACTCGCTCACTACATTGACGCTGGTGAAGTCAACATCCTGGTCGAGAAAGTTCTTCAACTCGCGATAGGCTGTGATCGAGGTCAAAGTCAGATTGCCGACGTTCCAATCGGCCTGGATCGAGCCACCGTAATTGTCGACGGTGTTGCGCGGCACCTGATTGAGGAAGGTGTTGAAGCTGAAGATATCGGTATCAAGCTGACCGCCCAGCGCAAACACCGCGCCCGCCGTCGGCCCGGCGACCACTGTGGTAACCTGACAGCAGACCTCATCGATACGTCCATAGTCGCCGATCACGCGGACCTTGAAGTCAGCGCTCGGCTCCCACAGCAATTGCCCGCGGGTCGACCAGCGGTTGCGATCCGAAATGTCCTCGTTGAGGTTTACGATCTGCGCATAACCGTCACGGCGGTTGTAGCTACCGTCGACCGAGAAGGCGAGCGTGTCGCTCAGCGGGCCGGTGATGTCAGCCTGCAGAACCATCGCGTTGAAATTGCCGTAGCTCGCTTCGACCATGCCGCCCCACTCGAACTGGGGTTCGCGGGTGACGATCGAGATCACGCCCGCCGACGCGTTCTTGCCGAACAGGGTCGATTGCGGACCGTTCAGCACTTCGATGCGCTGGACATTGGGAAGATCGGACAGGGCACCGGCGCTGCGCGAACGGAACACGCCGTCGATAAAAACGCCTACCGAGGGTTCGATACCGAAGTTGTTATCGCCGTTACCGAAACCGCGAATGATGAAGGTTGTGGCCGAAGCGCTCTGCAACTGGCTCACACGCAGCGAAGGCACCACGGTCTGCAGATCAAGCACGTCGCGAATTTGTGCGGCCTTGATCGTTTCCTCACTCGTTACCGACACCGCGATCGGGGTATCCTGGAGGGTCTGCTCGCGCTTCGATGCCGTTACGATGATGACATTGCTGCGAGCTTCGGGCTCGTCAACCTGATCCTGATCAGCGGACTGGGCAAAGGCGGCGCCGGGCAAGGCGATGGTGGCCGCACCAGCAAGAAGGGTAAAGCGACGCAGGCCGGCAACGCCGGGTGTGGTAAAACGCATGGAAATTCCTCTCCTCAATCCCTGACGCCGGATGTCGCTTTTCAAGTCGATCAGCCAGCGCCCCTTAAAGTTGATAGGCAACACATCGAGAGCCGACAAGCGGGAATGCGGGATTTATGCCCCATCAACCCGCGCATTGTTGCAGTTGTGTAACCATTCTTCTTTCCGCTTGGGGGCCGCGGAGTTGCCGCGATGCTTGCCGTGAAGCCAGACTTGCGCTACGCGGCGCGCCATGTTGCAACGCAGCAAGCAGGGATCGGACGCGCGGCGTCCGGATCACCCTTGCCTGCCGCAAACCCGCCACAAACCCGCACTCCCCGGCGCGCCTGAAAATGTGCCCGGCCCAGTTCCCGACCTGACGCACATGCAAGTGCCGTTCAGGCCCGCATGATGGAAACCGAAGAATGTCCTCCTCGCAGCGCCCCACCGGCCTTAGAAACATCGCGATCATCGCGCACGTCGACCATGGCAAGACCACGCTGGTCGACCAGTTGTTCCGCCAGTCGGGCACCTTCCGCGACAACCAGCGGGTCGAAGAACGCGCGATGGATTCCGGCGATCTGGAAAAGGAACGCGGGATCACCATTCTGGCCAAGTGCACCAGCGTCGAATGGACCGATGAAGCAAGCGGAGAGACCACGCGCATCAATATCGTCGACACCCCCGGTCACGCCGATTTCGGCGCCGAGGTGGAACGCATCCTCAGCATGGTCGATGGCGTGATCCTGCTGGTCGACAGTGCCGAAGGCGCGATGCCGCAGACCAAGTTCGTCACCGGCAAGGCGCTCGCCCTGGGCCTCAAGCCCATCGTGGTCGTCAACAAGATCGACCGTCCCGATGGCCGCCCGCAGGAAGTGCTCGACGAAGTGTTCGATCTCTTCGTCAGCCTCGATGCCAATGACGAGCAGCTGGAATTCCCTGTGCTATACGCCTCGGGCCGCGATGGTTATGCCAGCGAGGACGAAAGCCTTCGCGAAGGCACCCTCGCCCCGTTGTTCGCCAAGATCGTCGAGCATGTCCCTGCACCCGATCTCGATGTCGCGGGCAAATTCAGCTTCCTTGCCACCTTGCTCGACCGCGACAATTTCATGGGCCGCGTGCTGACCGGCCGGGTGCAATCGGGCACGATCAAGGTCAATGATCCGATCCACGCCATCGACATGGAAGGCAAGGTCGTCGAAGTCGGCCGCGCCACCAAGCTGATGAGCTTTGACGGGCTTGAGCGCGTGCCGGTAGAGAGCGCGCGGGCGGGCGATATCATCGCGCTTGCCGGGCTTGAAAAGGCGACCGTCGCCAATACCATTTGCGATCCCTCTGTCTCCGAGCCGATTGCTGCACAGCCGATTGATCCGCCGACACTCGCCATGCGCTTTTCGGTCAATGACAGCCCGCTTGCGGGTCGCGAAGGCAGCAAGGTCACCAGCCGCATGATCCGCGACCGGTTGCTGCGCGAGGCGGAAACCAATGTTGCTATCCGCGTCACCGAGAGCGAGGACAAGGACAGCTACGAAGTCGCCGGGCGCGGCGAATTGCAGCTCGGCGTGCTGATCGAAACGATGCGCCGCGAAGGCTTTGAACTCGGGATCAGCCGCCCGCGCGTGCTCTTCCGCGAGGAAGACGGCAAGCGAACCGAACCTTACGAAACTGTCGTCATCGACGTGGACGACGAACACTCGGGCACGGTTGTCGAGAAGATGCAGCGCCGCAAGGCTGATCTCACCGAAATGCGTCCCTCGGGGATGGGCAAGACCCGCATCACCTTCTCCGCCCCCTCGCGCGGGCTGATCGGCTATCACGGCGAATTCCTTTCCGACACGCGCGGCACGGGGATCATGAACCGGCTGTTCGAGAAGTACGGCCCTTACAAAGGCCCTATCGAAGGCCGCATCAACGGCGTGCTCATCTCGAACGGCGATGGCGATGCGGTCGCCTATGCGCTCAATTCGCTGGAGGAGCGCGGCACCTTGTTCATCTCGCCGCAGATGAAAGTCTATGAAGGCATGGTGATCGGCGAGAACGCCAAGCCCGATGATCTTGAAGTGAACCCGCTCAAGGCCAAGCAGCTCACCAACATCCGCTCGTCGGGCAAGGATGATGCGATCCGCCTCACCCCGCCCCGCCGGATGAGCCTTGAGCAGGCCATCGCCTATATCGACGATGATGAAATGGTCGAGGTAACCCCGCAGTCAATCCGGCTGCGCAAGGCAATCCTGTGCCCGCACGAACGCAAGAAAGCGCGCCGCAAAAAGGACGATTGATCTCGTCCCGCCATACGGCGCGGACGGCACCGGCAAAGCGTTTACGCGTTGTTAACCATATGTTGGCGATAATCGCTGGCATGCGGACAGGAACTCGCCTCAAAACAGCCACTTTGCTGATAAGCGCTGTAGCGCTCGCCGGGTGCGGCATGGTGCCGCAAGGCAGCGGTAGCAGCGCCAGAACCGCGCGCAGTACGACAGCCGAAAGCACACCTGCATCGCGGGTCGGCTCGGCTCCGCAAAGTTATGTGCCCCGCCCCGATGATCGCGCCTGCATGACCGAGCTTGGCGCAGCAGGTGCCCGCTTCACACCCGTACCCGATACCTATGCTGCGCCAGGGTGCAACAAGCTGGGCACGGTGCAATTGTCAGCCCTGGCGGGCGATGCCAATTTCTTCGGGGTCAGCAATATCGGCCCGGTGCAATGCGGCACTGCCAAAGCCTTCAGCGATTGGGCGCGGTTCGGCGTGGACCGCGCAGCCCGCGAGATCCTCGGCAGCCGCCTTGCGCGGATCGAGACGATGGGCAGCTATGCATGCCGCAACGTGGCGGGAAGCCAGCGCTTGTCAGCCCATGCCCGCGCCGAGGCGATCGACGTTGCCGGCTTTGTGCTGGAAGATGGCCGCCGGATTGATCTGAAGCGTGACTGGCATGGCGGCCCACCCGCCGTGCGCGAGTTTCTGAGAGTGGTTCATACCAGCGCCTGCAAGCGTTTCGGAACCGTGCTTGGCCCCGAATACAACGCTGCGCATGCCGATCACTTCCATCTTGAAGGCACCGGCGCGAAGTTCTGCCGCTAGGATCGCGCACCCGTCTCGATCGCAGCCTCAAGCCGCAGTCGCACCGCCTCGGCGGCATGTCGTGCACCGAGCTTGCTCATCATGTTGGCACGGTGAATTTCTACTGTGCGCGGACTGATCGACAATTCGCGGGCAATTGTCTTGTTGCTGCCACCGCGAGCGAGCCAGTCCAGCACCTCGCGCTCGCGGGTCGATAAGGTCGCAATACGATCGCGCGCGCAGATCATACGACGCCGCGTCGCACCGAACGTCTCGGCCTCCTGATCGACCCGCGCGAGACAGCGCGCGAACCGATCAGATTCAAGCGGAAGGGACAGGTAATCAAGCGCTCCGGCCTTGATCGCCGCGACAATCTTGCCGGGGCGCGGCTGCGCATCGACCGCGATGAGTGGCAACCAGACGCTCAGACCGTCCAACGCTTCGAGGATCATCGGCACCCCGCCATCAATGGCCGTATCGCGAGCAATGATGATGCCATCGCGCGGTGGATGGGCGGAAAGTTCCTCCATGTCGCTGTAGACCTCGGCATGGTGACCCATGGCAAAGGCGATGCGCGCCAGATCGGCGCGTTGACGGCTGCACGGATCGATGAAATGGAGAGCGGCCTTGCGTGTCATGCAAAGCCTTTTGCGTCAGCGCTTAAGGGATATCACGCGGGACCACTGCCATTACGGAGAAGACCATGGCCGGTAACTATCCGGCCCTCTGTGTGTCCTGGCCGAAAATCCTCTGTTTCGGACCTAATTTGGTCATCCCGCTTGCGGTCGCGGGTTGCTTTCAGCCAAATTTGTAGGGCGGAAGCGAATGGAATGCCGATCGCAAGGCATCGCTCCAGCCATTGGAAATCTGATCAAAATAGGGATCGTCGGCTGTCACCCGGTGTTCGTGGGTGGCCGCGAAGGCATCCTTGCCGATCACCAGCAGATCAAGCGGCAGACCAACCGACAGGTTCGCTTTCAGGGTTGAATCGAAAGAAACCATCAGCAGCTTCACGGCATCTTCGAAGCTCATGTCGCGATCATAGCCCCGGATGATGATCGGGCGGCCATACTTGGTCTCACCGATCTGGAAAAACGGGGTGTCCCAGCTCGCCTCGATGAAATTGCCTTCGGGATAGATCATGAACAGGCGCGGCTGCATCCCCTTGATCTGTCCGGCCAGGATCATTGTCGCGGAAAATCGGCCCTTGCCCGTATCGCCATTGGTAGCTTGCGCCTGCTCGATCGTCTGACGCAGCAAGCGCCCGATCTCGGTCGCTACGCTGAACATCGTCGGCCCTTTGATCAGCGTATTGTCGCGCTCGTCCGGTGCCTTGGTGCGCTCTTCCAGCTGGCTGACAACCGCCTGTGTTGTCGCCAGATTGCCTGCCGCCATCACGGCGATCATGCGTTCGCCGGGCACGCTCCAGTGAAACAGCTTGCGGAAGGTGGAAATGTTGTCGACGCCGGAATTGGTGCGGGTATCGCTCATCAGCACCAGCCCGCGATCAAGCACCATCCCAACGCAATAAGTCATTTCGAGGTATTCTCCTGAGCCGCCCGCAAGGCCATCCGCGCTAGCGCAAATCGGGGGCGCGCGCAAAGCCCCGGCTTATTGCGTATTCTGGCCCTGCTGCTGGTGTTCGACCGCAACCTCGACCCGCAAGATGTGATCGGTAGTGCCGAAGCTGATGCCGGTGACGGGTGCGGCATCACGATAATCATGGCCGGTTGCCACACGCACGTAGCGCGGATCGGGCGAAATGCCATTGGATATGTCGAAGCCGACCCAGCCGAGCCCCTCGACATGCGCCTCGGCCCAAGCGTGGCTCGCTTCCTGATCGATCCTGTCGTCCATCATCAGATAGCCGCTGACATAGCGCGCCGGGATGCCGAGCGAGCGTGCCGCGCCGATGAAGATGTGCGAATGGTCCTGACATACGCCATAGCCATGAACGACCGCTTCCTCCGCTGTGGTCGTGACGCCGGTGGTGCCGGTCTGATAGACGATGCGTTCGCGGATCAAATCCGACAGGGCGTGGAGGAACCCGAGCGGGGCAGAGATATCGCGCTCCGGCACTTCGCGCAGCAATGATCGCAGGCGCGGCCCCGGACGGGTGAGCGGGGTTTGCCGCAGAAAGCTCCACAACGGCAGGTGCCCTGAATGGCGCCCGATCACGCCAGCATGATCCTGCGTCTCGACCACGCCCGAACATGTCACGGTGACTTCCGAGGTGCCGGAATTGACCCCGATCAGCGTCACCGTGTTGAAATGCTGATCGTCGAATTCCAGTTCGCGGTGCGCATTTTCGAACTGCATCGACCATTCAAGGATACGCTGGCCTTGCGTTTCCTTGGGCGTCAGGCGCAGCCGCTGAAGCGCATGTGCGACCGGCTGGGCAAAGGTGTAATGCGTGGTGTGGCGGATCGCGAGCTTCATGGCCGGTTACCCCTCATGCGTGAAACCGGTAGTCGGATGAGATGGCGTTGGCGAGACCGACATTGCTCGCCATGAAATCGATGAGGAATTCGTGCAGCCCCTGCTCGAACACCTCATCGACAGTGAGGTGGTTGATCCGGTTGTCCGCCTCGCGCATCAGCGCGTTGCAGCGGCCATCAATCCCATGCATCCGCGCCAGCTCGGCCAGATTGGCGCGCAGCGCATTTCGGCAAAATGCCAGGCTGCGCGGGAAGCGTTCATCGAGCACGAGAAACTCGACAATCCCCCGCGCCTCGATCTGTCCGGCATTGAGCCAGCTATAAGCGCTTGCGCCGGCGACCGATCGCAGCACTTGTTCCCACTGCCCGGTATCAAGGCTTGATCCGACATAGGAGAGCGAGGGCAGCAGCAGGAAATACTTCATGTCGAGGATACGCGCTGTGCTGTCGGCCCGTTCGATGAAGGTGCCCGCCCGCGCGAAGTGATAGCCTTCATCGCGCAGGATCGAACCATCGAATGCGCCATGCACCTGCGTGCCCGCCCGCCGCACCGCACCAAGCACTTCGCCCACCGCCATCTGGCCGACCGGGCGCGCCAGCATCGCGTCAAGCTTCATCCAGTTGTCGTTGACCGCTTCCCACACGTCGCTTGAGATATTGGTGCGGGCGGTGCGGGCGTTGGCGCGCACCAGCGCGAACATCGCCCGGACATTGCCGGGATTGGACGGCCCGCGCAGCACGAAGTTCCACACCGTAAGTCCATCATAGGTCTCGTGCGCCGCCTCGAAGGCAGCCTGCTGGCCAAGCGTCGCAATGACCGAGCGCCACTCGGCCTCGGCCGTCACCAGATCGCGGGTCAGCGCCATGCGCAACCCCGCTTCGAGCAGGCGCGCGGTATTCTCTGCCCGCTCAAGATAGCGGAACATCCAGAACAACGCATTGGCGGTGCGGCCTAGCATGGGGTACGCTTTTCCATCCTAGTCTTTCAGCACCCAGGTATCCTTGGTGCCGCCCCCCTGAGAGGAATTGACCACCAGTGAACCGTTCTTGAGCGCAACACGGGTCAGCCCTCCGGGGGTGATGTCGATACCTTCGGGCGACACCAACACGAAAGGCCGGAGGTCGACATGGCGCGGTGCCAGCCCTTTTGCGGTGAAGATCGGGCAGGTCGACAGCGCAAGTGTCGGCTGTGCGATGTAATTTTCGGGCCGCGCCATCAGCTTGTGGCGGAAGGCGGCAATCTCGCGGCGAGAGGCCGCAGGGCCGATCAGCATGCCATAACCGCCCGAACCGTGCACTTCCTTCACCACCAGTTCGGACAGGTTATCGAGCACGTAGAGCAGGCTGTCCTTGTCCGCGCAGCGCCACGTCTGGACATTGGGCAGGAGCGGCTTTTCTCCGGTATAAAATTCGACGATCTCGGGCATGAAGGAATAGATCGCCTTGTCATCGGCAACACCGGTGCCCGGCGCATTCGCAATCGTGATCCCGCCTGAGCGATAGACATCCATGATCCCTGGCACACCCAGCACGGAGTCCGGATTGAATGTCAGCGGATCGAGGAACTCGTCGTCCACGCGGCGATAAAGCACATCGATCGGCTTGTACCCGCGCGTGGTGCGCATCTGCACCCGCCCTTCGACAACACGCAGATCGCTGCCCTCTACCAGCTCCGCACCCATCTGATCGGCGAGGAAGGCATGTTCGAAATAGGCGGAATTGAACACGCCCGGCGTCAACACTGCCACCGTCGGCTTCTCGCCCCGGCTGCGATTGCCCAAAAAGGCTGGCGGCGCACAGGCGGCAAGGGAACGGGCAAGCCTTCGCGGATAGTTCGATACCTGCTCCACCGCGATCCGACTGAACAGATCGGGGAACATCCCCATCATCGTCTCACGGTTCTCCAGCATGTAGGATACACCCGAAGGCGTGCGCGCATTGTCTTCCAGCACGAAGAATTCATCAGGACCGGTGCGCACCAGATCAATGCCGACGATGTGCGTGTATATTCCGCCGGGCGGGGTAAAACCCACCATGTTCGCCAGCCACGCCTCGTTATTGTGCAGCAGACGT
>JBKBMC010000075.1:0-10955 GCA_046296075.1 Erythrobacter sp. | reverse complement strand
TGCCCACCGGCAATTACGGCGAGGATCTGCTCAAGATCGCCGAATGGTTCCGCTCGAAGCTCCCCGATTACGAACGTTTCAAGGTGCTCGAAGCGCAGGCACGCGCCATTATTGCAGGGAAGAATGATGTTTGAAGCCTTGGCGGTGAACGCCGCGATCCTTCTGGTGCTGGTGCTGATCCAGTGGGCGATCAGTGTGAAGATTGATGACGTGTCCTTCATCGATGCCTTCTGGGGCGCCGGCATGGGCGTGCTTGCCATCACCAGCTGGCTGCAACTGGATGCGCCCGGCGCGCTGGCGACGCTGCTTATGGTGATGACGGCGGCGTGGGGCTTCCGGCTCGGCATTTACCTCTTCCGCCGCTGGAGCCACGAGGGTGAGGACAAGCGCTACAAGATGATCCTCAAGAAGGATCGCGAGGCGGGGCGCTTTGCACAGGCCGCGCTTACCCGCGTGTGGCTGATGCAGGCGGTGCTCCTGTTCGCGGTATCCAGCCCCGCACAGGTCGGCATTCTGGCAAGCAGTGCGCCCGCGCCGATCACGCCGCTCGCCTATGCCGGCATCGCGATCTACGCCATCGGCATCTTCTTCGAATGGGTCGGCGACTGGCAGCTTTCCCGTTTCAAGGCCAATCCGGCCAATCAGGGTACCGTGCTTGATACCGGGCTGTGGCGGTACACCCGCCATCCCAATTATTTCGGTGATTTCGCGGCGTGGTGGGGCATCTGGCTGGTGTGCGCGAGCGCGGGTTGGGGCTATGCGCTCGCCACCATTATCGGGCCGCTGTTCCTCAGCTTCACCCTGACCAAGTGGTCGGGCGTGGCCTTGCTGGAAAAGGGGCTCGACCGGAGCAAGGGCGACAAATACGCCGCCTACAAGCAGCGGACCTCCGCCTTTTTCCCGCTTCCGCCGAGGGGCTAATCGACCAACTGCATTGCTGCGCCGCACAAAAATGCGCTGGCTGCTCTTTAAGCCACGGCCCCAATGGCCTATGTTGCGCAAGATCAAGGAGGCGCACGCACCATGCCATTGACGGAAACGGCCCGCGAAGCCGAGCGCGAGCGCATGGCGCAGCGCGTGCTCGATCTGGTGAAGGAGCGCGGCTCTGAGATCCCCTATTCGATAGCGATGGCGGAAAGCGGCCTTTCCCGCGCGCGTTTCGAACAGCTCTTCGCCGATTATGATGATCTGTTTGATGCGGTCGCGCAGCTATGGCTGCACCCGCACATGCAGGTAATGGAAGAAGTGATAGCGACATCGCTTCCCCCGCAGCGCAAGATGTATGAATTCTTCCGCCGCCGCTTCGAGATTTCGCGCGCGCGTTATGCCGCCGATCCGGAATATTTCACCATTATCTGCGAAATGGGTGCGGCCAATTTCGAGCGGGTGCGCAGCTATGTCGATCTGGCCGATCATTACCTTTGCGAGCTGATCGCCGAAGCGCAGGCCGAAGGTTTTTTCGCCGGGCTGGAGATTGATGAGGCGCTTTCGCTGATCAACCAGATGATCTCGACCTACACCCTGCCTGATGCGATGATCTATATCGGCCACAAGCTCAACGAGCATAAGCTGGCGCGGATTGTCGATACGATGTTTATCGGCCTGTCCGGCGAGGCAGGCGCGCAGTCGTCGGGCACCAACACGCTCAAGGTCGCGTCCTAGCCTATCCCGGCTTCCCACCACGCGGTGGAAGGATCATCGGCCGCGCGCCCACCGCGACGTTGCAGGCCGTCAAACAGCCCGCCTGCGGTTTGCATCGTGGCGGGCTGGGTGCGGTTCCAGTCCATGACATAAAGCCGTTCGGCGATGCGCCAGATGCCATCTGCTTTCACGAGCGTATCGAGATAACGCCCGCCGACAACGAGTTCGATCTCGCCATCTTCGCCCGGGAGGATGTGTGTGGCGATGCAATAGGTCTCGGCCTTGGCGCGGTAGCCTGCAATCCGGCAGATCGTGTTGCTGATCGCATGCTGGGTGAGGCGCATTGCCCCCAACCCCTGCATCAGGCCCGCAATCACCTCGCCAATCGGAGCTGCGCCGCTGCCATAATCGAGCCGCGCATCGGAGGTGAAAACCTCCCCGAGCTCGGCCGCGTCGCAACGATCAATCCCGCGGCAATAGCGGGCCAGCACATCGGCGATGGCAAGGCGGTCGGCGACTTCAATGCTGTCCATGATACGCAGTCTAGCCCGCCTCTGGCCGGGGCGGGACTACCAGTTTTGCAAATGCGCTACCGCCGCTTTTGCCGAAATTGCAGCACATTGGCGGGACGCTTGGGGCGCCGTTCGGCCAGCGCCGCCTTGAGGCTTGCGCCGACCATAAGCGCCGAGACCGCAAGGATCACGCTCGCCCAAAACCAGTGCGGCAGGCCGGTCAGCGCTGCGATCTGGCCCGTATCCGAAATGATCTGTTCGCCGCCCACCACCGCCGCGCTGGTGAACAGGTAATCGAAATCGCGCAGGCAGCTCATCGCTGCCAGCAGGCCGATGAATTGCAGTGTGAAGCGCGCCAGTGCCGGCTTGCCGCGCCACGCCACCAGACAAAGCGCCGCCGCAAGCAGTGGCAACACCATGAAGCCCGTGGCCGAGCGGACATACAGGATGACGCTGGCGAAGATCGCTCCCGCCATCAGCCACAAGGTCGGCCGCCACAGGCGTTCCCGCGAGCTGGCAAGGATCAGGAGCGCGCCTACCGCACTTGGGCCGAGCGGACCGCCTGCCGCGATCGCCACCCGCACCCATGTTCCGGCATCGGCGGCTACCGCGCTTTGCGCCACGCCCGAGCCGTTGGCGAAGATCATCAATTGCTGGAAATCCTGCCCCACGGCGAGCGCCGCAAGCCCATGCCCCATTTCGTGAAACCATGTTGTCAGGATCACGAAGGGATAGACCAGATAGGTGCCGAAAGGCAGCGCCGGCAGGAACACCACCACGAGGCCCGCCAGGAGCAGGCGCCCGACCTGTTCGGTCTGGCTGCCGGGGCGCACATGCCAGAACCCGGGTGTGCTCACCTGCGTTCAGCCCTGTTAAAGCGGTGGGTGCGGATCGAGGCCTTCACGCTCCTCCTCCTCGCGCTGTTCGCGCAGGATCGACCAGCAGGCGAGGAACAGGCCGCCCACCAGCGGCCCGATCACGATGCCGGAAAAGCCGGCAAGGCTGATTCCGCCCAGCGTGGTGATCAGAATTATCCAGTCGGGGATTCCGGTTTCGCGCCCGACCAGAATGGGGCGCAAGACATTGTCGATCGAACTGATGACGACAAAGCCGAAAATCAGCACAAACAGGCCTTGCCAGACCTGCCCGGTCGCGAGCAGCCAAACGGCTGCAGGTCCCCACACAAAGAATGTGCCGACCACCGGAATGATCGCGAGAATCACCATCAGCACTCCGAGCAGCAAGGCGGAGGGCACGCCGACGAAGGCCAGCATCAAGCCACCCATGGTTCCTTGGATAAGGCCCACGACGCCTGTGCCCTTGATCGTGGCGCGCACAATGCCAAGAAACCTCTGGGCCAGGAGATCGGCAATCTTGCGTTCGATGGGAGCGGTGTTGAGGATGATCTGGCCGATCCGCTCGCCGTCGCGGAGCAGGAAGAAAACCACATAGAGCCCAAGCACGAAGGACAGGATAAAGCTCAACGCGCCCCCGCCAATCGACACGGCATTGCTCGCGATCAGGCCGGCGCTTTCCTTGAGGAAGTCCTGCAAGCGTGCCTGTGCCACAGCAAGATTGGTCCAGCCGCTGTCGTCGATTGCCTTCTGCACCGCTCCCGGCAACATATCGTAGAGATTCTGATATTGTGCGGCGAGATCAATCGGGTTCTGCTGAAGGTTGGTGACGATTGCGACCGCTTCTTCAACCACCAGAGTGCCAAGGTAGAATGCAGGCGCCAAAACGGCGCAAAAAATCACCAGCAATGTAAGGCTGGCCGCGAGGTTGGAGCGCCCGCCAACCTGCTTGAGCACCCGCTGGAACAGCGGTTGGAAGATGATTGCCGCCAGTGCTGACCAGAGAAGCGGCGTGGCAAAGGGCCACGCGATCACCACCATCATCAGGCTGACAACGGCGAGAATCAGCAGAAAGCTTGCCTGTTGCAGATCGCCAATGCGGTGCTGGTGGTGCTCGCTCATGCCCGCCGTATCTTTCTAGACATCAAGGTTCGCAACATTGAGGGCATTGTCCTGGATGAATTCGCGGCGCGGTTCGACCACGTCACCCATCAGACGGGTGAAGATTTCGTCGGTCACGTCGGCATCCTCGACCTTGACCTGCAACAGCACGCGGGCTTCGGGGTCGAGCGTGGTTTCCCACAGCTGTTCCGCGTTCATTTCGCCCAGTCCCTTGTAGCGGGCAATCGCAAGACCCTTGCGCCCGGCGGCGAAGATCGCGTCGAGCAGCTGGGTCGGGCGGCTGATCGTGCCGTCGAAGGTGGGGGCGGGCGGAGCGGCAGCTTCCTCCGCCTCTCCGGCGAGCGGATCGTCGGCCACAGGGGCGCTTTCAGGCTCGGGTTCTTCCGCCACATCGGCCGCGCGCACCAGGCTGACGGGCGAGGCATAGGCATCAGCCTGTGCTGCGGCGAGGCCGTGGAGCTTGTGTGCTTCGGTGCTGACAAGGAACCGCGCGTCGATTTCATGCACGTCGGTCACGCCGCGCCACAGACGTTCGAACACCACGGTGCCGTCTTCGCGCTGATAGGCGGTCCAACGCGCTTCGCGGTCGCCCGCGCCAAGCCGTCCGGCAGCGCGTTGCAGCGCGGCGGCCAGCGCCTCGCCCGCCAAGCCGGGTTCGAGCGCGCCGGTGAGCGCCATCTGCTCCACGATCCCGCTGTCATAGCGGCGCGGCACGAAGGCGAGCAGATTCTTGAGCCTGAGCGCGCTGTCCACCAGCGCGCGCAGATCCTCGCCCCCGCGCGCGCCGCCCTGCGTTTCCAGCACGCGCCCCTGAAGGCCCGCATCGACCAGATAGCGGTCCAGCGCGCCCTGATCCTTGAGATAGACCTCACTGCGTCCCTTGGCGACCTTGAACAGCGGGGGCTGCGCGATGAACAGGTGCCCGGCCTTGATGATCTCGGGCATCTGGCGGTGGAAGAACGTCAGCAGCAATGTCCGGATATGCGCGCCGTCCACGTCAGCGTCAGTCATGATGACGATCTTGTGGTAGCGCAGCTTTTCGAGATTGAATTCGTCACGGATGCCGGTGCCCATCGCCTGAATGAGGGTGCCGACTTCCTTCGAGGAAATGATCCGGTCAAACCGCGCGCGTTCCACATTGAGGATCTTGCCCTTGAGCGGCAGGATTGCCTGCGTCTTGCGGTCGCGCCCCTGCTTGGCCGAACCGCCTGCGGAGTCCCCTTCGACGAGGAACAATTCGGACTTGGCCGGATCGCGTTCCTGACAATCGGCCAGCTTGCCGGGCAGCGAGGCGACACTCATGGCACCTTTCCGGCTCATTTCGCGCGCCCTGCGTGCGGCTTCGCGCGCGGCGGCGGCATCAATCACTTTCTGGATGATCGACCGCGCATCAGAGGGGTTTTCCTCCAGCCACTCGGTCATCTTCTCGCCCATCAGGCTTTCGAGCGGCTGACGCACCTCGGATGAGACCAGTTTGTCCTTGGTCTGGCTGGAAAACTTCGGGTCGGGCAGCTTGACGCTGACGATCGCGGTCAGACCTTCGCGCATGTCCTCGCCCGACAGGCTGACCTTCTCCTTCTTCAGCATCCCCGAACGCTCGGCATAGTTGTTGAGCGTTCGGGTGAGAGCAGTGCGGAACGCCGAGAGGTGGGTGCCGCCGTCGCGCTGCGGGATGTTGTTGGTGAAGGCGAGCACGTTCTCGTAGTAGGAATCATTCCATTCCAGCGCGACATCGATGCCGATCCCGTCCTTTTCGGCCGAAACAGCGATCGGTTCGCCCACCAGCGCCTGCTTGTTGCGGTCAAGATATTTGACGAAAGCGGCGATCCCGCCCTCGTAGTAGAGATCGTGCTCCAGCACGTCCTCGTGGCGCTTGTCACGCAGCTTGATACGCACGCCCGAATTGAGGAAGGCGAGCTCGCGGTAGCGGTGTTCGAGCTTGTCGAAATCGAACTCGGTGACATTCTTGAACGTCTCGTGGCTGGCCTTGAAGGTGACGCGGGTGCCTTTCTTCAGGCCATTGTCATCGCCATTGCTGGCGACAGGCGGTGCATCGCCAACCACCTTGAGCGGAGCAACAGCGTCGCCATGAGCAAAGCGCATCCAATGCTCCTTGCCTTCGCGCCAGATGGTCAGTTCCAGCCATTCGGACAGCGCGTTCACCACCGATACGCCCACGCCGTGGAGGCCACCCGACACCTTGTATGCGTTATCGTCAGAAGTGTTCTCGAACTTACCGCCCGCGTGAAGCTGGGTCATGATGACCTCGGCTGCCGAGACGCCTTCTTCCGAGTGCATGCCAGTCGGGATGCCGCGTCCGTTATCCTCGACAGATACGCTGCCATCGGGGTTCAATTCGATCAGCACGAGGTCACAATGGCCCGCCAACGCTTCGTCGATCGCGTTGTCGGAAACCTCGAACACCATGTGGTGCAGGCCCGAACCATCATCAGTGTCGCCGATATACATGCCGGGCCGTTTGCGAACGGCATCCAGGCCCTTGAGAACCTTGATCGAATCCGCGCCATATTCACCCATCTGGCGGGCTTTTTCGGGCGGTGTTGCAGCGTTTTCAGAAGTGGTGTCGTTCATGGCCATTACATAGGCGCTCGGACAGGAAAACCCAAACGTGCGAAGCCTCTTGCTGGTGCTTTTCCACGAATGCGCAACCGGCGGCTAGAACGCAGCGCGGAAATGCACCTTGCCCCGCCAGATCGTCGCATCGAACAGGGGCATCATTCCGGCGCGCGTGGCCTCGTCGAACTGGGTGACATGGCACTGCGCGGCAGCCTTGGCTGCTTCGAGATCGGCCGGTGTGTAAGCGATGCTCTCCGTCAGCAATGCTGGATCGGTGGTCGCCCATTGCGCCATCTCGGGAACAGGCGGCAGGCGTCCATTGGGAATCCCGACGTAAAGCAGCATCGGGCGCTCTGATGCAGGGCGTGACTGCACGATCTGGGTGACAATTGCGCTGACCATCCGGTGATCGCCGTGCCCGTATCCGCCATCCGGCCCCCAGGTGAGGATCATGTCGGTCTCGCCCAGCCATGCTGTGAGGTCAGCGAGCAGTGTGCGGGCAGGGCTGCCTTCGCGGTGGACATCGCTGCCAAGCCTGCCATCGCCGCGGTTCAGGCTCGCTACCGAGGCCATGCCAAGCGCTTGGGCGGCGCAGAACGCTTCCTTGAGCCGCACCTCGCCCAGTTCCGCGCCGGGTGTGAGGTCTGATACGCCCGGCCCGGCATCGCCCTGCGTGGCATAGGCGATCTGCACCCGGGCACCCTGCCGCGCGAGGGCTGCGAGCGCCGGTGCCATGGGCAGTTCGTCATCCGGGTGGGCGAGCACGACCGTGACCTGCAAGGGCAGGGCCGCCGCCGGTTCATCGGCTGCCCCTGCACCCGTGGCCGCCAATGCGCACGCGCTGACTACCGCCCATCCTGCTTTCCCGAACATATCACCCCTCTCTGTTGCGGCTGGTATCTTCGCACCTACGCGCACCGGATGCCAAATTCTTTTGCGCCGCCGCGCCCTCTGGCTATGCAAGAGGCCATGAGCATTGCAACCCACACCGATCTGATCGCCGCGCGCCTTGCCGAACCCTTCGGCAGCTTCCCTGACATTCTGATGGAATGGTCACGAATCAAGGGCGATGACCTCGCCCTGCGGGACGACCAACGCGAAGTTTACTGGGCGGAATTGGTTGGCCTCGTTGAACGGCTGGCGGCGCGTCTGGTGGAAACGGGGCTCCAGCGCGGGCAGTCCGTGGCGATCCTCGGCACGTCATCGGTCGAATATGCGCTGGTGTTTCTGGCGGCGGTGCGGGCCGGCGGGGTGGCGGCGCCACTGACTACCAGCGCCTCGCCCGAGCAACTCGAAGGCATGGCGAAGGACTCCGGCACGGCCCACCTGTTCATCGATGCGGCCAAGGCGGCGGAACTGGGGCCGGATTTCATGCCCGGTCTGATCCGCGTACCGCTGGAGAGTATCGACCAGTGGATGGCACCTCCGGGTAGCCGTGCGCCAGCTTTCGCGCCCGACCCCCGAGACTCGTTCAACATCATCTATTCCAGCGGCACGACCGGGATTCCCAAGGGCATTGTCCACTCGCACCAGATGCGCTGGCGGCAGTTCGCGGCGACGGCCACCAGCTATCTCAAAGCCGGATTTCCGGTGCGATCACTTGCCTCCACGCCGCTCTATTCGAACACCACGATGGTCGCCTTCCTGCCCGTGCTGCTGGCAGGCGGCTGCGTGCGGGTGATGGGCAAGTTCGATTGCGCACGATGGCTCGAACATGCCCAATCCGACCGCACCACCATCACCATGCTGGTACCGGTGCAATACCAGCGCTTGATGGACTTTGGCGACTTCGACAGCTTCGATTTATCCAGCCTCAAGCTGAAATACTGCACCTCCGCGCCCTTTTCCGCTGATCTGAAACGGCAGGTGCTCGCGCGGATGCCGGGCGGGCTGATCGAAATCTATTCGATGACCGAAGGCGGCGTCGTCTGCCTGCTCGCGTGTCACGAATTTCCCGACAAGCTCCACACGGTCGGCCGGCCCGCGCCGGGCAGCGAATTGAAAGTATTGGACGATGCAGACCGCGAAGTGCCCCCCGGCACCGCAGGCAATCTTGTCGGTCGCAGTCTCACCATGATGAGCGGATACAAGAACCGGCCTGACAAGACCGCTGAGGCGCAGTGGATCGATCCCGCCTCCGGCGAGGCATGGATGCGGATGGGCGACATCGGGCGTGTTGATGCGGAAGGATTCGTCGAACTGGTCGGCCGCGCCAAGGACATGATTATCTCGGGCGGGTTCAATATCTACCCGAGCGATCTCGAAGCCGAACTGATGAAGGAAGCAGGTGTGATCGAGGCTGCGGTGGTCGGCGTGCCGTCGCACGCGTGGGGAGAGACGCCGGTAGGTTTCGTGATACTTGGCAGAGGCGCGGCCGATCCGTCAGCCATTCTTGCCAGCGTCAATGCTCGGCTCGGAAAGACCCAGCGGCTAGCCGCGCTCCACGCGATTGCGGAAATGCCGCGCAGCCATATCGGCAAATTGCTGAAGACCGAATTGCGCGACGACGCGGTGCGCCGCGGCGGCATCGCCTAGACAGCAAAAGAGCGCGGCTTGCGGGCTTCAGCAGCCGGGCAAGCCGCGCTCTTCGCGGGGTACAATCAGACGATCAGACGATCAGGACGTTGAACGCACCGGTGCTGATCGCGAGGGCCATGACGAATGCAATGGCCTTTTCAGTGATCTGACGCATGGGTTTTCTCCTTATGTTTTTGCGTATGGGATCGGCTGGCCCGCCTGGAGAGAGGGAGGGCGCAGAGCGCCAGCGGACCAGCCGTCGAGCATATATATGCACAGAGAACATTATTGTTCCATGAACGCGCAATAAAAATTCTACATGACGTAATGAATTTTGTTGCTGGGCACTGTGGGGGGGTGTCGCGGCCTGCACGAAGCGGTGCATGGCAATCCAGCGCAAATACCTATCAGAAGCGGGCTGGAGGCGCGGCCACCATAAGGGGGGGAGGGGTCGGTGACCGCGCCAAGCTCATGACATCGCGCGCGTTCTTGTTCACGCTTGTCCGGCAGTGATGCCGTGCGATGGTGTCGTCCGGATCCGGCCAATCTGCTGAGGCAGGGGCGTTTCCGACTTCGGAGGCGCAGATGGTGTGCACTTGCCCGCAACACAAATGCGAAAACCTTCAAGTAAGTTGCGTATAATGCAACTGACTTGGGCTTAGCTGCTTCTTTTCAGCCGCTTGCGGGAATGGCGCGCAAGTATCCAGCAAAAAGGCCACCGGATCGCTCCGGCGGCCTTGATGTTCGTGGTGAGCGCGATACTCAGTTGGCGGCGATTTCACGGCCACGACGCTGCTGTGCAGCGGCGACGCGCTCGACTTCGACCTTGGCGGCGGCGAGGCCTTCAGCAACGCACTTTTCATCGCGCTGGGTGCGGTTGAAATTGTAGCGCGACACGCCTTCAGCCGAGCACACCTTGCGCAGCTTCGCCGCCACGCGGGATTCCAGTGCGGCGCGGCCGGCATCGCTGGTGACATCAAGATCGGCGTAGGACACACGCACATCGACAACTTCTTCAGCAGCCAGCGCCGGGGTGGCAGCGGCGGCCAGAACAATCAGGGGGAGAGTGAAACGCATGGGGTAAGCTCCGTTTGAGAGAGGATAACGAAGAGATGATGCCGTTTGCCGACATTCAGTTGCTTTTCGAAACTCTGGTGCAATGCACAAGAGAATTGTGCAAATGCGAAAAGCGCTATTTCGGTTCCAAAAAAAGCAAGCAGACCTGGCGATTTTTTCGGGAACTTTTTGCGACCTTGCGTAAATCTCCGGGCCACAGCGCCACAGCGCTGGACAGGGCGCGGTGCGCTCCTTAATTCGCGGCCATGAACGCGCCCGCCAACCCGCCCGCCTCTGATTCCATTCTTATCGTCGATTTCGGCAGCCAGGTGACGCAGTTGATTGCCCGGCGCGTGCGCGAGGCGGGCGTCTACTCCGAAATCGCGCCCTTCACGACGGCGGAAGAAGCGTTTCGCCGGATGAAGCCCAAGGGCATTATCCTGTCTGGTTCCCCCGCCAGCGTGCCTGAGGAAGGCTCGCCGCGTGCCCCCGGGATTCTGTTCGAGGCAGGCGTGCCGATCCTCGGCATCTGTTATGGTCAGCAGGTGATGAGCCACCAGCTGGGCGGAGAGGTCCGTCCCGGCCACGAGACCGGAGAAGGCGGCGAATTCGGCCGTGCCTTCCTGACTGTCACCGCTGAATGCGCGCTGTTCGACGGATTATGGGCTGTGGGCGA
>JBKBMC010000074.1:0-11062 GCA_046296075.1 Erythrobacter sp. | reverse complement strand
GGGGGGGGGGGGGGGGGGGGGGCGCGCCCTCGGCGGTAGCGGGTGTCGTACACCCACCCCCCAACCCCTTCCCTCAAGGGAAGGGGAGCCGATGACCTGGGCCAAGGAACTCGAAGAACTGCGCCGACGCGAGGCGCTGGCCGAGCAGATGGGCGGCGCGGACAAAGTTGCGCGCCAGCATGGGCGCGGTAAGATGGATGCCCGCGCGCGGCTTGCGGCGCTGTGCGACGAAGGCTCCTTCCGCGAGATCGGCAAGATTGCAGGTTCCGCGAAGTATGACGCCAACGGCGACCTCCAGAGCGTCACCCCCGCCCCCTTCCTGTTCGGCAAGGCGCTGATCAATGGCCGCCCCGTCGTCGCCACCGCCGACGATTTCACCATTCGCGGCGGCGCGGCGGATGCGGGGATCGCGCGCAAGATGGTGCAGGCCGAGATGATGGCGCATCAGCTGAAGCTGCCCATCATCCGCATGATCGACGGCACCGGCGGCGGCGGCAGCGTCAAGACGCTCGAACAGATCGGCGCGACCTATATCCCCGCCGTGCCCGGCTGGGGCGATGTGGTGACCAATCTCGACACGGTGCCGGTGGTGGCGCTGGCGCTCGGGCCGACAGCGGGGCTCGGCGCGGCGCGCACGGTCGCCAGCCACTATTCGATCATGGTCAAAGGCCTCTCGCAGATCTTCGCCGCTGGCCCCGCCGTGGTCGATGGCTTGGGCGATGCTTACAAGGGCGATGCTGCCAATCATGAAGAGGCCAAGGAGGCGCTCGGCGGATCGGCGATCCACACCCGCAACGGCGTGGTGGATGACGAGGTCGCCAGCGAGGCCGAAGCCTTCGCCCGCGCGCGGCATTTCCTCAGCTTCATGCCCGAATATGTCGGGCAGCCTGCGCGGCGCTCGGCCTGCGATGATCCCGCCGACCGCCGCGAGGAGGCGTTGCTTTCCCTCGTCCCGCGCGATCCCAAGCAGGTCTATTCGATGCGCCGCTGCATGGAGATGCTGTTCGACACCGGCACCGTGTTCGAGATCGGCAGGCACTGGGGCCGCGCCGCGATCACTGCATTGGCCCGATTGGATGGCTGGCCGGTTTGCGTCATCGCCAGCGATCCCTCCTATCTCGGCGGATCGTGGGAGGCCAAGACGTCCGAGAAGGTTGAACGCTTCGTGCGCCTTGCCGATCAGTTCCGCCTGCCCATCGTACACCTCGTCGACAATCCCGGCTTCATGATCGGGCGCGAGGCGGAAATGGCGGGGACGATCCGTTACGGCGTCAATGCGATGAACGCGATCTACCGCGCGACCGTGCCGCTCGCGAGCATCGTTCTCAGGCGAGCCTATGGCATCGCGGGCAGCGCGATGAGCAATGCCGATCGCTACCAGTACCGCTATTGCTGGCCTTCGGGCGACTGGGGCAGCCTGCCCATCGCGGGCGGGCTGGAGGTCGCCTACAAATCCGAACTGGAAGCCTCGGATGATCCCGCCGCGCTGCTGGAGGAAATCCGCGAACGGCTGGCGAAAGTGACCTCGCCCTTTCGCTCTGCCGAGCGCTTCAATGTCGAGGACATTATCGACCCGCGCGATACGCGGCCGCTGCTGTGCGAGTTTGCCGGGCTGGCCTGGCGGAGGTTGGAGGCTTCTTGATGTTCCGCACGCCATCCGGCGTGCGAAATCCTCGCTCATGCGACCTGAAGGTCGCGTCGCTGCGGGCGGCCGGTCGGCCTTGCGGTCGCTGCGCGACCGATCTTACCGTTGCATTTCCGCATCGCTCGGCCCGAACAGCTTGCCCTTCTCGCTAAGCAGCACCAGCGCAAGGCAGGTCAGCCCGCTCGCCAGCAGGGCCAGCGCCAGCGGACGGGCGGTGCCATCAAAGCTGTAGCCGATGCCGGCACCGATCACCGCTGCCATCGTCATCCGGACAAAGCCGTGGGCACTGCTCGCCGCACCAGCAATCGAAAAGAACGG
This sequence comes from Erythrobacter sp., assembly GCA_046296075.1. Taxonomy (GTDB): domain Bacteria; phylum Pseudomonadota; class Alphaproteobacteria; order Sphingomonadales; family Sphingomonadaceae; genus Erythrobacter. The sequence continues at coordinate 9,099 of JBKBMC010000074.1, read as the reverse complement.
GTTCATCGCAATCGCACCGAAATTGCTGCCGATGAAGCCGAGCAACGCCATGTTCACCGCCATCAGCGGCACGAACACCCACAGGCTTTCATGCTCCTGAAAAGCAAAGAACACCTGCGCCGAGCTTACCGCGATAAAGGCGAACAGTGCCGTATGGCTCACCCGCCGCGCGCCGAACCGTTCGACAATCCGCGAGTTTGACCAGCTGGCCAGCGCCATCGATCCTGCGCAGATCCCGAACACTTGCGGGAAGATATTGCCCGCGCCGAATGTCTCCGAAATGAGCTGCTGCGAGGAATTGATGAACCCGAACAGCGCACCAAACACCAGCGCAGAACCGAAAACGTAACCGACCACCGCCGGCAGGCTGAGCGCGCGGCCCATATTGGCGGCAATTGTCGGAACCTCGATCTTCTGGCGGTTTTCCGGCGCGAGGCTTTCCGGAAGGCGGAGATAGACCCACGTGCCGATCACCACGCCCTGCACCGCCATCGCGGCAAAGATCGCGCGCCAATCGGCAACCATCAGGATCAGTTCGCCGATCGACGGCGCAATCGCGGGCACCATCAGGAAGATCACGAAGATCAGGCTCATCATGCGGGCCATCTTGTCGCCGCCCACCCGGTCGCGGATGATCGCAGGGGGAAGCGCAATGATCGCCGCCCCGAAGAAGCCTTGAGCGGCGCGAATGGCAATCAGGCCGCTGAAAGTTGTCGCCAACGCGCTCGCCAGTGACAGCAGGATGTAAACGCTGATTGCGCCCAGCAGGATCGGCCGTCGCCCGAACCGGTCCGCCAGCGCGCCGGGAACCAGCGCACCGATCCCAGAGGCCAGCAGATAGACCCCGATCACGAACTGACGATCATTGCCTTCGACCGCAAGGGCCGCAGCCAGCGCGTCGAGAGCAGGCAAGATAGCGTCGATTCCGAAAGCTTGCAGCGCCATCAGCATCGCCATCATCCAGATGAGCTCGCGCTCGCCCAAGGGCTTGCGCGCAGCATCGACGGGCGCGGAAGAAGAGGCTTGGCTGGCCATGCCATCCCCCTTGCCCAAAGGCTCACCGCTTGACCAGAGTTCTTTTCGCATGTGCACAAAAGTGATGGGAGCGGCAAAGGTTCCGCCAGTGCGCGCCGCGCGCTATGTGTGTGGGCATGGCGAAAGGCGCTCCGGACGAGGATGAACAAGGCGGTGGTCCCGGCGGTCTGCGCAAGATCATCCATGTCGATATGGATGCTTTCTTCGCCAGCGTCGAACAGCGCGACAATCCGGAACTGCGAGGCAAGCCAGTGGCCGTTGGCGGCGCGGGCGGGCGCGGCGTGGTGGCCGCTGCGAGCTACGAAGCGCGGCGGTTCGGGGTGCGTAGCGCCATGCCCTCCGTCACGGCCAGTCGGCTGTGCCCCGATCTGATCTTCGTGCGTCCGCGCTTTGATGCCTACAAGGAAGCGAGCCGCCAGATCCGCGCGGTGTTCCATCACCACACCGATCTGGTCGAACCGCTGAGCCTTGATGAAGCCTATCTCGATGTCACCGAGGACAAGCTGGGGATCGGCTCAGCCACTCGCATCGCCGAGCTGATCCGGCAGGAAATCCGCGCCAAGACCGCGCTGACCGCGAGCGCGGGGGTCAGCTACAACAAGTTTCTCGCCAAGCTCGCCAGCGATCAGAACAAGCCCGATGGCCTGTGCGTGATCCGCCCCGGCGAGGGCGCAGCGTTCGTCGCCGGCCTGCCGATCCGGCGGTTCCACGGAGTGGGGCCAAGAGCGGAGGCCAAGATGGTGAGCCTTGGCATTGCGACGGGCGCTGACCTTGCGGGCAAGGACATTGCCTTCCTGCGCGACCATTTCGGCAGCATGGCGGACTATCTCTATCGTGCTGCGCGCGGAGTCGATCTGCGTCCGGTGCGCGCCCATCGTCTGCGAAAGTCCATCGGCGGAGAGCGCACCTTTGGCGAGGATATCGATAGCCCTGCCCTGCTGCGTGAAACCCTTGCCAACATCACGGCCATTGTGTGGGAGCGGATCGTCGCGGCTGGCCAGAATGGCGCGCCAGCGCGTGGACGTACGGTGACGCTCAAGCTCAAATTCAATGATTTCCGGATCGCCACCCGGAGCGCTTCGCAGGCCGACTGGGTGGAGAGCCGCGAAGCTTTCGCCGCCACCGCGCGCGCGCTGCTCGAAGCCGAATTGCCGCTGCCGCGCCCGATCCGGCTGATGGGGCTGACGCTGAGCAATCTGGAAGGGGCAGATGACGCAAAGCCCCTGCGCGAGGATGCGCAGCTATCCCTGCTGTGAGGCGCGCCAGTCGCGCCACACCGCAAGCCGCGCGGCGGTGATGCGACCGAGATCGTTTGGCATTTGATCGATAGGGAAGAACTGTGCAGCGATGATCTCGCGGCCATCGGGGCGCGGCATCGCGGCGGTCGTGGCGGCAAACAGATGCGCGGTGTGGGGCGAGCCGGAAATGGTCTCTTCGATCACCGCAACGTCATGCAAGGCCTCCAGCTTCAGACCAAGTTCTTCGCGCACCTCGCGCCGCGCAGCTACCTGCGGGTTTTCGCGAAGGCCGATCCCGCCGCCGGGCAGCGCCCAGACCGGCGGTCCGTAGGAATGCCGCAGCAACAGCACCTCGCCCGGGGGATTGGTGAGAACGACGCTGACGCCCGCTATCGGTTTCCCGCGCCAACGCCACCAGCGATCGCGCACACGATACGCCAGCGGCATGGCTGCGCGGTGGACCGATGCGGGCAACCAGCGTGTGATCACGGCGCGACCCGTCGGCCCCGGTGATACTAACCGAGCGTCGCGGTGAGGAACCACACGCGCTGTTCGGCCATGTCGGTCCAGTCGTCGATCAGTCCGTCAGTGGCGTTATCACCCGCCTGCCCGGTCAATTCCTTCATGGCCTTCAGGCGAGCAACCAGGCGCTGGTTATCATCGCGAAGTTCGGCAACCATCTCGTCGCCGGAAAGATCGGTGCGATCCTGATCCTTGATCTGCGTGTGCCGGGCCATGGCGCCCAGCGATGTCAGCGTCTCCGCGCCCAGCTTGCGGACGCGTTCAGCAATCACATCGATCTGATCGCGAATTTCGATGGCCTGCTCGTCAAATAGCAGGTGCAAATCGCGAAAACGCGGCCCCTTGACATGCCAATGAAAATGCTTCGACTTGGTGTAAAGCGCAAGATGATCCGCCAATAGACCATTAAGTTCTGCAACCAGAGCCGTCTTCGAATTATTGCTTGAATTGTTGTCGAGCATAACGCCCTCCTTTCGGCATAAATTTCAATCGAACGCAGGATGCCTACGATCACTTCAATCCATGCTTATATAATGGCTCTTCCTAGAAATTGTTTCGATTTTTTTCAGTTCGCAGTGATCGAACAAAGCGATCACATGAAGTTGTAACGAGTGTTCAAACCGATCATGACGGCCGCAACAATCACACAGGGCACCATCGCCCGCCGCCACTGGTCCAACCGGTAGCGCACTCGCGCATCCATCCCGAGCAACCATGCCAGCAGCAATGCGCCCGCTCCGCCAAGCCACCCGGCAAGGCCAATTGCCGCTGAGCCCGGGGCCAGTGCAGCCAGCGCCAGCACGGCAAGGCGCGGCGCATCCGCGAACTGGCGGGCAAGCAGCACCAGCGCGATCGCACCGAGCGACCGGGTCGGCTCGGCAGGCGGCTTGATCCGGACAGGGCGGGCAAGATCGAGCGCTGCCACAGCCAGCCCAAGGGCAACAGCAATCTGCGCGCCATCCGGAGCAAGCCCCTGCCCCACAAGGCTCCCCAGCCAGGCGGCCACGCTGGCGCTCAGCCCCGCGCAAAGCACGCCCACAGCGAGGATTGACGGTGTGCGCTTCAGTGTCTGTGCTAACGCGGCGAGCACCATGGTGTCGCGCCCGCCCAGTGCGGCTGCGAACACCACACACAGGCTCGGCAGAAACACATCCATTGCCTGCACAGCTTTAGCAGGTGGCGAAGTGGCGCAAAGGGGGTTACGCAACCGGAAAACACCGAGAGAGGGAAAGCAGCATGAAACTCACCCCCGGCATGGCCGCCGTTGTGACAGGCGGCGCTTCGGGCCTTGGCAAGGCAAGCGCAAAGGCGCTGGCTGATGCTGGCCTGAAAGTCGCTATCTTTGATATCAACGACGAGGCAGGTGCCGCGCATGCGGCCGAGATCGGCGGGACGTTCCACCATGTCGATATCATGGATGAAGCCAGCGTGGAGGCCGGCTTCGCCGCTGCCCGTGCGGCGCATGGCCAGGAACGCGTGACACTCCACTGCGCGATGGCATCACGGCGCGGCAAGACCCTCGGCTGGGACAAGGAATCCGGGGCCTACAAGCGCCTTTCCACCGAGGATTATGCCTTCGGCGCCGAGGGTATTCTGGTCGCCAGCTACCGGGTCGCCTCGATCTCGGCACTCGGCATGGCGAATGCCGAGCCTCTCAATGATGATGGCGAGCGCGGCTGCATCATCCTGACCGCCAGTGTCGCGGCGCAGGATGGCCAGATCGGGCAAGTGATCTATGGCAGCTGCAAGGCCGGTGTGAATGGTCTGGTGCTGCCAATGGCGCGCGATCTGATGGATGTGGGCATCAGGGTCAATTCGGTAATGCCGGGGATTTTCGCGACCCCGCTGATGCTCGGCATGAAAGATCGCAATCCGCCGATGTGGGCGCAGCTCAATGCGTCGGTGCCATTCCCCAAGCGGCTTGGCGAGCCCGAGGAATTCGCGTCTCTGATCGTCGAGATTGCGCGCAATACCTACATCAACGGGCACCAGTTCCGGCTGGATGGCGCCATCCGCATGCCGCCGCGCTGATGTGATCCTCGCACTTTCAGCTGGCGCTGCAACAGCTTGCTTGCAAGTGATGCAAGTTTGCAACGCAACAAAGACAATGTGACAGCACTTCATCATAAAATAATTGTGCGGGTGCGAGCACTCGCTCATTATTTTGCTCGTCAGTGCGAATAGTCCGCCGGATTCGATTCGGCATAACAAATGGGCAGCGCACACAGCACGCAGGCGGAACGATCCTGACCCTCTCTACGGAGCGTTCCTTATGAAGATCCATCTCGCAACCGCCGTTTCGGCTGTCGCCCTTGCTGTCGCTGGCGCAGCCCCTGCCCTTGCCAATGATCAGGCCGTGCTTACCGCTGCGACCGTGTTGCCGCTGACGGCTGCCGATATCGACAGCGATGTTTCGGGCGTTATCGTGTCGGCCGCTGCCGAAACAACGCCGGTCGCCATCACCGCTGGCACCAATGGCGCGCTGGTGAACACCGCCGCGACCGTAACTTCCGCGGCATTCGATAGCGCCGCTGTCGCCGCTGCGGTGCAGGCCAGCACGGCTGCCGCCGAGGAGCGCTCGGAAAGCTTCACCGTGGTGCTCAACCAGGACAGCTTCTTCGGCTTCTACCCGACTTTCAATGCCCTGATCCCGGTCAGCGACAAGGTTGATTTCAGCGTTTACGGCATTCTGTGGACGACCCCCGATTTCGGCACCGGCGCTCCGAGCGGCAGCGATCTGTGGACCGAATTCGGCATCGGCGCGGCGATCTACGCTGCTGACAATCTGGTGATCAAGCCGCAGATCGGCATTCTGAACGGCGCGCTGCTTTCGGGCGGCGCTGCGGGCGGCACCGGCGGCAATGTGTTCGACGGCGTAGTGCCCAACCTCACCGTGAACTATTCCGATGACTCATTCGAAGCCGAATATTACGGTGGCTACTATGCTGCGGTGCGTAACCGCAACGACACGGGCCTCGACTTCCTCCACACCTGGATCAACGCAGGCTACAAGTTCACCAGCAACTTCTCGGCTGGCGGCCACTTCGAAATCCTCGCCCTGACCCGCAATTCCTTCCCGGGCGGGACTGCAAGCAACGTGTACCAGTGGGTTGGCCCCTATGCCCAGTTCGCGCTGGATAACGGGTTCTTCACCCGCTTCACCGCCGGTTGGGAAATGGGCGGCGGCGCCGCTGGCAACAATGGTGATTTCTACAAGGTGGCGGTTGGCTTCTCGTTCTGAGGCCAGTCTGATCTGAAATGGGAGAGCGCTCGGAAGGGAAACCTTCCGGGCGCTTTCTTTTTGCCCTCCGCCGCCAACACTGGCGCGCCGATCGGGGCAGGCAGACGCAGAAATCCTGCCGAAGGACCGCGACGGAAAAATGTCAGATGGATTTGTAATTGGCGGCGCGCTTCGGCCGCCGGTAACAAGACACACCTGAAGGCGTTTGGCTGTCTGCGCCGCCTTATATTTCAAGCATTATTCCCACTTTATTTTCCGAAATCCACATAATGCTTCCGCTCTTTATGTCTCCTTCGCCAAAGTCCAGCGAGACAACCTCTCCCAGACAGACTTTGCCCTCCTCAAATACAACACACACCCCATTTTTCGAGATGTCCCTTATCACCACCTGATGACGGGCCGTCGCAGCGCTTGAGAGGTATGCAGTCCTCTGTGCAATATATCGTCCTTCTTTCCTCGCCATGGATTTTCTGGCCTTACGCTCGTCCGCAATGCAACCGAGCTGAAGCAAGCGTCGGCGGAAATGAGCCTGACAGGGGCGTGTCCTCAGCCTCGCCTGAAGATACCATACGCGCTTGTGCGGCAGCCCCTGGCAGCCGGCACATCAGGCGGCAACCCGCCACGATCTGATTGCGATCATCACGCACACGCATTGGCATCATGTCCGCTTGAATGTCGAATCAGCAGCGCCCGATACATTTCAACCGCACCCTCATTCAGCCCGGAAGAAATAGACTATCAGAATATACTTAAATCACGAGCAGACAGCATAGCTTGAGTTCTGCTTTTTACATTCATTTTTGCGAACAGCATTTTGACATACATCTTTACTGTGCTCTCCTGTATATTCAATCGATGCGCAATTTCTTTATTGGAAAGCCCGCTGCAGATACACCGAAGAACCTGCTCCTGCCGAGGCGTCAACATCAGGGACGCCTGTACTTTGGCAAGGGCGGCAGAGCTCTCGTGGGCAGAGACAAAGCTCCCTTCTGTGACCGAAATTATCGCTTCCTTGAGCCTTTCGATCGACATCGTCTTGTTCAGTACGGCAACAGCGCCGTGCCGGAGTGCGGCAGCCGCGGTTCCCGCCGTTGCTACGCCTGTCAAAAGAATGACAGGGTTGGCACCTTGCGCCACTACGATCTGTTTCAAGCCATGAAGCCCGTCCATACCCGGTATATCATAATCAAGCAGGACAAGGTCGAAGGGGCCTTCTGAGTTTATCTGGTCGAGAGCGTCCATCACATCAGCGGCGAGGCGCACGGAAATCCGGCCGTCAGCTTCGAGGTATGACCGGAGTGCATCTCTCAACAACTCGTGATCGTCGACGAATAACAATCGCATTTAAGCAACCCCTTTCGGGTAATTTGAAAGGATGCGCTGAAGTACTTGTGGCAGTTCAGTGGCGAGCGCAGATTTTGTCACGTGACCAGCGAACAGATCGGGTTCCATGCTGTTTTCCGTATCGTGCAAAGCTGTGCAGAGAATTACCGGAAGCCAGGGCCACCGCACCGCGACGACAGCCGCCAACTCGGCACCATTCATCCCCGGCATATCGTAGTCAACAACGAGGGCATCCCAGTTCGATACATCATCCTCAAGCACAGCGAGGATTTCGGCTGGCGCAGAACATGTCGCGACCTCGGCTCCGGCATTTCTCAGTTCGTCCGCGACAAGATCGAGAACTGCATCATTATCGTCCACGGCCAGAACACGCTTTCCGCTGAGCATGGCGGCCGACGATGGATCCGGCAGGGTGCCGAGGCTGAACGGAGTCCTCTCAAGGGCAAGAGGCCAGATAACCTTGAAGGTGCTGCCAAGCTCACTGCTTTCGACACTGATGCATCCGCCTGCTTCCGCGACAATGCTCGACGCAGCAGCAAGACCGAGGCCCGTTCCAAAGCTCTTGGTAGTATGAAACGGTTCGAAGATGTGTGCCAGATCTTGCGGAGCGATCCCGCAACCTGTGTCAGAAACGGTCATGACTGCTGCGGGGCATTTCGGAATTGCGCCGACAAGGACTGCAGGCAATTCCTTGCTTCGATCGAATTTTTCGAGGCAAATCTCGATCTTTCCGGCTTTCTCGGGGGCAAGAGAATCGCGAGCATTCGAGCAAAGGTTCATCATCACCCTTAGAAATTCCGTCTGATCGGCTTGCAGCAACACAAGTTCTTGGGGAAGTTTCAGGCGAACCGTATGATGGGGCTTCAGGCTCAACGCGGTGAGATCCAAGACAGTACTCAGGATGGATTTCGCGTCGACAACCTGGTGTGGTTTTGTCGTCTGCGCTGGCGCCATGATCATATCAAGCATGGCTGTCGCTTGCGTCACTGCATCCTTGAGGCGCTGGAGCTCAGTCGGGCAGGATTGGAGTTTTACGTCCAACGTCGCAGCCGACACAGAGATCACTGCCAGCAGATTGGCAAGATCATGCGCAAGACCCGCAACGGCACGTCCGATAATCTCTTGTCGCTCGGCAAGGATGAGCTGCTCTCTGGCCCGTATGCGCTCTCTCAGTGTTCGCTGACGTTCTCCGATATCGCGTGTGGTGCAGACAAGACCGCCATTCGGACTCCTCGAGAGCGAAATCTCTTGCTCAATGACGTTCCCATTGCGGTGGATCCCCCTCGCCTCACCGCACCAATTTCCCTTCGCCAAGACCTCAGGTATCGCATGGCTCTCGATACGAGCGGCTTCTTCGGCAGAATAAAGAACCGACCAATGCTGCCCAATCATCGCCGCCGGGTTTTCAAATCCGAAGATCGCGGCATGCGCGAGATTGGTATAGATGAAGAACCCGTCAGGATCAGTCATAGCGACCCCGTCTGAGGTCGCCTCGATTGCAGCGAGTTGCTCTTCGAGCTTGCGCCCATAAGCATCTCGTTCATCTTCCAGCCGTCGCCGCTCTTTCACATCTCTCATGATTGACGCGTAACCAGCCGGCTTGCCGCTAGACGGATCGACCCAGCTCGTCAGTGATAGCTCGATGTCGACTGCTTCGCCGTCGCGATGAAGCGCCACGACATTGGTCATCTTACCCACGAGGCGAGGTTCGTGTCCGCT
>JBKBMC010000073.1:0-11116 GCA_046296075.1 Erythrobacter sp. | reverse complement strand
GGACGGGCGATCGCCCAAAGCCTTGCGGACGAGGGCGTGGATGTCATCACCGTCGCGCGTTCAGGCAGTGGCTCCGGTCCGTTCCGGCATATCACGGCCGATCTCGATGATCCCGAAGCGCCCGCGCAGATCATCGCTGCGGTACAGGAAACGGGAAGACCGCTTGATATCCTCGTGCTCAACAGCGGCGGCCCGCCCACAGGCACGGCGGCAGCCACCGGCCCCGATGCCTTTGCCGCGGTGTTCAACCGGATGTTTAATGCCCAGCTTGCGCTGGCGCAGGCCTTTCTCCCGGACATGCGGACCAACCGCTTCGGACGCATCCTTGCCGTCGCATCGACCAGCGTGGTCACACCGATCCCCGGTCTGGTGCTGTCCAATGCCGTGCGCGCCGCGCTCGCATCATGGTGCAAGACGCTGGCCGCCGAAGTCGCAGCAGATGGCGTCACAGTGAACATGCTGCTGCCCGGCCAGATTGCAACCGACCGGCTGGCGAGCCTGCACGCAGCGATGGCGCAGAGCAGCGGTTTCACCAAGGATCAGATCATGGCCCGCTCGCTTGCAGCCATCCCTGCCGGACGGCTCGGCCAACCGGAGGAGTTTGGCGATATGGCAGCGTTCCTCGCCAGTCCCCGCGCCGGATTTGTTACCGGCTGCGCGATCAAGATTGATGGCGGGCAAACCGCCACGCTGTAACGAATACAGCACAGCGGCGGCTAAGCTGACGGCGCAAAAATCTCACCGCGCTGTTAACTAAACCTGTTGAGGTAGCCTTATCGGGGCGTGGTTCATGGTTAAGCCATGATCACGTCTGCGAAGAAATGGCATCGCCGTTACAAAGCGACCAATCTGCTGGGTGCACTGGGCGCCTCGGCCCTGCTGTCGCAGGCTCCGGCGCAGGCGGCGTTGCCGCCCGTCGCACTGGTCGCAGCCCTGCATTGCAACAGCCCCGCCCCTGCGGCTTTTACCAATCCGGTGCGCGATCAGGACAGCCTTGGCCAAAGCAAGGCCGCAGCCATTCTTGGTGGTCAGCAAAGTGCGCTCGATCTGATCAGTGCCCGGCAATCCGATCAGAACGCCGAAGCGTTCGTTCCAGCCGCAGCACCCGCTGCCGCGTGGCAATCAAGCGTGACATTCTGTTCCCCGGCATGGTCGGCCCACACAACATCGCGCGACACCTTTGATCCGCCCGCCATCCCGTCTGACGATTTTCTCGGCAGCGCCCGGATCAGCATTGGCCGGACGCCCTTCGATCACGCATGGGCACGGGTATCCCGGAAAAGCCAGTCAGCCAAAATCCCGGCTGTTTTCGCGCGACCGCGCGAAGTGGGTTTGAACGAAATCCAACGGGTGAACACCTGGGTCAACAAGAACATTACATATGCCGAGGATATCGACCTCTATGGCCGCCGCGATTACTGGGCGACGGCGAACGAGACCCTGCGGAACAGGAAGGGGGACTGCGAGGATTACGCGATCCTCAAGTACCAGATCCTCATGCACATGGGGGTAGCCCCGTCTGACATGTTCCTGACCCTGGCGCGTGACCGGATCCGCAATCGCGACCATGCCGTGCTGATCGTGAAAATGGCTGATCAGCATTACCTGCTGGACAACAACACGCAGGAGTTACTCCCGGCCGACGGGCGCCAGGAATACACCGCCCGTCTGAGCTACAGCCAGAATGCGGCGTGGCTGCATGGCTACACGACGCCAGCGCAGACCTATCCTCTTGCGGGCGGCACGCGCATTGCTCATTTCTCTGAAAGTGCGGTGTCCAGTGCGCGGGTTACCGGCTTGAGCAAATAGGACAGGATGCTCTTTGATCCTGTGATGATCTCGACATCGGTGATCATGCCGGGAACAATCGGAAATTTCTGGCGATCCTTCTGCACAAAGCTGCGATCGGTTTCCACCAGCACCCGGTAATAGGCCTCGCGCTCGACTTCATCATAGATGCTGTCGGCGGATACTTCGATCACCTTGCCCGCCAGCCCGCCATAAGTCGCAAAATCATAGGCCGTGATCTTGACATTGGCACGGTCACCCACGGCCACAAATCCGATGTCCCGCGGATTGATCCGTGCTTCCACCAGCAACCGATCACCTACGGGAACGATCTGCATGATCGTCTCGCCGGCATTGACGAAGCCGCCCTGCGTGGTGATCTGGAGATTGTTCACGATACCCGTGGCCGGCGCGCGCAGTTCATTGCGATTACGCCGGGCCGAAGCACCGCGGATGCTTTCCTCGTTCACAGCAATGCGGGTTTCAACCTCGCTGCGCTCATTAAGCGCCTGCTGGCGAAAATCGAGGCGCGCGGACTGGAAATCCGCCTGCGCTTGCTGGATCGAGGCGGATGCGCGCCCTGCGGCTTGTCGGGCAGCGGCGAGACGGCCTTGCACATCGACCAGTTCGCGCCGCGCGGTGAGCAATTCGGTCTGCGGGACAATCCCCTGCGCTGCGAGCGGTTCGAGCATCCGGACCTGTTCCTGTGCCAGCCGCGCGCTCTGCGCGAGCGAACTGGCGGTCGCCTCGGCTTCCTGAAGATCGCGGCGGCGCTGCTCCACCGCAGCCGACAGCGCGGACTCGCGGCTCCGGGCAGCGGCCAGACGCGCCTGTTGCAGGCGCTGTTCCTCGGCACAGACCGAGCCCGGTTCGCAGCCCATGCGCGAGCCGACAGCTTCGCTCTCGAGACGTTCGGCGCGCACTTCGAGACGCGCATTTTCGGCCTGCAACTGGCCCAGCTCGGATGCCGCCATGGTATCATCGAGGCGCACCAGCAACTGCCCTTCCTTGACCCGTTCGCCGCTGCGCACGAGGATATCGGAAATGATCGATGGTTCGGCGGGCTGGACAAGCTGCGCCTTGCTCGACGGGATGACCTTGCCGGTGCCCCGGGTGATCTCGTCAACCTGCGCGATACTGGCCCACAGGACAAAGAGAAACAACGCCGCCGCCGAGACGAAGATGAGTTTCCGGTTGCTGTCCCAGCTCTGATATTTCTCGGTCAGCTTCATGGCAGGGATTGCGCCATATCGGCAGCAAGGCCGGGGGAGGATGCGCCTACGCGCTGATGTTCAAGCGTTGCCTGCAGGCCTTTGCTCGCATCGACAGGATCGGGGATCGACAGCTTCCAGCCTGTGGCAGGATTCATGCGACCTCCAATATCATTATCGGCTCTCCGCTCGGTCGGCGCGCGTTGCAGATGGGCAAGGTGCGCGGCTGCCAGCTCGGTCTGGTATTGCTGGGCCTCGGCAGCGGCCAGTTGGCGGGCTGCGGCGCTCGGATAAAACTCATTCCCGGCCCACCTTGCATTGAGACTGGCAGCGTGCCCGGCCCGCCCGGCAAGACGGTAGAAAATGTGACGGCCTTCGACATGAACCTTCTCGAGCCGGAACGCCCAATAGGGGAGCACATAGTCGGCATGATAATGTGTCGCCGTGCCGACGCTTGTTTCGACATGACCGCTCAAGGCGGCCTGCGCCACCCTGCGCGATTCATCCCACAGCCGCGCCATGGGGCGCCGGGCAAGCGAGCCGTCGCAGGTATAGCTGAACTGGCAAACCGGATCACTCCAGCCCTGATAAACCACCCCGCACACCGAAGCCGGGTAGGCGAAGTGGGCAACGCGGTTGAGGATCGTCTGTGCCACCGCGCGCTTGCCTGCAGGGCTTTCGTTGGCGGCCTCGTAATAGATCGCCTCGGTAAGGCAATGGAGCGCGGTCTGATGACTTGGCGTGCCTGCCCGGATCGCCCTGAAAGGTTGCGGCGTGCCCACCGACGTCGTGACAAGCGGAATATCGGCATTGCGCTCTTCCGCGCTGGTGCCGGTGGTTTCGATCAGAGCCTCGGGGCGAACGGTGAAATCGTTCAGCTCGCGCGCCAGTTCCGCGGGCAAGGCACGCGGGCCCTCTTCGCCCGGGGGTTTGTCGGCAGGCATTGAGAGGATCGACCATGCACCAAGCGCGGAAAGGACCGCACCTATGCCGAGCAGCCTTGCCGGGCGCATCGACAGCCTGTTCGCCAAGGGGGAGGTTTGCCGGAACATCATCAGCTCCCTGCCTGCCCGGGGACATTCTTGAGGATTTCGGCTTTGGGGCCATCCGCTACCACGCGCCCTTCGTTGAGCACGATGATCCGATCGCAGATATCAAACAGGGCCGGACGGTGGGTCGCAACAATCAGGGTCTGATCCTTGCCGATCGCTGATTTGAGCCGCTCGACCAGCAAGGCTTCGGTGTGCGAATCCATCGCGCCCGAAGGCTCATCAAGATACAGCAATTCGAACGGGGTCATGAAAGCCCGCGAGATTGCCAGGAACGCGCGCTGGCCGCCGGAAAGCTTGCTACCCTGCTCACCCACCTCGCGCTCGACCCCGGCGGCATCGCGCGAAAGATAAAGGTCAGCCCCGGTCTTCACCAAGGCCGCGATGACTTCCTGATCCGAAGCGCCGGGCGCTCCCAACGCGACATTCTCGCGCATACTACCGGTAAAGAGGTTCGAATCCTGTCCGACAAAGCGGAAATGACGCCGCAGATCGGAAGGGTTGAACTGGCGGTTGTCGATGCCGTCGATCCGGATCGCACCTTCATCAGGAGGGTACAGGCCGCAGATCAGCCGCCCCAGCGTCGACTTGCCCGAAGCGACCCGGCCGACAATGGCGATACGTTCACCCGGCTGGATCGTGAGATTGATGCCCGTAACACACGAGACCGGGCTGCCCGGATAGGCAAAGGCGACGTTTTCCAGATCGACCTTGTATCCGCCGCGCTGGGACTTCGGCAGGCTCATCCCGCCCTGACGCCGTTCATCATCGGCAGCGAACAGCTGTTCAATCGAACCAAGCGCTTCCTTGGCCTGCCGCCCGCGTGTCAACAGGAATGCGATCTGCCCCGCAGGCGCCAGCGAACGCGATGCCAGCATGACGATCGCGATGATCGCGCCCATCGTGATCTCACCCGCAGCGAACATGTAATAGCCGCCCACCACGAGCGAGACGCTGGAAATCTGCTGGAATGATGTGGCGAGCGCCACGGCCGTTGCCGAAATGTTGCGCAATCGCAATTGCGACTGGCTGCCGATGCGGGACAGCGCTTCCCATTTGCCCAGCAAACGCCGTTCGCCCGACATGCTCTTGAGTGTTTCGACACCGGCGATGGATTCCACCAGCACCGTCTGCTGAAGGCCCGCATCCGATTGCGCATCGCGCGCGGCATCAGTCACCTTGCGTTGCAGGATGACACCGGCAATCACCATCAGCGTGATCGCGATAATCGGAACCAGTGCCAGCCAGCCCGCGATGTAGGCGATGACGGCAATGAACAGCACGAGGAACACCAGATCCACAAGCAGCACGACAGTCGTCGAAGCGAAGAAATCACGCACCAGCGCATATTCGCCGACCCGCGCTGCCATTGCGCCGGTGCTGCCGGTTCGTGCATTCATCGGGGTGGAAAGCACGCGCGAGAAGAGCTTCTGCGAAAGCTTGAGATCCAGCCTGCGCCCGATCTCGTCAACCAGATTGGTGCGCGCCCGGCGCAAGGCAAATTCCAGACCGAAAGCGAGCAAAACACCCGAAGCCAGCACCCAGAGCGAAGCTTCCGCGCGGTTGGGAATGACGCGATCATAGACATTCATCGAGAACAGCGGCAGCGCCAGCGCCAGAAAATTGATCAGCAGCGAGGCAAGCAGCACCGGCTGGAAGGCCTGCCGTTCATTGCGAAGTTCGGACCAGAACCAGTGGCCGCGCCCCTTGGCGTGCCACGGCGCAACCGTTTCGCGCAGGGTATCCGGATTTGCAAAGACCGAGACGAATTCGCCCGTGAAATCAGCATCAAGGTCGGTAATCGGCCGCCAGACCGGCTCGCTCGCATCGGCGGGAAAAGCCAGAACATCTGTCCCCGAAAGTTCCATCAGGGTGATGACAGCGCCGTCCTGCATCCGGGCGATCAGCGGATAGGCTTCCCCTCGGCGAGGCAGGCGTCGCCCGCTGCCGATCTCGTAATTGAAGCCCGCCAGATCGAGCGCGGCCGGGGCCTGATGAAACGGCAGCAGGCCGGCCTCGCTCCGCGGGAGACTGTCAAACAGCAGAGCCGGATCACGAAGCCCGAAATTCGTCGCTATGCGTGATATCGCGAGGATCAGGGGGTCTGGCTCTTTCTGATCAGCCAGTTCTTTTGCGTAGTGCACCTAACCCCTCCTGCGGCAATGCACTCCCCTATCTGGGGAGGCGCCGCCTTTGCAATTCCGCAGGAGCAGAGGGTCCTGAATTGAAACGCTCACGTTCTTTCATGCCAGCGCCGGCACCCGGTGCGACATCAAGCGCTTCGAGAAAAGTATTGGTCGCAGCAAGAACCTGATATTGCGCAAAAAGTTCGGAGAAACGTGATGTTTCGCGGCGTACCTGCGTGTTGAAACGCGTATTCTGCGCATCCAGCACATCCAGCAGCGAGCGCCGCCCGATGTTGAATTGGCTGCGATAGGACAGCAACAGATCATCGCTGACCTGCGCCTGACGCTCAAGCGCGGCAAACACGGTTTTCTGCGTGGTCATCGCGGTCCACGAATTGCGGACATCTTCTTCCGCCTGACGTACGCGATCATGCAACCGGTAACGCGACTCGCTGGAACGGCGCACCATTTCCTGCACCTGCGCGGTGCGGCGGCCACCATCGAACAATTGCCAGCGAACATAGACGCGGCCCTGGATATCATTGGTTTCGCCCTGGAAACCGTCGATATCCTCACCGACCCGGCCGGTCACATCCACGCCGATGCGCGGTGCAAGCTCGCCCTTGGCCGACGTCACCATCGCATTGCTGGCATCGACATCCGCCTGTGCTTCGAGCACGAGCGGATTGGCCGTTCGGGCCAGCCCGATGGCCGCTTCCTCGCTTGCCGGCAGACGCGGTGCAAGCGCAGGGGGCAGATTGACCTGATAGATATCCAGTCCCGTCAGGCGCTTCAGCGAAGTGCGCGCGTTGGTGAGATTTTCCTGTGCTTCGGCACGCAGCACCTGTGCAGCCTGAAGCCGCTCCTCGGCCTGCTGGAGATCAGCCACGCTGATCGAACCTTGCGAAACGCCTTCACCGAGGCTCGCGGTCATTTGTTCGTGAAACACCACATTGTCGGTGGCGGCGGCGACAATGCGCTCCTGAAGCAGCAGATTCAGGTACTGCCGGGCGACCTGAAGGGCGATGAACTGCGAACGCTCGACCACCCGCAGCGAAGCACCATCAACGCGCGCAGCCTGCCGCAGCAACTCCCCGCGGCGACGGCCAAAATCGATCAGTGTCCAATCAGCACGAACCTGCGCCTCGACCGGGGTCAGGCGGTTATCGGCAATCCCGAGCACCCGGCGCGTCTCGTTCTCCAGCCTGCGCACACCGGCAGACGCCTCGACATCGATAGTCGGGAAATACAGCGACTGGGCCTGCTCTCTCTCGAACTGGATCGCCTCGGTGTTCATCTGCGCCTGAATGATCTCGGGGTTCGAGGTAATCGCGGTTTCGATCGCCTCACGCATACTGATGGGGCCGGTCTGGCCCTGAGCCAGAGCCATGGGCGCGCAAGTGGTCAAAGCAATGGCCACCGCGATGCTGCGAAGAGCTTTCACTTTCTCGTTCCCCTTATTGTGCCGAGATTTCGACACGACGGTTTTCCGGGCTGCGCGTGCCGTCGGCAAGCGGAACCCGTGGATTGGATTCGCCCTTCGCATCAACTTCTATCTGCGTCGTCGCCGCGACCTTGCCGCGCAGCGCTCCGGCCACGGCATCGGCCCTGCGCCGTGAAAGTTGCAGGTTGTACTGGTCGCTACCGGCCTGATCGGTGTGCCCGACCACTTCAAGCGATGACCAACCGCAATCGCGCGCCTGCTGGGCGACAGTATCCAGCGTCACCATCGCATCAGGTTTGATATCCGAAGAGTCGAAATCGAAGAAGACCGTGGTGAGCTCCACATCCTCACAGAAATCGGCGCGCCGCGGCGGAACAGGAGCCGGCGGGGCGATAGCCCTTGGCGGCGGGGACTGCACCCGGCTCATCTGGGCATGGGCGCGATTGCAATTGCCGATGCTTGTCGGATCGCGGTGCGATGACTTCATGAAGCCAAGGGCAATGCCGCATTGCACCTTGGTTTCCAGAGCCCACAAATAACGCGAATCGGTTGCAGCAATAATGCTTTGATCAAGCGAGGTTGAAAGCCCGTCTTGATAACGCCTTTCCAACTCGCCGACCAATTCAGAATTGTTCAGCGCCATCAACTCGGCAGCAGTACCGGATTGCGCGAATGCAGGCGTACTTGCAGCGGCAGCACCAATTGCGATCGACGTGACAATAGGCCTCGCAAGACGCATACGAACATCCCCCTCCGGTGTTACGCGGTTAGCCTACAGCTACAGCCATTTGCGCTGTTTCGTCCACAGATATTTCGTAAGCAAATGCTTGGACAGTCAAATTCTGGCCTGAAATATCCTGCGAGAGCAGACCGGTAAGATAACTTGCGTCACCTTGAGTCTGCCCCGCGTCATTTTCGGGGACGCTTGTTGTCATCACTTCGAGCAATTCATCGATCATGCTTCCCGCAACGACATCGGCCATGACATCTTGCGCCATTTCGCCGAATGGTACGCCGCCTTGGGCGATGTCAGCCGCCGGGCCAGTGCCTTGCAGCAGCAGGGCTTCCATCATCCCTGCGGCGTTCAGATCCGCGCCGGCAAACAGGGGCGAGACCACTTCGGGCGCATTGCCTGCCGACCACGGATCAACCGCAGCCGTTTCCAGCAGTCCGTTGGCATTGTCGAACGGGCTGGCAGGCGCATCCACCCGTTCCCAGCCAGACGCAATACTGTCCTGTGCCTTGTCGGCCATGTTGTCGCTTGCCACGTCCGACCATGCGGTTTCCTTGGCAAGCGGAGCATCGGAGGCGGTGCGCGCGGCGACCATCTCGGTAGCGACAGCCAGCCCTTCGGCTTGCAGGCTCGGCGGCGAAGCCAGAGCCATTTCGACCGGCACTGCCAGCGCGATCGGCATGACGGCGAGGAAGCCAGCCATGGCCGCAGCACTCACCATGCCATCCTGCGAGCGCAATTCGACCTTGCTCGCCTGCATCAGGGTATTGCTGCCCATTGGGCCGCCCACAGCAAAACCCGCATCGGCCAGCACCTGGGTTGTCCCGTTGATGGTGAAGCTGCCCGTGCCGAATACAATCACATCGCCATTGGCCGCGTTGTAGCTCTGGCCATCGCTCGAAAGGTTGATCACCGTAACACCGGCGTCTGCCAGATAGGTGAATTCGCCTTCGTCGACCTTGCCATTGCTGTTGGCATCCTGCCAGATCCCGAAGCTTGCAAACGCGTCGTCTGCAATGGTGAACAAGCCATCGCCATTGCTGTCATAGGCCATGGCGAGCCCTTCGAGATCGGTCTTTGCGCCCGGCGCATCATCGGTGAAGACGATGTCGTAGCGGCCATCCTCGGTGTAGCGGGCAAGCAAGCCATCCTGCGGCCCCACCCAGGCTGTCTGGATCGGAGACCCGTCGCCGTTGTAGTCAAACGCGATCCCCGCTTCGAGACCGAGGAAGGAAATCTGGCCGTCCCCATCAAGATCGAGAGCGATCGGCGGGATGATCGTGTTGTGGGCATCCACAAAGACCGAAAGTGTCTGCGTAACGGTCGGATCGCCATCGCCATCGACAGCCGAAATGTCGAATTCCAGCGCCAGATCATTGGGCAGAATGCTGCGCGTGACAGCCACCGAGGTAAATCTCGCGCCCTGCCCTGCTGAAGCGCTGCCGCCAATCGCCACGATATCAATCACATTGAAAGAAATGGCCGGATCGATGGAGAAGACACCGGCACTGTTCACCGTGAAGGTGCCGGTATCGGTTTGCCCGGTTTCAGTGTTGCGCGCTGTCCACCGGAACAGAACATCGCCGCCGTTCACGCTATCAACCGTGAACGCCAGTGCATCGATGAAATCTGCATTGGCCGTCGGGTCAGTCGGAATATCATTGCCTGCGCGGCCCGGATTGTAGAACTCCATCGTGAAGCTCTCGCCATCGCGAATGCGCTGGTTATCAATCCCGAAGCCTTGCGTGGACGAGTTGATCCCGCCGGTGTCGCTCGAAAACTCGATCTTGAAATCGGGCGTCTCGACAAACGCCTGCGGACCACCCGCAGTCAGGCCAAGCAGCGAAACTGTCTCGGTCGTGCCGGCATCGGGTGTCACGAGGCTGAACTCGTAGGTTCCGTCGGTGTTAACCTGCAAGGTGAAGACAGTTACGGGGTTGCCATTCGAGATCGCCGTCGCTGTCAGCAAGGCGCCATTGGCATTCTGCACCGTCGAATAGGTTATGCCGGGAATGTCAGGCCCGGTGATTGTGAAACTGCCGTGTCCGTCTGCCCCCGGCGAGTACATAAAGGTACCCAACACTGATCCAATCGCATTGGGGATCGTGGCACCTTGGAACGCTCCAAGATCGCCTGCATCGTCCCTGAACACGAGGCTGGTGGCGATGTTGAGGGTAGCGCTGGCGGTATCGCCATCAAAGTCGGTTGCAGTTGCGGTCAGCGTGATCAGGTTCGCCGCCGACAGCGTGACCGCATCATCCGGATCGCTCGCATCCGGGTGGCGCACCGCGCGCAGCTGATCAAGCGTCACCGTGCCGGTCGCATCCACCGTCACCGTGAACACCAGCACATCGGAGCCCGCCGTGCGGCCTTCCACCACGCCTGCACCAGTCAGCGAGAGCACAACGTTCTGACCGCTCGCGGTGTCCACCAGACCCGATGCACCGGCCACCACGCCCAGCGTATAGGCCAGCCCGCCGCCCGTCGCCGCACCATCAGCACCAAACGCTGCCACAAAGTTCGCCGCAAAGCTCGCGCTCGCATTGGCCGACAGATCGCTCTCGTCAACCTCCAGCACCGGCGCAGTGCCCGCCAGCGTCACCGCCGGACCATCATCGGCAAAGCGGATGTTCCCGCCCAGATCAATGCTCGCACTGTCGCTCGCGCTGTCGCCATCACCATCCGTGATCGTCGCGCTCGCCGTCAGCGCCACCTTGCCATCCGCCAGCACCGCAAACTGATCGGCAAACGGCGCCGTCGTCGTC
>JBKBMC010000072.1:0-11214 GCA_046296075.1 Erythrobacter sp. | reverse complement strand
CTGACGATGGCTGATCAATCCCCGCTCGACACTTTCAAGCAAGCTCTGACCGGCGCGGCGCGAGCAATTGCGCGCGATGGCGAGGTGGAAATCGCCTGGAGCGCGGATGTGCCGGGCGCGGCGGGCAACCGTTTCCGCGTGCCTTTGCCGGGCCGCGATCTGCCACAAGATCAGGTGACCGAAGCGCGCGGCTTTGCCGATAGTTTCGCGCTCAAGCTGCGCCACCATGATGCGGGCCTGCACGCCCGCTCTGCGCCGCCCGAACCTGTGGCGCGGGCATGTTATGACGCGATCGAGCAGGTGCGATACGAAGCTTTGGGTGCAAACCGCTTTGGCGGCATCCGCGCCAATCTTGATGCGGCAACCGAATTGCGCACCGCCAGTGACAAGATCGTGCGCGCGCAGAATTCCTCCGAAGTCCCCTTGGAAACAGCGCTTGCCCTGCTGGTGCGCGAGGCGCTGACCGGCGAGGCCGTGCCCGCCAAGGCACGTGGCGGCATCGAACTGGTGCGCGATTTCCTTGAAGAACGCGTTGGCGGCGATTTTGCCGGTCTTTCCGAAAAGATCGCCGATCAGGAAGCGTTCCAGAAGCTTGCGCTCGATATGCTGCGCGACCTCGATCTGACCCGCCCGACCGATGCACCCGACGAGTCCGACAGTGACGATGGCGAGGATGATGAAGGCGCTGACGATGATCAGACCGGTGATGATTCCGATGACAGTGCGGGCGATCCGCAGGCTGCCGAAATGGCCGGTGACATGGCCGAAGGCGAAGGCGATGCCGATAACTCGTCCGAGATGGCATCCGACAGCGAGATGTCCGAGGGCGAGCCGGGCGATGAAGGCGATGCGCCCAACGCACCGCAGCGCCCCAATCGTCCGCAAGGCGAGATTCCGATGGGCCTTGAATACAAGGCCTTCACCACCCGGTTTGACGAGGTCGTCGAAGCGCCGGATCTGTGCGATGCTGAAGAGCTTGATCGCCTGCGCGCCTATCTCGATAGCCAGCTGACCGGGCTTCAGGGCGTGGTGACGCGGCTTGCCAACCGCCTGCAGCGCCGGTTGATGGCGCAGCAGAACCGCAGCTGGGATTTCGATCAGGAAGAAGGCGTGCTGGATGCCGCGCGCCTCAGCCGCGTGGTCGTCTCGCCCGGCATGGCCTTGAGCTACAAGGTGGAACGCGATGTCGAGTTCAAAGACACCATCGTTACCCTGCTGATCGATAATTCCGGTTCGATGCGCGGACGGCCGATCAGCATCGCTGCGATCAGCGCGGATATTCTCGCACGTACGCTCGAACGCTGCGGGGTCAAGACGGAGATTCTCGGCTTTACCACCCGCGCCTGGAAGGGCGGCCAGTCGCGTGAGGCATGGCTTGCCGATGGCAAGACGCCCAATCCCGGCCGCCTCAATGATTTGCGCCACATCATCTACAAACAGGCGGACGAGCCATGGCGGCGTGCCCGCCGCAATCTCGGCCTGATGATGCGCGAGGGCCTGCTGAAAGAGAATATCGACGGCGAAGCGCTGATGTGGGCCCACTCGCGCCTGATCTATCGCCGTGAGGAACGCCGCATCCTGATGGTGATTTCCGACGGCGCGCCGGTGGACGATTCGACCCTCAGCGTGAACAGCGCAGGCTATCTCGAAGCGCATCTTCGCAGCGTGATTGAATGGATCGAGAAAGTCTCGCCGGTGCAATTGGTGGCGATCGGTATCGGCCACGATGTGACGCGCTATTATCGCCGCGCGGTGACGATCATGGATGTGGAGCAATTGGGCGGCACGATCATGGAACAGCTCGCCGAATTGTTCGAGGATGAGAAGGGCACAAAAAGAAAATGAGCACTGCCATGACTGTCACTGAAGCTGTTACCACCCGCCGCTCTGTCCGCGAATTTCTTGATAAGCCTGTGCCTTATGATGTGATCCGCCGGGTGATGGACACCGCGCGCTGGTCGCCTTCGGGGTGCAATTACCAGCCGTGGCAGGCTGCGATCCTCACGGGCAAGGCCTTGGAAGATTTCCGCGCGTTGATTGCAGACAAGCCGATGGGTCAGCTTGAGTATTCGTGGGACGCGCCGGGCCAGCACGAGGAATACAAGGCGCGGCTCGGCTGCGTTTCGGCCAAGATGTTCGAAGCCATGGGCATTGCCCGCGATGATGGGCCTGCGCGCATGGCCGCGATGCTGCGCAACAAGACCAGTTTCGATGCGCCTGCGCTGCTGCTGTGCTATTTCCCCAAATTCATGCTCGAACCCCAGTGGTCGGACACGGGCATGTGGTTGCAAACTGTCGCGCTCTTGCTGCGCGAGGAAGGGCTCGACAGCTGCTTTCAGGAATTCATGGCGTTTTATGCCAAGGACGTGCGCGAATTCCTCGGGCTGGATCCCGATGAGACAATGTTCTTCTGCGGCATGGCGATCGGCTACCGCGATCCGGACGCTCCGGTGAACAGTTTTGAGCGTGAACGCGTCCCGCTGGACGAGCAGGTGCGCTTCCTCGGCTGGGATTGACGCCGCGCGCGCACGCAAGCAAAGGCGCACCCCATGACTGACGCGCCTCTCAGATTGTTCAACTCGCTCACCCGTTCCATCGAGGTGTTCGAGCCTGTCCACCCCGGCGAGGCGCGCGTCTATTCCTGCGGGCCGACAGTCTATAACTACCAGCATATCGGCAATATGCGCGCCTATGTGTTTGCCGATACGCTGGGGCGCACGTTGCAATGGAAGGGCTATAAGCTCACCCACGTCGTCAACATCACCGATGTCGGCCACCTCACGTCTGACGCGGACGAGGGCGAGGACAAGATGGAGCGGATGGCGAAAGCCAAGGGCCAGAGCGCGTGGGACATTGCGGCCTATTATCAGGCCGATTTCGAGGCGGATCTGGCGCGGCTGAATGTGCAGCCCAAACAGCACCCGCGCGCTACCGAATATGTCGCAGCGATGATCGACTGGGGCAAGTCGATTGCGGGCAAGCACTGCTATGAGCTGGAAAGCGGGCTTTATTTCGATGTCTCGACTGTTGCCGATTATGGCCGGCTGGCGCGTGCGGTGACCGAGGACGGCGAGGGCCGGATCGAAAGCGTTGAGGGCAAGCGCAATGCGGCTGACTTTGCCATCTGGCGCAAGACTCCGGCGGGCGAGACGCGCCAGATGGAGTGGGATTCGCCGTGGGGCCGGGGCGCTCCCGGCTGGCACCTCGAATGCTCCGTGATGGGCGAGGCGCTGCTGGGATTCCCGTTCGACATTCACACCGGCGGGATCGACCACCGCGAAATCCACCACCCCAATGAAATCGCGCAGAATCAGGCGTTTTGCTGCACGAATGGTCTGGATGATCCGAGAAATTCGGGCGCGAAGATCTGGATGCACAACAATTTTCTGGTCGAACGCAGCGGCAAGATGTCGAAGTCGTCAGGCGAGTTCCTGCGGCTGCAATTGTTGATCGACAAGGGCTACCACCCGCTCGCCTACCGGCTGATGTGCTTGGCTGCGCATTACCGCTCCGAGCTGGAATTCAGCTGGGAGGGGCTGGGGGCAGCGCTCACGCGTTTGAAGCGGATGGTGATGGCGGTGGAGCCGCTCAAATCCGCTGACGCCGAGCCGGTTGCCGAACATCCCAAGTTCGCCGCCGCGCTCGCCAAGTTTGACGAGGCGATGAGCGATGATCTCGCAACCCCTGTGGCGCTCACCGCGTTGGACGAGGCGTTGGCGGTGAAGAAGGTCGATGCCGGCATCAAGCGGGCGGTGATCGAGGAAATGGACGCAGTCCTTGGCCTCAATCTGTTCGGCCTCACCCGCGAAGACCTGCGCATCCAGCCAAAAGACCGAATGCATATCGATGCTACGTTTATTGATGATAGGCTTGGACACCGGAGACAGCTTCGGAGCCTTGGTCAATATGAGGAAGCCGACGAGGTGCGCGACGAACTGTACCGTGATGGCATTCTCATCATGGACGGCGATCCGTTAGGCTGGGAGTGGAAACTGTGATCTGGTTCCCGTTCGTGTCGAGCGAAGTCGAGACACCTCGCATCGCCTCTCGACTTCGCTCGAGGCGAACGGATAAGGACTGCTCATGACCATACTCGCGATCTCAGGCCTGATCCGTCCGATGCTTGAAAGCCGCCTGCCCGAAGGGCTCGACGTGCGCTGGTTCATGACTCATGAGCAGGCGCTCGAAGCGGTCGAAGAAGCGGAGATCGGCTGGTTCGACATGAACGACCAGCAGGCCATGGTCGAAACCCTGCGCGCCGCGAAGAAGCTCAAGTGGCTCAATTCGATCTACGCCGGGCTCGATTTCCTGCCGATGGATGTGCTGATCGAACGCGGGATCACCGTCACCAACGGGGCGGGCATCAATGCCATCACCATTGCCGAATATGTCGTGATGGGGATGCTGAATATCGCCAAGGGCTACCGTGATGTCGTTCGCGCGCAGGACCGGCACGAATGGCTGACCGATAGCCCCGGCAAGCGTGAACTGGCGGGATCAAAGGCGCTGTTGCTCGGCTATGGCGCGATTGGCCAGCTGATCAAGCCGCGGCTCGAAGCCTTTGATGTCGATGTGCAGGTGGTGCGGCGTTCGGGCGGTGAGGGCGTGATAGGCCCCGATCAATGGCGCGCGCGCCTTGGAGAATTCGACTGGGTGATTCTCGCCGTGCCCGCCACGCCCGAGACCGAAGGCATGATCGGCGAAGCCGAGCTGGCCGCGATGCGATCCGATACGGTGATCGTCAACATTGCGCGGGGCAGCGTGATCGATCAGGAAGCGCTGGTCGCAGCGCTGGAGCAACGCACCATCGGGGGGGCTTTCCTCGACGTGACCACCCCCGAACCTTTGCCCGCCGATCATCCGTTGTGGGCGCTTGATAATGCCCACATCACCATGCACCTGTCAGGCCGGGCACAGGACAAGATGTTCCTGCGCAGCGGTCAGCGCTTCCTCGCCAATCTCGACAATTATCTGCATGGACGCCCGCTCGCCCCGATCTTTGATCCGGCCAAGGGCTACTGACCGGGCGCAAAGCCAACTTGCTCAGTGCTCCTCGAGCAAGAGCAACACGGCAGTGATGGTCAGGCGTTCTTCTGGGCCGAACAGGTGTTCGACTGTCTGGATCGCGGCGTCGGCCACCAGGTGTCCGGGTATGGCGAATTCGTGATCAGGCAGGCACTCGATAAGAGACTCGCCCGCCAGCACCGCGTCGCTTCCGGTGAATTCCAGCACAACTTCGTGGCGTGAACCGGAGAAGGTGATCGAGGCCCAGGCCTTTTCCTGATGGCTGCGGATCGCGGCCCGGTTGTCGGCGAGGGCTAGGAGCGCGCGGCGGACCCTGTCACCGAGGGAACGGCGCGGGCGCAGCGCGCCGGGGTCAGATTTGATCTCGATTGTACTGTCTTGGCCGCCAAGCCAGAATTCTGTGTGTGCATCATTCAGCATGGGCCAGCTCCCGTGCGGTTTCTGCAGAAATTTCGGCGGCCTCGGCGTGCTGTGCGGCATAGTCCTGCATCCACCGGAGCGTGCGCGCTTCGGTTTCGGGACGCGGGATGCGCCCCATCCGAAGATCAAGGACGAAGCGGGGATCATGCGCGGCGAGGCGGCCGAATTTTGTGGCGGGCATGGTGTAACGTTTGAGGAACTGTTCGATTCTCCGAAGCAGCATGGTGCGTCCCTTTCTGTGCTCTGGCGGTATTCGGCATCAGGTGATTCGCCTGATGTTCATGGAATGTTCCAACGAATTTCCAACTTGTCTAGGATAAATCCTATGTGTAGGAAGGCTCAATGGTCCATGACGTCTCCGCTGTGCCCGATGGTGCCCGTGCCCGCCTGCTTGAACTGGCGCAGGATCGGGGGGTGAGTCTCGCCAGTCTGTCGGATTTTCTTGGGCGTAACCCATCATATCTTCAGCAATTCATTCGGAAGGGCTCGCCGCGCCGGCTTGAAGAACATGATCGGCGCAAGCTGGCGGCGTTCTTCGGCGTGGCAGAAAGTTCGCTTCGCGAATCGCAGGATAATTCCTACGATCCCCCATCGCCGCCCAGAGAAAGCAGCGAGTGGATTGCTGTGGCGCGGCTTGATCTCGGTGCCTCGGCAGGGCCGGGAGGGGTCCCCGGTGCAGAAACGCCGTTCGACACGTTCCGCTTCTCTCGCCGCTGGCTGGCCGAGCAGGGCCTGTCGGGCGCACAGCTTTCGGCAATCACGGTGGCTGGCGATTCGATGGAGCCGTTGCTCAACGATGGCGATGAAATCCTCGTCGACGGCACACCGCGTCCGCTGCGCGATGGCATTTATGTGGTGCGCCTCGGCGAGACGTTGCTGGTCAAACGCTTGGCACAGACCGGCGCAGGGCGGCTTGCGCTGCTTTCGCAAAACCTTGCCTATCCGCCGATCGAAGTGGCGGCGGATGAGGTCGCGATCATTGGCCGGGTTGTCTGGAAAGGCGGACGGGTCTAGCGCAGCTTCAGTTTGAAGCCGGTATGCGTCGGCATAAAGCCGAGGCGCTCATAAAACCGGTGCGCTTCGGGCCGGTTCACATCGCTCATAAATTGCACCAGCGCGCAGCCGCGCTTCCGAGAGCGTTCAATCGCCCACCGCATCATCTCTGCTCCAATTCCCTTGCCCTGATGATCGGGCGCGACCCGCACGCTTTCAATCATGGCTCGCCATGCCCCACGCCGCGCCACGACGGGAAGGAACGAGATTTGGAAGCTGCCAACCGGCGCTCCGGCAAGTTCCGCCACATAGAGCGTATGGTTCGGATCGGCTGTGATCGCGTGAAACCCGGCCAATTGTTGCTCTCCATCATCCGGCGCGGGCGGGTCGCGCGTGTCGGCCACGGGATCGCTGGCAATCAGACCGACGATGAAGGGCAAGTCGGCTTCGCAGGCCTCGCGGATGGTGAGCGTTGTCATGCCCGGTGCTGTAGCGGTGGAGGCCTTCCCCTTGCAATCGGCAGGCGAGGACGGCACATCTGCCCCCTATGACAGACCAAGCCAGCCTCCCGATGCGCGCCGCGATCGTTCCGGTGACGCCGCTTCAACAGAACTGCTCGCTGATCTGGTGCACCAGAACCATGAAAGGGGCGCTGGTTGATCCGGGCGGGGACCTCGACAAACTGAAAGAGGCGGTCGCCAAGGCGGGTGTGACTCTCGAAAAGCTGCTCGTCACCCATGGCCACCTTGATCATTGCGGGCAGACGGGGATGCTCGCCGATGAACTGGGTCTGCCGATCGAAGGACCGCACGAGGATGATCGTTTCTGGATCGAGCAACTGGATAGCGACGGCCCGCGCTGGGGAATGGTGGCGAAAAGTTTTGAGCCGACCCGCTGGCTGAAGCATGGGGACACCGTCACCGTGGGTGACCTTACGCTTGATGTCATCCATTGCCCTGGCCACACCCCCGGCCATGTGGTGTTTTATCACGCGCCGAGCCGGTTCGCGATTGTCGGCGATGTGCTGTTCCAGGGCAGCATCGGGCGCACCGATTTCCCGCGCGGCAATCATCAGGATCTGATTGACAGCATTACTCAACGCCTTTGGCCGCTCGGCGAGGATGTGATGTTCATCCCCGGCCACGGCCCCACCAGCACCTTCGGCCGTGAGCGCAAGACCAATGCTTTCGTGAGCGATTACGCGTTGAGTTGAGACCACGGATGGAAGGCCGGGTCGTCGCCGTCGCGCGGGATGGCGCACACCGTTTCTCGAAGGAAGTGGTGGAGGCGATCACCATCCTCGAAGGGCTCGGGGTCGAGGGCGATGCTCACGCGGGGACCACGGTCAAGCACCGCTCGCGGGTGAAGGCCGATCCCACTCAGCCCAATTTACGGCAGGTTCACCTGATCCACGCCGAATTGTTCGACGAAGTTGCGGCGAAGGGTTTCGCTGTCGCCCCCGCCGATCTTGGCGAGAACATCACCACGCAAGGGATCGACCTGCTCGCCCTGCCGCGCGGCACCGTGCTGGCGGTGGGCGAGAGCGCGCGACTGGAAGTGACCGGGCTGCGCAACCCTTGCGCGCAGATTGACGCGTTTCAGCCGGGCCTGCTGAAAGCCGTGCTCATCGAGACACCCGATGGCGCTCTGGTTCGCAAGACGGGCATTATGGCGATTGCCTTGACCAGCGGTATGGTGCGGGCGGGAGACGCGATCCGCGTTCATCTGCCCGAGCCGCCTTTCCTGCCGCTCGAACGCGTCTAACGCGCAGGCTTAAATCACCCGGCCGGCAATCAGCGCCGCCACTACGGCAAGGCCCAATTGCACCAGCATTGTCAGCAGCGTGCCGATCATCCGGCCGAACTGCATATTGCCCCCGTCCATGCCGAAAGCATGGGCAATCCGGCCGATGAAATAGGCCGCGGCGACATAGGCGAGCCACCAGCTTCCCTTGCCCGACAATTCGATGGCACCGATCAGCACCAGCACGAAGGCGGTGTTCTCGACAAAGTTCAGCTGTGCCCGCATCCGCCGCTGGAGCGCCTGATTGCCACCATCGCCCACGCTGATTCCCGTTGCTTGCCGCACCGCGCCGATACGGATCGACAACCACAGGTTCAGCACGGCGGCTGCTGCGGCGGCGGTCAGGGTGACTTGCAGAATGGCCATGGTGCGTGATCCCTTGTTATATTCGCCGCTCTGCTAGGCGCACCGTGATCCGCTTGCAACGCGCGAATTTTCAGCTATAGCGCGCGCCTTCCCGCCAAACCAAGGACAGGGCCTGATGCACTTGCAAACGCTTGTGCACCTGCCTGCCTTGCCGTAAGGGCGGCTCCGAGCAAGCGCGTCGCGAGACGCAACACACATTGGTTATTTGAGGAATTGGTGCCACCATGGCTGTCCCCAAGAGAAAAGTATCGCCCAGCCGTCGCGGCATGCGTCGTTCGCACGATTCATTGAAGGTTGAAGCCTTTCACGAATGCTCCAACTGTGGCGAACTGAAGCGTCCGCACAACCTGTGCCCGCATTGCGGCTATTACAACGGCCGCCAGGTCGTTGCCGTCGGCCTCTGAAGGCCCAAGCCTTAACGGTTTTAACGGTTTTCGGAAAGGAAGCGCGATGAGCCTGCCGCGTATCGCTGTTGATGCGATGGGCGGCGATGAAGGCGTGCGCGTCATGATCGAGGGCGCGGCGCTTGCGCGTCGCCGCCATGAAAGATTCAAGTTCCTGCTGGTCGGCGATAGTGCGCGGATCGAGCAGGCGCTCGAAGCGCATCCCAATCTCCGGTCTGCGTCCGAAATCCTCCATTGCGATGATGTCGTGGGCGGTGACGAATTGCCGAGCAAGGCGATCCGCCGCGCCAAGACAACCAGCATGGGCCTTGCCGTCAACGCGGTGAAGGAAGGTGCCGCGGGCGCCGCCGTCAGCGCCGGGAACACCGGCGCACTTATGGCGATGAGCAAGATTGCGCTTCGCACCATGACGGGTATCGATCGCCCGGCGCTCGCTGCGCTGCTTCCGACGCTTGAACCGCATGATGTGGTCATGCTTGATCTCGGCGCCAATACCGAAGCCGATGCGCGTAACCTCGTGCAATTTGCAGTGATGGGCGCTGCTTACTCGCGCATCGTCAACGGGTTCGAGCGTCCGCGGGTCCGCCTGCTCAACATCGGCACTGAGGAAATCAAGGGCACCGAGGCGTTGCGTGAAGCTGCCGCCATGCTGACCGCTGCTGCCGCGCGCGAGGATGGCGGGCTGGCGATGCAGTTTGATGGCTTTGTCGAGAGTGACAAGATCAACCGCGGTGAAACCCACGTGGTGGTAACCGATGGGTTTTCCGGCAACATCGCGTTGAAAGCAATCGAAGGTTCAGCCCGCTTCGTCACTGATCTGCTGCGGCAGGCTTTCACCAGTTCGCTGCGCTCCAAGATCGGCTTTCTGGTATCGCGTCCGGCGACGGAATTGCTCAAGCACCATCTCGACCCCAACAACCACAATGGTGCGGTCTTCCTCGGACTTAATGGCGTCGTGGTCAAAAGCCACGGCAGCGCGACCGCCAAGGGTGTGGCCCATGCGGTAGCGGTTGCCGCGCGCCTGCTCGAAGACAAGTTGATTGAGCGTATTGCCCATGATCTGGGCGCGCTCAATTCCGATGCCCTGCGCGGCAATGGCCATAGCAAATCACGTCCAGAGGCCGCTTCGTGAGCGGATCGCGCCTGCTCGGAACAGGTTCCGCCTTGCCGGCGCAGGTTGTCACCAATGATGATCTTGCGGCACGGGTCGATACGTCCGATGCGTGGATTGTCGAACGTACCGGGATCCGGCAACGCTATGTAGCAGGCGAGGGCGAGACGACCGCCACACTCGCGACTGCTGCGGCACGCGCCGCATTGGCGGATGCAGGGGTCGACGCCTCGTCAATCGGCCTGATCGTGTTGGCAACAGCAACCCCGGACAATACCTTTCCTGCGACTGCCACCAAGGTGCAGGCCGCTCTAGGCTGCAATGGCGGGATCGCCTTCGATGTCGCAGCGGTGTGTTCGGGCTTTCTCTACGCGCTGGCGACGGCTGATTCGTTGCTGAGGACTGGCATGGCCAAGCGTGCGCTCGTGATCGGCGCGGAGACTTTCAGCCGCATCCTCGACTGGGAAGATCGCACCACATGCGTCTTGTTCGGCGATGGTGCCGGCGCTGTGGTGCTTGAAGCGCCCGAACCCGGCGCGGCAGACGATTCGTCGCGTCCCGGTATCATCGCCACCCGGCTTCACGCCGACGGCGCGCATCATGATCTGCTGTATGTCGATGGCGGTCCGTCCAGTACGCAAACAGTGGGTTATGTGCGGATGAAGGGTCCCGAGGTGTTTCGCCACGCTGTTGTCAACCTTGCGGAAGTCTTGCGCGAAGTGATTGATGATGCGGGTATTTCTGTTGGTGATATTGATTGGGTGGTGCCTCATCAGGCGAATGCCCGTATCCTTGATGCCACTGCGCGCAAGCTTGGCATTGCGTCCGAAAAAGTGATCATGACAGTGCATGAACACGCCAATACCTCGGCCGCTTCGGTGCCGTTGGCGCTTGATGTTGCGCGGCGGGACGGGCGGATCAAGCAGGGCGATCTTGTCATGCTTGAAGCGATGGGCGGCGGCTTCACCTGGGGCGCCAGTCTCATCCGCCTGTAGTTTGCCTATCTTCAAAGCTATTAAAAGCGATAGATATTGCGGAAAATTCAACTTTTCCGACGGTATCGCGTTGCAAACGTGATGTAAATTTGCAAGG
>JBKBMC010000071.1:0-11353 GCA_046296075.1 Erythrobacter sp. | reverse complement strand
GCTTGAGATCGAAGCCGCGATTGTCTTTTTTGAGCTCGGCAAGCCGGGCAAACACCTCGCCAGTTGCCAGCACCGCTTCCAGCGCGAGCACCTGTGCGCGCGTGGTGCCGTGGCGCAGCACCTGCGTGCCGCCAGCATTGGTGGCGATCAGACCGCCAATTGTCGCCGATCCCTTTCCGCCCAGAGTTAGGGGAAAGCGCATCCCTGCTCCCTCCGCAGCCTCATGGAGGGATTGCAGCACTACGCCGGCTTCGCAAATCACCTGCCCGTCAACAGGACTGAGCTCGCGGATCGCATTCATCCGCCGCACGGAAAGGATGATTGCCGAACCGCTGGCATCGGGTGTCGCGCCGCCCGCCATGCCGCTGTTGCCGCCCTGCGGGACAATCGGAATGCCATACTCCCCGCACAACCGCACCAGCGCCGAAACTTCGGCAGTATTTGCCGGGGAGGCCATCGCCAGTGCACGACCGGTGTACCGTCCCCGCCAATCCGTAAGCCACGGCATCAGCAGATCGGGATCGCTGGTAAAGCCGCGCGGGCCGAGCAGGTCTTGTGCGCGCGCAACAAAGCGGGCGACCATGTCAGCATCTTGGTGAGGTGCACGCGCGGATGTCATGATCCGGGCTATGCCACATGCACCACATCCAGCACCAGTTGCATTGCTGCATCACTTCGTGATCGCCTCGCGATAATGACTGTGGCAGTTCATTTTCGGTTCAAGCAGGGCTGATAAGGCGAAAGTGGAATTGGAACTCCGTCTTGCCTGATGGCGCAGGAGTTGTGCCGCGATAATTCGGGACATCAGGAGGAAGCCCGGCGATCATGCCCCGCACGTCTGTTCTGGGAGCGTTGCTGGCTGCGGCTGCGCTAATTTTGCCGAGCGGCACTGAAGCGCGTGGCGGTTCGGCCGCGCGTGCCGACGCGTGGAGCCAGTTCAATCCGCTGCGGGCTTGGCGTGAACGACAGGTCGCCAGCCAGGTGCGGATCGAACAGCGCGTGGTGGTGCGGATATCCCCCCAGCCGATGAGCAATCGGCAGGAACTTGCAGCACAGGCGTTCGAACGCGAGCTTACCACTCGCTACCAGGAAAAGCGGATCGGCAAATGTATCCCGCTCGAAGGGATTGTCGGGGTCCAGACCGGAAG
This sequence comes from Erythrobacter sp., assembly GCA_046296075.1. Taxonomy (GTDB): domain Bacteria; phylum Pseudomonadota; class Alphaproteobacteria; order Sphingomonadales; family Sphingomonadaceae; genus Erythrobacter. The sequence goes on along the minus strand of JBKBMC010000071.1, from coordinate 10,205 downwards.
CGGCAACCGGCTCGTGCTGTTTCTGCGCGATAGCCGGATGATCTCGCTCAGCCTCGATAAATCGTGCCGCGCGCGTGATTTCTACTCGGGCTTCTACGTCGAGCGCCATCAGGATGGGCGGCTTTGCATCGAGCGCGATCAACTCCATTCGCGGATCGGCGCCAAGTGCGAAATTGAGCGCTTGCGCCAATTGGTCGAGATTACCGACTGAGCCATGCCGATTGCACGCATGGCGGGACTGCTGAACCCCGCAGATTTCTTGACTTTGCGCCCCGTTTGAGCAAAGGCGCGGGCACCGATGGCGATGCTTTCGCCCGGGGGCAAGCATTCGGGCAGCGATAACTGCCCCTTATCCGGACATTACACCCAGCATGACTTTTGCCGATCTCGGCCTTTCGCCTGAATTGCTTAAAGCCGTAGAGGATGCGGGCTATACCACGCCGACCGCCATCCAGGCACAGGCTATTCCCACCGTGCTGATGATGCGCGATCTGATCGGCATCGCCCAGACCGGAACCGGCAAGACCGCAAGCTTCGTGCTTCCGATGATCGACGTGATGGCCTCGGGCCGCCGCCGTGCTCTCATGCCACGCTCGCTGATCCTTGAACCCACCCGCGAACTCGCAGCACAGGTTGCCGAGAATTTCGAGAAATACGGCAAGAACCACGATCTCAAGATGGCGCTGCTGATTGGCGGCGTGCAGATGGGCGATCAGTTGAAGGCGCTTTCCGATGGGGTCGATGTCTTGATTGCCACGCCGGGCCGCCTGATGGACCTGTTCGAACGCGGCAAGATCCTGCTCAATGGCTGCGAATTGCTGGTGATCGACGAGGCCGACCGGATGCTCGACATGGGGTTCATTCCCGACATCGAATTCATCTGTTCCAAGCTTCCCGAAACCCGCCAGACAATGCTTTTCTCGGCGACCATGCCGCCGCCGATCGAGAAGCTGGCCAAGAAGTTCCTGTCCAATCCCAAGCGTATCGAGGTCAGCCGTGCGGCCTCGACCAATGCTGATATTACCGCTTTCAAAGTTCCCGTAAAGTCGCGTCAGAAGCGTGAGACCTTGCGATGGTTCCTCGAGAATGACCTTGTGGAAACCGCGATCATCTTTGCCAACCGCAAGACGACGGTGCGCGAGTTGAACCAGAGCCTGAAGCGCCATGGTTTCCGATCAAGCGAGATCCACGGCGACATGGATCAGGGTAGCCGCATCAAGGAACTCGATCGCTTCAAGGCAGGCGAGGTCAATATTCTTGTCGCCTCCGACGTCGCTGCGCGCGGCCTCGATATCAAGGGCGTTTCCCACGTCTTCAATTTCGACACCCCGTGGCACCCCGATGATTATGTCCACCGCATTGGTCGCACCGGCCGTGCCGGAGCAAAGGGGCGGGCCTTCACCTTTGTGTCCGAAGAAGACGCCGAAGCCATCACTAATGTCGAAAAACTGACGGGCAGCCCGATCAAGGTATTCGGCAAGGAAGACGTGCGCGTTGATCTGTCCGAAGTCATCGCGCGGGCCGAGGCTGCCAAGGCGCCTGCGCCCGCTGACGATGAAGCTCCTGAGGAGCATGCCGAGCGCAAGCCGCGCCGTGCCCGGGAAGAGCGCGCGCCGCGCGAGGAACGCACCGAACGCAAGCCCCGACGGGAGAAGGATGCGCCCCGTGAGGATAGCGCCCAGCGTGCTCCGCGCGCGCGGCGCTATCACGAGGATGACGAGCCCGTGTCTGCCGGGGAATGGAACGGCCCGCGCCCCGCGTTTCTCGACGTCGGGTTCGGTTGATGTTTCCGCTGCGGATTACCCGCTGATTTAACGCTTTGTTCGCTCCTCGCGTGGCATTATTGATGCACTATGGAGCCGTTTTTATCAGCCCTTCAGCACAAGGTCGTGGAAGTGACGCCGATGGCGTTCATTTTCATTGCGCTGGCGTTTGCGCTGAAGCGTGACAAGGTGTGGGCCGGGCTGAAGGTAGCACGTCGCGAGATCGGGACCAATCTGGGGTTGCTGCTAGTCAATGGAGTGCTGCTGCTCCCGCTTCTGGCAGTGCCGCTGGGAATGTTTCGCGGGTCCATCCCGCAACTGCCGATGATCGGCGATTTCTGGGCCGAACTGCCCAAAATCCTGTTGGTTGTGATCGCGATCCTACTCATCGATCTGGCTGCCTACTGGCGCCATCGCCTTGAACATAGCCCTGCATTCTGGCGTGTTCACGCGACTCACCACGCTGATGAGGCCATGAACTGGCTCACTTTGCATCGCAAACATCCGCTCGGTGAACTGCTGAGCCTGCTGATCGATCTCGTCCCGGTACTCCTGCTTGGCCTGCCGATTTGGGCAATCGTTACGGCCGCTCTGCTAAGGTCGTGGTGGGGCTATCTGATCCATGCTGATGTGCCTTGGACCCTCGGCGTTTTTGGCAAGGTACTCATGTCGCCCGCGGCGCACCGGCTTCACCACATCCGTGACGAAGCGCTGATGGGTTCCAACTATGGCAACACCATCACGCTTTGGGATCGCCTGTTTGGTTCCTATATTGATCCGGCTCCCTACATCAATTGCGAGACCGGCATTGCTGAAGGCACACGCGATCTGGGCGGCGAATTGCTGCGCCCGTTCGAAGCGCGCTACTGGCGACGTCCGGCCAAATCGATAGAGGCGGATCAGCCGGTGGGTTAACCCACCACCTTCACAAAACTGTCGAGCACGCGCTTCTCGCCCGCCTCCTCGAACTGGATGGTAAGCTTGTTGCCTTCCTGATCGATGACGCAGCCCGTGCCGAACTTGTCATGCGAAACAATCGCGCCAATAGCGATGTCCGAACGGGCGGGAGCGGCGAAACTCGCAGCGGAGCGGGTGTTTTCGCGGAGGCGCACAGCCTTGGTATCGTAGCCCGAGGCGAGCGCTCGCTGCCAGCCAGGGCCACGTAATTGCGCCTTGGATGGGTGCTGGCTGGCGACATGGGCGAAAGGATCTTCCTGCTCGCTCCAATTGGCACGCCAGAGCGATGCTCCGCCCGTCAGCGTGGACTCTTGTTCGATATGCTCCGCCGGCAATTCCTCAATGAAGCGCGAAGGAATGCTGCTTGTCCACTGACCATAAATCCGGCGGTTGGCGGCGTGCGTGATGATGCAGCGCCGCCGCGCCCGCGTGATTGCGACATAGGCAAGGCGGCGTTCCTCCTCGAGGCTGGCCAGCCCGCCTTCGTCGATAGCCCGCTGCGAGGGGAAGACGCCTTCTTCCCAGCCAACGCAGAAAACGTGATCGAATTCAAGGCCCTTGGCCGCATGGATCGTCATGATGGTGATGGTGTTTTCATCATCCGACCGGTCATTATCCATGACAAGGCTGACGTGTTCGAGGAAATCGCCGAGCGTTTCATACTCTTCCATCGCGCGCGCGAGTTCAGAGAGGTTTTCCGCGCGTCCTGCGCTTTCCGGTGTGCGATCGGCGCTAAGCATGGCGTTGTAGCCGCTTTCCTCCAGCACCAGACGGAGCAGATCGGCGGGGGTGATATCATCCGCAGTCTCGCGCCAGCGCAGGAAATGCCGCATCAAGCTGCCGATCGTGTTGGCGGCGCGTGCGGGGAGTTCATCGCTATCCGCCAGTTGCAATGCTGCGGCCGCCAACGGAAGATTCATCCGGCGCGCGTGCTGGTGCATTTTTTCCAACGCCTTGGCACCGAGCCCGCGCTTGGGCTGGTTGTAGATACGTTCGAATGCGAGATCATCCTGCGGCTGCGCGATCACGCGCAGATAGGCCAGCGCATCGCGGATTTCCGCCCGCTCGTAGAAGCGGAAGCCGCCGATGATGCGGTAATTGACGCCTATCTGGATGAAGCGATCTTCGAATTCACGGGTCTGGTATTGTGCGCGGACAAGGATTGCTACGCGATCCAACGGTGCCCCTTCGCGTTCGAGCCGTTCTATCTCCTCGCCCACCCGGCGCGCTTCTTCGGGCGCATCCCAAACGCCGATCACGCGCACCTTGTCGCCGCCGTTCACCTCGGTCCACAAGGTCTTGTCGTGACGTTGGCTGTTAGCCCGTATCAGGCCTGCCGCAGCGCCGAGAATATGCGGGGTGGAGCGGTAGTTCTGTTCGAGCCGGATAACCTGTGCGCCGGGAAAATCCTTTTCAAACCGCAGGATATTGGCAACCTCAGCCCCGCGCCATGAATAGATCGACTGATCATCATCGCCGACCACGCAGATATTCTTGTGCTCCTGCGCAAGCAGGCGAAGCCAGAGATACTGCACCGCATTGGTATCCTGATATTCGTCCACCATGATGTAGCGGAAACGGCGCTGGTAATCGGCAAGGATGTCGGGATGCTGGCGCAGGATATTCAGCATGTGCAGCATCAGATCGCCAAAATCGCAGGCATTCAGCGCCTTGAGCCGATCCTGATAAGTGCGATAAAGCGCTGTGCCGCGCCCATTGGCATAGGCTTCGTTTTCGACCGCATCGAGATCGGCGGGGTTGAGCCCGCGGTTCTTCCAGCGATCAATCAGTCCGGCAAGCTGGCGCGCAGGCCAGCGTTTTTCATCCAGATCAGCCTCGACGATAAGCTGCTTGAGCAGGCGTAGCTGATCATCGGTGTCGATAATCGTGTAGTTGGACTGGAGCCCCGCCAATTCGGCATGACGGCGCAGCATCTTGGCGCAGATCGAATGGAACGTCCCGAGCCATTGCATCCCTTCCGCACCAGGCCCGAGATGCCCGGCCACGCGTTCGCGCATTTCGCGCGCGGCCTTGTTGGTGAACGTGACGCACAGGATCTGCGAGGGATAGGCCCGGCGAGTCGCCACAAGATGCGCCATGCGCGCAGTCAGCGCCGCTGTTTTCCCGGTGCCGGCACCCGCCAGCATCAGAACCGGGCCTTCGGTAGCCAGCACCGCTTCTTTTTGCGGCGCGTTCAGACGTGCAGCATAGGCAGGCATGCCGCCTTGATCGGCGCTTGAGTTGGCGATGGTGTTCATGATAATGACCCGAACAGGTAGAGAACGAAAGCGGCACCGGCAAGGTGCCTTCACGAGGTTTTCGACTGATCGCGCAAATGCCACGATTGCAGGCGGACCGTGCGCGAAGCGGGGCGGGCGTCTGTCACGATGCCTTGGCAAGCGCAGCCTCGGCTCGCATGGTCTACCGGTCCGGACAGGGGAAATAGTGCCGGACGCCAGCAGCGCGATCACGCTTGGACCAAATTCAAGGAGATTCCCATGGTCAAGCTTTCGAAAACCGTTCTTGCCGCTGGTCTTGTGGCGCTGGCTGTCCCCGCTGCTCCCGCGCTGGCACTGCAGGATGAACTCGCTGCTGAGCCTGAGGGCCTTTCTCCCGAGAAGCAATCGGCGATGATGACATGGCCTGAGGATACCAAGGCGTTCTATTCATCTCTCTCGGCAGAACAGCAGCAAGTGTTCTGGGCGCTTTCTGATGAGGACAAGGTCACACTCTCGCGGATGGAACCTGCGCAGCGTGATGACATTATGCGCCAGCTTCAGGCCCGGCTTGATGGCTCGCCCGCTGAAGGGCGCTAAACAAGGAAAGAATGGCGCGCGGTTGGCAGGGGTCAGGCTGGACGTAGCAACGTCAGCTTGCCCTTGCCGACAACGCGTTCGCTTTCGACCACAAGACCGCCGATCTCGATCTTTTCCTTCGCTGATGTCTCGAGGGCAATCCAGCTTTCAGAACCGATCCACCCAAGCCGGAGCAACCGGTCAAGTGCCACTGCGCCCGCGCCGGTGTGATAGGGTGGATCGAGCAGGATGAGGTCATAGGGCTGGGCGCTTGCCCTCAGGCTCATGACCGACCCCGCTTCGACGTGCGTTCGCGCGCGCGCATCAAGTGCGGCAATGTTGGCGCGGATGGCGTCAAGCGCGGCACGGTCCTGTTCGACAAACAGGACGTGCGCAGCACCGCGTGACAGTGCCTCAAGCCCCAGCGCGCCCGAACCGGCAAACAGATCGGCGATACGCAGATCCTCGAATGAGCCGAGGCGGCTGTTGAGCATGTTGAACAAGGTTTCGCGCGCGCGGTCAGCCGTCGGGCGGGTTGCTTCGCCCTTGGGTGCGACCAGCTTGCGCCCACGCCATTCGCCCGCGACGATGCGCATCAGCGCGCGTTCCGGCCAAGCTGATTGAGGAAACGCGTGAGCGCCTGCTTGGGGATCGCGATGGCTTGCCCACGTGGCAGATCCCCAAGTTCAAACGGGCCATAGGCTGTGCGGATCAGACGGTTAACCTTCAACCCGAGATATTCGAGCACGCGGCGCACTTCGCGGTTCTTGCCTTCGGTGATGGTCATTTCGACCCACAGATTGCGTCCCGACGAGCGTTCGAGATTGGCATCGATCGGGCCGTAGCGCACGCCTTCGATTTCGATCCCGTCCATCAAGTCTTCAAGCTGAGCCTGTGTCACCTCGCCAAAAGCGCGCGCGCGGTAGGTGCGCGGCACCTGACTGGCTGGCAATTCCATGCGGCGTTTGAGTTCACCATCATTGGTCAGCAGCAACAGGCCTTCGGTGTTGAGATCGAGACGGCCAATCGGCATGAGGCGCGGTGCGCCCTTGGGCAGCGCGTTGCGTAGCGCGGTGTAGATCGTCGGTCGGCCCGCAGGATCGCGTTCGGCGGTAATCAGCCCGGTTGGCTTGTGGAAGGCATACAGCTGGGCAGGTTCGGGGGCGGCGACAGGTTTGCCATCCACCGTCACGCCGGCGAGGCTGGTGAGGATCGTCGCGGGTGTTTCGAGCACCTTGCCATCCAGCGCAATGCGTCCTTCGGCAATCATCCGCTCAATCTCGCGGCGGCTCGCAATTCCAGCGCGGGCCAGCAGCTTGGCTATGCGGTCGCCTTCGGGCCGGTCTGGCGATCGGGCTGATCGGGTAGCGGAATGCGGGGCAGGGGGCTTGGAGGACATGGCGCGCCGCCTACGCGCTTAGGGGGTTGCCCGCAAGGCGCCCGATACAATCTCATCAAACCGCGCTATCCCGCCTTCAAGTGTGCCCAGTGTGAGATGATCGAGCGCCCCGCTGGCAAGACCTTGCTGTCCGAGTTCAGCGGCGCGGAAATCCTCGCTGGCAAATACCCCGCCATCAAGCAGCGCCCAGCTGCGCTCCCAGTGATCGCGTGCTTTGTCTGTGGCAGGCGCTTCAGGGATGAGCATGAAATCTTCAACCAGTGTCAGATCATGCGCCTGCGGCATCAGCACCATGATGTTAACATAGTCGGGGCTGGGCACGATGATCGTGGCGGGCAGCAACTGGTAGGCGAAGGTGATGACCCGCCGCAGCGATGCCATGTCAGTGAGATCGACACCGGACATCTCCTCAAGCCGCCCGACAGCCGAGCGTTGATGCGGACCGATCTGATCGCCCGCGGTGATCCCGTCCTTGAAGAACGGTCCGATGGTGTTCGCGTGCAGCCGTGTCACATGGTAGCTTTCGAGGAAGGCATCCATGATGAGTTTCCAATTGCCTTGCACCGTGTGAGTCTTGCGCCGGAACAAATGCGCATCGGGCAGGCCAAACGCGGCGAGATCCTCTCCTAGCGTAACAGCATGGGAAAAATCCGCATCGCTGTGCGGGGCAAACCAGATCAGCCCACCTGCCTCGCACGAAGGAAGCTCGGTCAGGCCATAGGCGCCCTTGTCGAGGCCGGGGAAAGTCTCGGGCCGGGGCAGGGCCATCAGGCTGCCATCGAGCCGATATGTCCAGGCGTGATAGGGGCAAACCAGTCGCTTGGTGCACTGCACTTCGCTGCCCTCGACCAGCCGGGTGCCGCGATGCTGGCAGACATTGAGGAACACCCGCACCTGCCCCTCTCCATCGCGGGTGATCAGCAGCGGGCGGCCTGTGCCATCATGCGGCATTGCCATGCCGGGATCGGGGAGCAGCGCTGACGGCGCCAGCACTTGGGGCAGACGGTCGAACAGCGCCGCCTTTTCCTGCGCGAAGTGATCGGGGCAGGTGTAATGGCGCGCCGGAACCCGCCGGATGCCCGCGCTGGTCTTGGCCTGCCCGTCGCGGATCGCTTCGGCCAGAGCGAGCTGGCCGGGCGTGGGGCGGTTTCCGCGCGCCACAAGTGTTGATGGCGTCTCGGTGCTGGCCATTGTGCCGTTCCTATTTCCTCGTTCCCGCGATAGGGATGCATCATTTCGCAGCGGAACGAAAGGACACTTGCATGGTCGGGATCACAGGAGATCGCGCGTGATCGGTTGGGATACTGCGATCCTGTTTGCGGTGATCGGGGCTGTGATCGCGCTGGCCTATGTTGTCCCCGCCTTCGCGCCTTATCGCCGCAAGATGCCGTTTGTCGCATTTCTGCTCGGCATTTCATCAGGTTTTCCGCTTACGCTGCTGCTTGGAACGATGACATTCTGGCTCTCCAAGGTTGGAATCGAAAAGTCGACCATCGGCTTTGCGATCGGCCTTACGACCCCTTACACGCTCAAATTCCTGTGGGCGCCGCTGGTAGACAAATTGCCGATTCCGGTGCTTTCCGCTTGGCTGGGACAGCGGCGGGCATGGCTTTACCTGATTCAGGCCTTGCTCGTTGTGGCTTTGTGGCAGCTTGGCACCAGCAATCCAAGCAATGACAACATCGCGACCTTCGCAATGTGGGCGATCATCGTCGCGTTCCTGTCGGCAACGCAGGATATTGTGATCGACGCCTATCGCATCGAAATCCTCTCCGACGAGGAAATGGCGCATGGCACCGCGATGAACCAGTTCGGCTATCGCACTGGGAACCTGTTGGCGGGCGCAGGCACGATCTATCTCGCTTCGACCGAAGGTTATGATATCGGCTGGGCGATGGCCTATGGGCTCACGAGCTTTCTGGTGCTCCCCGCGGCGCTGGGCGCGCTATGGGCAGGCGCTGGCAGGTTCGATCCGAGCAGTGCGCGCGCGGCAGGCCAGTCCTTCCTCAACTGGCTGGCAGAAACAGTAATCAACCCGTTCCGCGAATTTCTGGGGCGGAAGGGCGCCGCGCTGATCTTGCTATTCGTGCTGATCTACAAGGTTGGTGATGCGATGGGGCAGGGGATGCTCAACCCGATGATTGTTGAGCTGGGCTTTTCCGACACCGAATTCATCACCATCAACAAGTTTGTCGGCTTTGCCGCGCTGATTATCGGCTCGGCGCTGGGCGGGCCATTCATCGCCTGGCTCGGCATGGGCCGTGCGCTGGTGATTTCAGGGCTTTTGATGATGTTTTCAAACTTCCTGTTCGCGCTGCTCGCGGTGATCGGCCATTCGCCGCTGATGCTGGCGATTGCCGTGGGGACAGAAAACCTCACAAGCGGGATCGGGCTGACCGTTTTTGTGACGTATCTTTCGGGCCTTTCGAGCCTTGCCTATACCGCGACGCAATTCGCGCTGCTTTCAAGCTTTGCCGCGGTCGGGCGGACATGGCTTGCGACGCCTTCGGGCTTTCTTGCCGAAAGCCTTGGCTGGGTGGGCTTCTGGACTTTCACCGTGGCCGTGGCCGCGCCGGGCATGGCGCTGCTGTGGCTCTTGTGGCGCAAGGGCTTTGTGGTGGAACGGGTGCGCCAGACCGGCGAGGGCGAGCATGGCGATCCGCCCGAGGCAATCAATGCCCGATCGCAGGCCAGCCCGGGGTAGTCAGGCGGGCGGCTCGCGATTGAGGCGCAGCACCTCGCCTGCAAGGTAGAGCGAGCCGGTGATGAGGATGGGAAAGCCGTCGGAGGGCACGCCCAGCAGCGCGTCCGCGATGGTGGCGGCGGCTTGAGCGCTTGGGCCAAAAGCGCTGACTGGGTGCCATTCATGCCCCGGCACCGGAACGACAGTCAGCGTTCTTACCCGGTCGCCCAGCGGATCGATGATCGCGCGTGGGTTCTTGCCCGCGATCATGCCGATGATGAGATGCAGCGGCTCTTGAAAATGCGCCGCGATGGCGATCCCTGCGCTGGGATTGTGGCCGCCGTCGAGCCAGACGGCTTGGCTGACCAATGCGCTCAGCGGCCCCTCGCCAAGGCGTTGCAGTCGCGCAGGCCAGCGCACCGCGCCAAGCCCTGCGCCGAGCGCGGCTTCGCTGATCGTCAGGCGGTTCTGGTGGCGCAGCATGGCAATCGCCAGCGCGGCATTGGCGGCCTGATGTGCGCCGGGCAGGGCAGGCAGGGGCAGCTGAAGCGCGCCCGTGCCATCATGATAGGCAAGCTGCGCGCCGTCGCTGGCGAAATCCCAGTCGC
>JBKBMC010000070.1:0-11624 GCA_046296075.1 Erythrobacter sp. | reverse complement strand
GTGGCGGCTGCCTTGGCGCGGGGCACCACCACCACCACCGGGCTTGAGGAATTGCGGGTCAAGGAATCGGATCGCCTCGCCACGATGGCCGCAGCCCTGACGCTCGCAGGGGCGCGGGTCGAGGAGCATGAAGATGGCCTCACCATTCACGGCACCGGCGCAGAGCCACTCGCCGGGACGCCGGCAGGCGCTCAGGTCGCCACGCGCCTTGATCACCGGATCGCGATGAGCATGGCTGTCGCGGGGCTTGTCAGCCGCAACGGCGTAGCGGTCGATGACACGGCCCCCATCGCGACGAGCTTTCCCAGCTTCATGGCGCTGCTGGCTGAGTCGCAAGGCTTATGAACACCCCGTTTGACTGGGCGAGCATCGTGGGCCTCATGGGCACCGCCTGTATCATCGGCGCCTATGCCTATCTGACGCTGGCAAAGGCAACCAATCCCTTTCTGCTCCACGGCACCAATTTGCTGGGCGCCGCGCTGCTAACTGTCTCGCTGCTCGTCCATACCAATTGGGCGAGCCTTGTGCTCGAAGCCTTCTGGGCCTCGATTGCGATCTTCGGCATCATCCGCGCGCTGCGCGAGAGCCGCCACAAAAAGGATGCGCCGTGATCATCGCCGTCGACGGCCCGACCGCCTCGGGCAAAGGAACGATCGCCAAGGCGCTTGCCGCGCATTTCGGTCTGCCTCACCTCGACACCGGGTTGCTTTATCGCGCGGTCGGGCGGCAGGTGGCGCTGACCGGGGGCGATCCCGACAACTGCGAGGATGCCCTTGCCGCCTGCGATTTCCCGGCAGCCCTGCTGGAGGATGAAACGCTCCGTTCCGAGGAGGTTGGCAGCCTTGCCAGTCGCGTCTCGGCGCATCCCGCTGTGCGCCGCGCGCTCTATGAACGCCAGCGCGCCTTTGCCTTGCAGCCGGGCGGCGCAGTGCTCGACGGGCGCGACATCGGCACGGTGATTGCGCCTGATGCGGATGTGAAACTTTTTGTAACCGCCAGCGTGGCGGAACGCGCCCGCCGGCGCTGGCTGGAAATGCGCGCGCGCGGCGCGGCGGTTGATCTGGCTGCGATCCAGCGCGACATCGCCGCGCGCGATGCTCGCGATATGAGCCGCAAGGACGCCCCGCTCATCGCCGCGCGCGATGCCCTCGTGCTCGATACCACAGCATTCGGACGCGACGCAGCCATCGACGCTGCGCTCGAAGCGGTCCAGGCCAGGCTTGCTCACCGGTAACAACGCCGGTCCGCTCCGCGGATTTGCCTTGCTTTTTGCACGCCCTTCCCCTAGGCGCGCGGCCGTTCCCAAGGCGCTTTCGCGCCCGCACGAACCTTCGCTCTGGCATCCGGCCGTTGCGGAGATTGTCGGCCTCTTGCCCTGTCAGCCCTCGCAATGGTGCGGCGGAGACAGTTTAAGACCCCGGAAAAACCGGTGGCCGGTAGCACAACGAAGACAGGATTGACCTGACCTATGGCGACTTCGCCCAACCCCACGCGCGCCGATTTCGAGGCGATGCTTAACGAACAACTCGGCGGCGCAGCCGACGGCGGCTTTGAAGGCCGTGTCGTCAAAGGCACTGTGACCGCTATCGAAAACGGCTTTGCCGTGATCGACGTCGGCCTCAAGTCGGAAGGCCGCATCTCTCTCAAGGAATTCGCCCGTGGCGATGACGACCACGGCCTGACTGTCGGCGGTGAAGTCGAAGTTTTCGTCGATCGCGTCGAGAACGCTGACGGCGAAGCCATGCTCTCGCGTGACCGCGCCCGCCGCGAAGCCGCGTGGGACAAGCTGGAAAGCGAATTCGGCGAAGGCAAGCGCGTCGAAGGCCGCATCTTCGGCCGCGTCAAGGGCGGCTTCACTGTCGACCTCGATGGCGCCGTGGCGTTCCTCCCCGGCTCGCAGGTCGATATCCGCCCGGTGCGCGATGTCACCCCGCTGATGGATGTGCCGCAGCCGTTCCAGATCCTCAAGATGGATCGCCGCCGCGGCAACATCGTCGTCTCGCGCCGTGCCGTGCTCGAGGAAACCCGTGCGGAACAGCGCAGCGAACTCATCAATGATCTCGTCGAAGGCCAGATCATCGATGGCGTCGTCAAGAACATCACCGATTACGGTGCGTTCGTGGACCTCGGCGGCATCGATGGCCTGCTCCATGTCACCGACATGAGCTACAAACGCGTCAACCACCCCAACGAAGTGATCGCCATTGGCGATACCGTGAAGGTGCAGATCGTCCGCATCAATCAGGAAACCCAGCGCATCAGCCTTGGCATGAAGCAGCTGGAAAGCGATCCTTGGGATGGCGTCGCTGCCAAGTATCCGGTCGGCGCCAAGCTGTCGGGCATGGTCACCAACATCACTGAATACGGCGCCTTTGTGGAACTGGAAGCGGGCATCGAAGGCCTCGTCCACGTTTCCGAAATGAGCTGGACCAAGAAGAACGTCCACCCCGGCAAGATCGTTTCGACCTCGCAGGAAGTCGATGTGATGGTGCTCGAAGTCGATAGCGACAAGCGCCGCATCAGCCTCGGCCTCAAGCAGGCCCAGCGCAATCCGTGGGACGAATTCGCCGAGAAGCACCCGGTCGGCAGCGAAGTCGAAGGCGAAGTCAAGAACGCCACCGAGTTCGGCCTGTTCATCGGCCTGGACGGCGATGTCGATGGCATGGTGCACATGTCGGATATCGCCTGGGGCATTTCGGGCGAAGACGCGCTGGCGCTTCACCGCAAGGGCGAAATGGTCAAGGCCATCGTGCTTGATGTCGATGTCGAGAAAGAACGCATCAGCCTCGGCATGAAGCAGCTCGAAAAGGGCGCGCCTTCGGCTGAAGGTGCTTCGACCGGCGGCAGCCTGCGCAAGAACCAGACCGTGACCGTCACAGTGCTCGAAGTGCGCGACGGCGGCCTTGAAGTGCAGGTTGGCGAAGACGGCGCGACCGGCTTCATCAAGCGTTCGGATCTCGGCCGTGACCGTGACGAGCAGCGCCCGGACCGCTTCCAGGTCGGCAGCAAGGTTGATGCCATGGTGATCGGTTTCGACCGTTCGAAGAAGCCGAACTTCTCGATCAAGGCACGCCAGATCGCCGAAGAGAAGGAAGCGGTTGCACAGTTCGGCTCGTCCGACAGCGGGGCATCGCTCGGCGACATTCTCGGCGCTGCGCTGAAGAAGGGTCAGGAGTAAGTTTACGGGCGCTCGGCCCTTCGGCTCGGGTGCGCACAAACACGGCAAGGCCCGTCTGTCATGCGACAGGCGGGCCTTTCCTTATGGGGAATGAGGCTCTAGTCTGCCCGGATGCTCACAGTTCATCAATTCCCCTGCCTGTCGGACAATTACGGCTTTCTGCTGCACGATACCGACAGCCACGAAACCATTGCGATCGATACGCCCGATGCCACCGAATATCTGCGGCAAGCCGATCTCAAAAGCTGGCGGATCACCCAGATCTGGAACACGCATTGGCACCCCGATCATGCGGGCGGCAATGAAGCAATCCAGGCAGCCACGGGCTGCACCATCACAGGCCCGGCCGAAATCGGCGGCAAGTTCCCGATTGATCGGATTGTCGTCCATGGCGAGACCGCGATGATCGGCAACGAACTTGCCGAGGTCGTTGATGTGTCTGGCCACACCAACGGCCACATCGCCTATCATCTGCCGCAGGCGGGGATCGCTTTTGTTGGTGATGCGGTGTTTGCCCTGGGCTGCGGGCGGATGTTCGAAGGCGAGCCTGCGCAATTCTGGGCAAGCCTGTCGCGCATCAAGACATGGCCTCCCGAAACGCTTTTGTATTGCGCGCATGAATATACCGCATCGAACGCCCGGTTCGCGCTCCACGCTGATCCCGACAACGCCGACTTGCAAGCCTATACCGATGAAATCGCGGCCAAGCGGGCAAAGGATGAATGGACAGTGCCGACCACGCTCCGTCGCGAGCTTGCGACCAATCCCTTCCTGCGCGCCGACAACCCGGCGATGATGGCGAGATGGGGCGGCAGCGCACCGCACGAAACCTTTGCGGCCCTTCGCGCGGCAAAGGACAATTTCTAGGCCCATGCAGGCCCTTCGGGTCGAACGCCTGTCGGAGGATTTCTCCGGACTGACGCTGGCCGACATCCCTGCCCCGATCCGCTCCCCCGGCGAAGTATTGGTCACGGTGCGGGCCGCCTCGCTCAACTTCCCCGATCTGCTGATGACGCGAGGGGAATACCAGTTCAAGCCGGAAGCGCCCTTCACCAGCGGGCTCGAATTCGCTGGAGAGGTGTTGGAGGCCGAGCCCGAAAGTGGCTTTGCGCCGGGCGACCGGGTGATGGGCGGCAACAAGACCGGCGCCTTTGCCGAAATCGCCAGCGTGGCTGCGGGCAAGCTTTCGCCGATGCCGCGGGGTATCGGCTTTCCTGCCGCTGCCGCGATGGGTGCGGCCTATGCGACCGCCTACACCGGCCTTGTCGAACTCGGCGGATTGCGAGACGGCCAATGGGTGCTGATTCATGGCGCGAGCGGTGGGGTCGGCCTTGCCGCCTGCGACCTCGCCCGCGCGCTGGGCGCCCGCGTGATCGCCACCACTGGCTCACCCGCGAAGGCAGGGCGGATCGCTGCGCTGGCCTCTCCGCAAGCCGTGATAGTGGCTGAGGGGCGCTTTCGTGAACGGGTTGCGGAATTGACCGGGGGCGCACTGGCCGACATCGTGTTCGATCCTGTCGGTGGCGATGTCTTCGACGAATCAACCCGCTGCGTGGCCTTTGGCGGCAAGCTTGTGGTCGTCGGCTTCACGAGCGGGCGGATTGCCGATGTCTCCACCAACATTCCGCTCATCAAGGGCTTCAGCATCGTCGGCCTGCGTGCCGGCGAATATGCCCGCCGCTTCCCCGAACGCGGCCGGGCGATAAATCATTCCATCCGCGAACTGGCAGAAGCCGGTCGCATTGCGCCTGCTATCGATCGCATCCTGCCGCTGTCGCGCTGGCGTGAGGGCTTCGGAGCGATGCAGGAACGCCAGCTGGTCGGGAAAGTCGTGTTTGTCCCCGATGCCTGACGCAGAAAAGGCGGCCCTTGCGAGCCGCCTTCCAAAAAATCGCGACAGACCAAAGCCGTCAGAGCGAGGCGATGACCTCATCCGCCAGCTTGCTGTCAGCCGCACTGTCGTGCTTGGCAGCGATCAGCTTGGCTGAAGCCGCAGCAGCGGCAGCCACAACCTTGGCCTTGACGTCGGCGATCGCTTCGCGCTCGGCGGCTGCGATCTTGTCTTCCGCCATCTTCTGACGGCGCGCCACCATGGCCTCGCTGTCAGCCTTGGCTTTGGCAACCAACGCATCCGCCTCGGCCTGCGCGCCTTCGTGCATGGCAGCGGCATCCTTTTCAGCCGCTGCGATCTTGGCGACATATTCATCGCGCAGCGCTTCGGCTTCAGCACGCAGGCCTTTGGCTTCATCGAGCTGCTTGGCGATTTCGGCGATCTTGGCATCAAGCCCGCCAGTGATCATGCCCGGAACCTTCTTCCACACCATCACACCGATGAGCAGGAACATGGCGAGCCCGACCCACTGGTAGGAATCAAGGCCCAATGCGGCTGGTTCGGCATGGCCATCAGCCGCACTGGCGAGGATCATCAGGATATCAGCCATGAGCCAAAGCCTCCTTTACAGCAGAACGGGCGCTGCGCTTGTCAACCTTGGCGCCGGCAACGCGGGCGACAATATCCTGCGCCGCTTCGGCGGCGACGCCTTCGATCTCGGCCATGGCGCTGGTGCGCGCGGCAGAGATTTCGGCTTCGGCTTCGGCAATGCGGGCATCGATCTTGGTCTGTGCCTTGGCCAACTTGGCTTCGCTGTCCTTGGCAGCCTTGGCTTTCGCTTCGGCAATCAGCGCCTGTGCCGCAGCGCGGTTTTCGTTCTCGCGCTTCTTCCAGGCTTCTTCCTGCGCATTGGCAGCATCGCGCGCAGCCTGTGCCGCAGCGAGGTCGCCCGTAATATGGGCGTCGCGCAGTTCGACCGTCCCCATGATCTTGGGAACCATGCCCATCCCGATCACGAAGAAAGTGAAGCCGAAAAAGATCAGCAGCCAGAACACCTGACTGGCGTAGGTATCGGCAAGCTGGGCTATCTGGGGCATGAGCGCTTGATCCCGGTCAGCAGGAAAGAAAAGGCATCAAAGGCGCAGCCAGCGAAATGCCAGCCACGCCCCGATGCGATCAGGTATTAGGCAACGAAGATCAGGATCATCGCCACGACGAACGCCAGCAGGCCGAGAAGTTCGGCAGCGGCGAAGCCGATGAACAGACGGCCCTGCTGACCATCAGCGGCACCCGGATTGCGCAGTGCGCTCTCGAGGAACGAACCGAACACGTTACCCACGCCAATGGCTGCCATGCCGGCGCCGATGGCTGCAAGACCCGCACCGACGAGCTTGGCTGCTTCTGCTTCCATTTGAAAAACTCCTTTGGGATAAATCTGTTAGTGAAAAAGATTGATAAACTCAGTGAAGATGCTCGGCATCATTGATGTAGAGCGAAGTGAGCAGTGCAAAGACATAGGCCTGAATGCCCGCCACCAGAATTTCGAGAGCGCTGATCGCCACCATCAGGGCAAAGCTGGGAATGCCCACCAACACGCCAATGCCAAGGCCCGCGTTCGCGCCGTCGATCACGAAGCTGGAGAGCACCTTCAAAAGCACGTGGCCCGCCATCATCGCCACGAACAACCGCAGCGCGAGGCTGAAGGGGCGGATCAGGAAGGAGAAGAATTCAATCAGCGCAATCGGCAGGATCATCGGTGCCGGTGTGCCATGCGGCACGAACAGGCTGAAGAAATGGAGGCCATGCTTGCCAAATCCGACGATCAGAACGATCGAGAAGCTGAGGATCGCAAGAACACCCGTTACGGTAAAATGGCTGGTGAAAGTGAAAGGATGCACCCCGAACAGACCAATCGGCAGAAGGCCGAGCAGGTTCGCGAACAGGATGAACATGAACAGGCTGAAGACGTAAGGCACATATTTGCGCCCTTCCTTGCCCACGTTGGCTTCAAGCATGTCGTCGATGAAAGTCGTAAAGCTCTCCACCGCCATCTGCCAGCGACCGGGCACCAACTGGCGCTTCATGCCGCCTGCGACAAAGACCCATAGCAGAACCGTCGCAATCGCCATCCACAAGGCCGAGTTGGTGAATGCGATATTGTATCCGCCAATCGCCCAGTCCGAGCCGAACAACGGCTCGATCTGGAACTGCTTCATCGGATCGACCTTGCCTTCAGAGGCTGCCACGATTTGGATCCCTGTCACTTGCAAAAACAACGTCAGTTACGTGAAACGCGCCCCAGCGAAGCCTCAGAGCAGCGACGCCTTTTTCAGGAGTCGTCCTTCTGCTCGCCGGCCGCACCATCAGGACGCGTCTGAGCCGCACGAATGATATTCCTGAAGGCGACGATGATCCCGAAGGCAAGCATCACCAACAGACCCCAGGGCGATGTTCCGGCAAAGGCGTCTATCACCCAACCGATCACAAAGCCTCCGAAGAGCCCTCCCAGAAGATCGGCCAGAACCCGGTTGCCGATGCGGTAGTCCGCGCTGGCCCCTTCGGATTTCGGCCGGTTTCGCTCCTCCTCACGCTCGCGGGCGGCTTTCAGCCGCGCTTCGAGCGCAGTCATCCGCGCATCTTCGGCAACAGGCTCCCGGGCGGGTGGATCATCGCTCATGCCAATCTCCCAATGAGGTAACGGACAAGCGCAAATGAGGTGCCCGCCGAGGGCGCCGCCCCCTTAGAAGGGGGCAATTGGCAAGTCAACCATGGCTGTCACAGAAAGCTTCGCATCTGCACAAGATGTGATGCATCAGGCGCAGCAAAAGCGATGCGGCACATCAAGGGCAGCGCGGATCCCTCTCGGGCGCATCGGTGGTGCGGGTCTTCCACTTTCCGTCCGGTGTGCGATACATCTCGCCGGGCACCGTGCGCAAAATCGCCTGACATCCGGATGTAAGGGCATAGGCCTCGATCGTAACGCTATTCTGTTGTGCCTTGGTGGAATAAAGCGCACGCCGCTTGATATTGATGTCATCCACCAGCTTCCTGAGCTCGGTTGTGGGGGAAACCACGATCCCGAGATAGCCATCGGACTGTTCGCCGATATGGCCCGAAGCGCGAGCACTCGCGTAGGCGGGATCCCGATCCGCAAGCGCCGGTGAGGCCATCATGCCTAGCACGAGCAGCGCGGTTACCGGCGCGGCCTTGAATGGATTGAACATGTCTTTTCCTCCCGAATGGTTGATCCTGCGGCTGTGGCGGGATCAGAAGATGTCCTCGTTCTCGTCAATCGTATTGGCGGCATCGGCTGCCAGCCGGTAAATCACTTCCTGCCGGATATTGATGTTCAGTTCGATCACGATGGGCGCATCGGGAGCGGCGATGTTGATGCAGCCGGAGAGCAGTCCTCCGGTTAGCATCACCGCGATCCCGGCCCGCACCAAAATGCCCTGCATTATCCGGCCTGCGTTTGCACCGCGCGGCCAGCGTGAAACGACATGCCTTGCGGTTTTCTCAGGTGCTCTCATGGCTCATCTTCGCTTTCAGGAGGTTGAACAGAGTTGTCGGCGGGCCGCAAGGCTGGCGGCACCTGTGCCGCTGGCGCATCGCCCGGTAAACCAGGCCGCTGGGTCGGCACAAACTGGCCGTTCTCAAGCTTGAGCAGCCCGCGATCGAGTGGATTGCCGAGGTAGCTGACATCGAAGAACGATCGCACCACTGTCGAAAGCTCGTAAAAACTCTCGGCCTTCACGTTGACGCGGAACAGGATCGGTAGCTTGGCGAGCCTGCGGGTGATGAAATTGCGACTTGTCCCCTCGCCCTGTCTGACGCCATCGAACTGGAACTTGCTGATGATCTCTCCGGTCAGGCTGCCTTCAAGCACTACGCTCATCTCGCGGTAATCAAGACTACGTAGTGCGCGGAAAGCGTAATTGCTGATCGCGCCCATATCTTCGTAGGTGAGATCACCGACATAGGCGATGTTTCCGCCCGGCGGGCGAGCGCCGAGGAGCCCGTTCTCGATCCGCCCATTGCCGCTGGCATCGAAAACTATTGGCACAACGCCATCGAAAATCCCGGTCGCACCGAGATTGGTCAATTCCATTTCCGCAACGAAGACCGCGGCATCGAGCCCTTTGATCTCGAAGACATAACGCTTTTCCGAAGGCCGTCCGAAATCGAGGGCAACCGGCCGCATGGCCAGCTCACCTCCCATGAAAGGCCAGCGCGCATCAGCCAGAGTGATGAGAGTGCCGTCAGTCAACGCAAAGCGGATGCGCCCATCCAGCACTTCGACCCCCGTGTTGATTGAGGCAATTTCGATCTGCTGGTCGGGCGCAGTCGTCAGCGCAAGAAGATCGGTGAAGACGACTTCGCCACGAAGGCCTTTCACCGGACCAAACGCTGCGGCGAAATCCAGCCCATCAGTGCGGAACTTGCCCGTGCTTGTTACCTTTTCACCGGCCCAGACGACCCGTCCGGTTCCGTTGACGGAACCGCGTGCGAAAGCAACCACCCCCTTGGCAAGATAAGTCAGATCCTCGACATCAAGGCGCGGATCAAAGGTCAGATTATCGACCATGATATCGGCGCTGCCCGTGGCCTTGGCGAGATCATGGACCAGCTTCACTGCCGCGACCTTCTGGGAAGATGCCGGATGATGAAGCTCGGCTGAGGCAGTGATTGCGTCGCCCCTCCATGAAAGGCTGGCAGACTGTCCCGCCAGCGGTTCAAAACGCGACTGACCCTCGCTGCGGTCCGACAGGCGAAAGCCCGCATCGGAAATGGTGAGCACGCCTTCAGCGTAGCGCCAGCGTCCTGCCATTTCCGCAAGATCAAACGGTACCCCCGCCAGGTTCCCGGCACCGCCGGCAAATACGCCCTGCGGCGCGCTGCCCAACTGGCCGGTGAGGCTTGCAAGCGTTAAGCGGGTCTGATCGCTCCCGTCGCCCATGCGGACGTCGACGCCTTCAACGGTGAGCGGACCCGGGTAGCGCAACACTGCGCGGGTTGCGGAAATCCGTGCCGGTGCGTCACCCATGCTGCCCGCCAGATCGAGCCGCGAGGTCGTCGCAGCTACATCAAGCGCCTCGGAATAACGTAGCATTGCACGCGCGCCGTCTGCCGGACAAAAAGTGAGGCCGCGCGCACCGAAGTCGAGAGCAGCAAGCCGCAATCCGGCAAAGCGAAGATCGGCGCACCGAGTCCCGACCGCGAGCCCGATGTCTTCGCTCCAGCGCCCTTCGAGTGGCACTTCCAGTCCGGTGATTCGTCCGCCGGGTATGGCGCCGCTAGCCGCCACGAGGCCCGTGAAGCGATATGATCCGCCTGCGCCGCGCTCCATGGTCAAGCGCGGGATCGCCAGACGGCTCTCGCCTGCCTGATAATCTGCCATGGCAAGGCGCAGGGAGAAACCGCTGCCGTCGTCCTGCGCAATCCGGCCATTGATGCGCGGCAAGCCCGCGCCGCCGGTAATGAAATTGCCGCGTCGTGCTCCCTCGCGCCCTGCGCCAAGGCTCCAGTTGACCTGCGAAAGCGCGAGGATAACCTCTCCCGCGCCGCTGCGCAGCCGCGCTTCAGGGATAATCAGGCGAGTATCTTCGTTTGTCCGACGCACAATCGCGTCACTCGTGAAGCTGGCGCCTGCCATAGCGCGAACAAAGCCGGTGCTGAATTGTGCGACCAAAGGCTCAACCAAAGTGCCCTCGACTGCACTGCGCGCATCAGCCAATTGCCCGTTGACTGAATCGGTCATCGCCATGTCCCGCGCGGAGATCTTGCCGATCCATTCGCTACGCTCGGCACCGCTTGCCAAACGCCAGCTGCCGTCGACCCTCGCGCTGCCGATAGTGGCTTGCGCTAAAGCGAGTTCCTGCAATGTGACATCATGCTCCAGCGCGATCCCCTTGGCAGAGATCGTCGCATTTGCCTGCCCGGTTAGCCGGGCGACTGTTGCACCGCCAGCACCTATTCCCAGCGCTTCAACAGTGAACCTGCCGCGCGCCTGATCAAGCGTTTTGCCGAGCGCAATGGTGCTGCCGATATCAGCACGCGCCACGCTGGCCCCGGCGCATTGCACCTCACCAAGCCGCAATGGCCCGCTGAGCGTGGCCTCGCCACCTGCGGTGACAAGCGCGCCGAACAGGCTGGCCCGCGCCGCGCGACAATCATCCATGCCGATTCCGGGCGCGGTAAGCGCCAATACACCTGAAAAACCATCATCAAGCTGGCCTTCACCGTCGAGCTTGGCGCCAATGGCGCCGAAATCGGTTTCAATCCGCGCGCGTGCATCATTGATGGCAACGCGAAGTGCAGGCAGGCTGGCAGCCTCCTTGCTGTCAGTGAAGATCAAGGGATCAAGCGCACCAAAGCTAAGCGCATTGCCGCGAAATGTGCCGAACAGGCGCGCGTTCTCAATGACCACGCGGTCAATCGTCGGGCCAAGCAATCCGAAGCCGGTTTCGACGATGACCCGCTCCGCTGTCAGATCAGGCTTTGCCGGATCGCCAACAGACAGGTCAGCGATAACCTGACGATTGGGGCCGATCTCGATGAGGGTGTAGCGCGCCGGATCACCTTGATCAGCAAGATAGGAATCAATGACATTGCACG
>JBKBMC010000069.1:0-11727 GCA_046296075.1 Erythrobacter sp. | reverse complement strand
TCTGCGTACTGCACATCAAAGGCTGATGGTGGTCCGCCGATCGACAAGCGCAAGGCGCAGGGCGCCGCGTCGCTGGCTATGGCGGGCCAGCGCACTGGCTGTGCTGACGGGCTTTGTCTTCCTCGCATGGTTCTGGTGGGACATGCGGGCGTGGCGCCCGGATGAAACAGTGTTCCCCGAACAAGGCGCGGTGATCGCCAGCAATGCAGCAGCCACGCGCTTTGCCACGATCAAGGCCCTCGGCGGGGCCTTTGCCTACCTCGAATTGCCTGACGAGAACGGCCCGCCTGATCCCGGCTTTGCCGCAAGGCTTGCCGCTGCGCGCGAGGCGGGGCTCAAGGTCGGGGCGATCCATGTGTTCGATCCGTGCCGCAGTGCCGATGCGCAATCGGCGTTTTTCACGCGGATGGTGCCGCGCGATGCGGCGTGGCTGCCGCCCGCGATTGCGCTCGTCAGTCTTGCTGATGATTGTGCCCAGCCGGTGAGTGATGCAGCCGTCGAGAGCGAGCTTGTGACGCTCATCAACCAGGTCGAAACCCACGCGGGCAAACCGGTGATCCTCAAACTGGGGCGCGCATTTCAGGCGCGGCATCGCAGCGCACAGGGGCTGGAGCGCGATCTGTGGCTGATGCGTGACCGCGCCCAGCCCGATTACGCCGGGCGGCCCTGGCTGCTATGGAGCGCCAATGCGGCGCTGGTGAGCGAGGCTTCGGAGGAACCGATCGAATGGGCGGTGGTGCAGAAATGAGCCTTGATACCGAAACCGAGGCCCGCCTCATCGCCGCCGCGCGCTCTGCGGCAGTCCATGCCTATGCCCCCTATTCGGATTACCCGGTGGGCGCGGCGCTGCTGTTCGATGATGGCGCGATGATCACCGGCTGCAACACCGAAAATGCGAGCTATGGCCTTTCGCTCTGCGCCGAGACAGTCGCGGTGGCCAAGGCGCTTGGCGAAGGGCGGCGCGGCGGATTGGTTGCCGTGGCGGTGATCGGGCTGGCCGCTGGGGCCGATCCGATCACGCCGTGCGGGCGCTGCCGCCAGATGCTCAACGAAGTGGCGGCGCTAGGCGGGAGCGATCCGATTGTGCTGTGCGTCGGCGAAGCGGAGGTGCGGCGTGTGCCGCTTTCCTTGCTGCTGCCCCACGCATTCGGGCCAAGCAATCTCGCCTAGCTTTTGGTTTCAAGCCATTCGACCAGCGCGGCCATGCATTCGCGCGCCAGCAGCTTGCACCGTTCCGGCGACCAGCCTTGTTCCGGCTCGGGGAAATCCGCGAGATCCTTGAACGGCATTTCGAGCGTCATGGCGCAGGCGCCAAAGCGTTCGGCCAACTGGTTGGTGCTCATCGAAAGGTTGGCCTTGCCGGCGGGCGCCTTGGGATAGCCGAGCCGGGTCTGGAAATCGGGCGTCCGGCGATCAAGAATGCGCTGGTAAAGATAGAACCGCTCGCCTTGCTCCGGCGTCCATGACGGGATGCCTTCGAACCCTGCAAAAAACACCGCCGGGATCGCTTCATCGCCGTGAATGTCCATCGCGAAATCGACGCCGGTGGCGTCCATCCGGTTCCGGATTGCCAGCACTTCGGGCGATTTTTCCGCTGTCGGATTGGCCCATTCGCGGTTGAGATTGATGCCAGCAGCATTGGTCCGCAGATGCCCGCGGCGCGAGCCATCGGGGTTGCAATTGGGCACGATGTGGATGCGGCAATCGCGCCGCAGTGCGCGGCCTACCGGATCGGCGGGATCAAGCAGGCAATCAAGCGCGCCCTCGATCCACCATTCGGCCATCGTCTCGCCGGGATGCTGGCGCGCATAGAGCCATACCTTGGTGGTGCCTTCGCCCATTTCGATGCAATCGATCGGCTGGCCATCCAGCGTGGTGCCAAGCCGCACCACCTCCACGCCCTCGCTCGCGGCAGCATCGGCAATCAGATCGTGATGCCGTTCCATCGAATAGGGCGCGAAATAGGCGAACCAAACCAGGCTCGATTGCGGGGTGTAAGTGATGGTGAGGGTGCCGCCATCCTCGTCCTTGTCGAAGCTGGAAGGCGCGCGGCCCCAGTAATCGCGGTCTTCCGACACGCAGGCATCATAGCCCGGCCAGCCGCCGGGATAGGCCGATGCGTTGAGGCCCGTGATCTTGAGCACGATTTCCTCACCGACCGGGCCGCACACGCGGAAATGGAACCACTGGAAGAAATCGGAAAGATGATCCTTGCGGATCGCGACGCGCGCGGTGTTGCCGCTCACGGAAAGCACGTTGATATTGCCGCTGTCGAAAGCGGCATCAATGGACAGCAATGTCATGGGGCGGGCTGAAGCTCCGTGGCCTTGATGGTGATGGTCTCGCCATTGCCACCGGGAAAGTCACGGAACAAGCCGGTTGCCAGCGTGCTGGCGCTGAGGTTCGGCTGCGAATAGGGCGATTTGACCGCGGTTGCCATCTGCGCGCGGCCTTCCCACAGGCTGCGTCCGCCAGCATCATTGATCCGCACGCTGAGTTCGGTGGTGACATTGGGGCCACGCTGCCCGCCGCCGAGGTTGATGCCGACCCCCATCCCGACGCCGCTGCCAAAGCCGCCGGTCTGCCCGCCAACCCCGACATTCACCGGCCCGCGGCGCTGCTGATCAGCGGCCGCAATCGCGGCGCGGCTGGTGCGCACGGTGGCGCTTTGCTGGGCGGAGCTACCTTGCGGGACGACGGTGTAGCCGATGCGGCCAAGCTGTTCGCTTACCGCGCTGACAAAGGCCGCCTGCGCCAGATCGTCACTTGCCCCTTCGGCAAGGCTGACGCTGATCGTGCCGCGCCCGAGCACGCTGCGGTCGGGGCTGACAAAGCGGGTGACTTCGACGGGCCCGGTAAAGGGTGCCGCACAGGCGCCAAGCGCAAGCGGGGCAAACAGGGCGGCGGCGGCCAATATTCTGGTGATACGTGGCATCGGGACAATCCTCTTCTTCCGTGGTTCTAAAGGGATGGCGATGAGGGCACAAGCTGCGGATCAGGCGCGCAGCTTTGCATTTCCGTAACCGACCCCTTAGTAAACCATCCGGCATGAAGGACACTCCGACCATTTCCGTGCTGGTGACCGGCGGGGCTGGTTACATCGGCAGCCACGCTGTGCTGGCATTGCAGGATGCGGGTTATCGTCCGGTCGTAATCGATAACCTGTCGACCGGGTTTCGGTTTTCCGTGCCCGAAAGCGTGCCGCTTTATGAAGGCGACATCGCGGATGAAGCGCTGCTGGCGCGCATCTTTTCCGAGGAGGGCATCGCGGCGATCATGCATTTTGCAGGCTCGATCATCGTGCCCGAAAGTGTCGCCGATCCGCTCAAATATTATCACAACAACACCGCCAAAAGCCGTGCGCTGATCGCCGCAGCGGTCGCGGCGGGAGTGGGGCATGTCATTTTCTCCTCGACTGCGGCAACCTATGGCATTCCCGATGTCGCGGCGGTGAATGAAGATACGCCGCAGCGTCCGATCAATCCCTATGGCTGGTCGAAGCTGATGACCGAGCAGATGCTCGCCGATGTCGCCGCTGCGCACCCCCTGAATTACGGCGTGCTGCGCTATTTCAACGTGGCGGGCGCTGATCCGCTGGCGCGCAGCGGGCAATCGACGGCGGGCGCGACGCACCTCATCAAGGTGGCGACCGAGGCCGCGCTTGGCGCGCGCAGCGAGGTGAGCGTGTTCGGTACGGATTACGCGACGCCGGATGGCACCGGGGTGCGCGATTACATCCATGTCAGCGATCTGGCGGCAGCGCATGTGCTCGTGCTCGAAGCGCTGATGGCTGATCCGGCCCGCTCGCTCACCTTCAATTGCGGTTATGGCCGCGGCTTTTCGGTGCTCGAAGTTCTTGATGCTGTCGAGAGGGTCGCAGGCGTGACGCTTGATCGCCGTATGGAGCCGCGCCGCGCGGGCGATCCCGATTCGCTGATTTCTGATCCCGCGCGCCTCAAGGCCAACGTGCCGTGGCAGCCGCAATATGCCGATCTCGACGTCATTATTGCGCACGCACTGGCGTGGGAGCGTCGTTTGGCGGAGATTCGCGCTGGTGAGCGTGCCGAAGCGCATTGACGAGGCGCGCCTCTCTCGCTATCGGCCAATCCAGATTTTACCGCGCGTCGGACATTGATCCGGCGCGTTTGTTTTTTGCAAGAGACCGAACATGAAGATCGTCAACAGCCTCAAGTCGCTGAAGGGCCGTCACCGCGACAACCGCGTGATCCGTCGTCGTGGCCGCACCTATGTGATCAACAAGACCAACCGCCGTTTCAAGGCTCGTCAGGGCTGATTTGAAGCTGTGGGTGGTTGCTGATACCGGCAGCCACGTGATCGGATAGCCCGCCTCCCGCCTCCCGCCTTGGGAAGCGGGCTTTTTCCATGTGAGGGAGCAAGCCAGGTGCCATCAGCGGTGGTGTTCGATATCGGACGGGTGCTGTTCGAATGGCAGCTGTCTGCCCTGTTCGAAAAGCTGATTGCCGATCCCGCCGAATTGCAATGGTTCGTCGCCAATGTCGTGACCGAGGAATGGCATTACCAGCATGATCGCGGGCGTTCGCTCGCCGAGATGCTACCTGAGCGAATCGCCGAATTTCCCGCTTATGCAGCGCATATCCATGCCTATGCGACGCGCTTCAACGAAACCGTGCCGGGGCCGGTTGCCGGAATGCCCGAACTGGTCGGACGGCTCCATGCGAAAGGTGTGCCGCTTTATGGCCTGACCAACTTCGGTGATGAATTGTGGGCGCGGTTCCGGCCGACCCAGCCGATTTTCGATCTGTTCGCGGACGTGATCGTTTCCGGCGCCGAAAAAGTCGCCAAGCCTGATCCGGCGATCTACGCCATTGCCGAAGCGCGCACCGGGCGAGCCGGCGCGGACCTGTTCTTCACCGATGACAATGCGGCCAATATTGCTGCCGCCCGCGCGCGTGGCTGGCACGCGCATGTCTTCACCGATGCAGCAAGCCTTGAGGCGCAGTTGGTGGCGGCGGGCCTGCTCTGAAGCTCAAAAAATCCCCCGGTCACGCACTGGGGAATGCGTGCCGGGGGCGGGATTGCCGTCCGCTGGAGAGGGAGGAGAGCGGACGGAGGGGACAGGAAAAGCTTATTCGCCGTTGCACTTGGCCAGTTCTTCGGCCGTCATGTCTTCGCCATTGGCCTTGAAGCTCGACACTTCGCCATACTTGCGGGCAAGGCCGCGGCAGATGCGCAGCGGGCGCGCATCGCCCTTGCCGGCCACGCAGGTGTTGCCCTGACAGTTCCAGGCCACGCCGCCGAGCACCTGGCTCTTGGCTTCGGCCGGATTGGCGAGCGTGGCGGTGTAATAGCCGCCGCCCGCCGCCTGCAGCGGCGCTGCCGAGGAGGCGATGCCGAAGCTGAGGCCGGTGTAGACAAGCGCGCTGGCGAGGATCGCGAGACGGCTGGTGCGGGGAAGGGCGATACTCATGATAAGTCCTTTCTCGGAATGCGGGGTTGCAATTCGGCAGGTCCGCTCTAGGTGTATTGTGCAGTGCAGCGTTTCAATTCGAAACCAGTTGCGAATCACTACCTACCTATTTAAGTTGCAGGTTGCAACCTAAAACTGAAATTGATTTGTCCGGCGCTCGAAAGCGGTTACACAAGCGGGCAGGGGAAGGTGATTATGGGTGATTTGAGAGAACCGCTGCGCGAACTCATCGAATGTGGCCTGCCACAAGCGCTTGAAGTGATGGGAGAGCGCTGGTCGTTCATGATCCTGCGGGCAAGTTTCAACGGCCTCAAACATTTTGAGGAATTTCTCAGCGAACTCGGCATCGCCCGTAACATCCTGTCCAATCGTCTTGCCAAGCTGGTCGAACACGGCATCCTCAAGCGGGAGCCTTGCGCCGATGATCGCCGCAAGATCGAGTATCGCCTGACCGCCAAGGGCCTTGATCTGCTGCCCGCCATGCTGGCGCTGCGCCAGTGGGGCCAGAAATATGGTAGCGAAACCGTGGTCGAGGACCCGGTGCTGGTCGATGAACGTGATCGCCTGCCGATAGGACCGGTTTCGATCCTGTCGCATGATGGCCGGATTCTCGGTGCGGCCGATCTGGAGCTGGTGCGGCCCGAAAACCTTGGCAAGCGCGCCGATGGGACGGTCGCCCTTCCGGGCGAAGTGGTGTTGCTGCGGGCCGGACAGCCTTCTGCCGCGTAACTACCGCGACACGGTGTAATCGATCCGGATTCTCACCCATGAGCCGACCTGTGATCGGCCCCCGATGCGTGCCGGACGCACCTTGAACTGCCACGCCGCCGCGAGCACGGCGCGCCCGATATTGGATCCCTCCGGGCTTTCGGCGATGAGCTGGCAATCCTCGACCCGCCAATCGGGCACCGTGCGGCAGGCAATCAGCGCGGCGCTCGGTGCGCTTGCGGTCGACAGATATCCCGCCAATTCCTGCCTGGTCGGCTCGCGATACCATTTGGCCGCATACAGCGGCTCGCCATTCGGCGCGGTGCCGACACGCTGGCTATCGGGTTCGCCCTGCGGCCCGCTGTCAACCGGGCCATAGGTGCGCGGCGGAGCAGCGGGACGCGGTTCAGGCGCGGGCGGCGCGGGGGCAGCGCTCGGCTGCGGCAGAGGCACCGGATTGCTGATAATCGGCGCTCGCGGGCGCTCGGGCTCCACCATCATCTGCTCGACAGGCGGACGGGGCACGGGCGGCGTTTGGGGTGTCGGCTCGCTTTGCGCTTCGGGCGGCTGTTCGGGCGGTTGTTCCTCGGCCGCATCGGGCAGCGCGAATGTCACCGCTTCGAGCCGGGCATCGTCTGCGGGATCCTTGCCGCTCCCTGCAAAGCGCGAGCCGACCAGAAATAGCAGCGCAATGATCAGGCATTCGATGGCAATCGCCAGCCCCAGCCCGAGCGCGCGGCGTCGCTGATCGCTCGCGCTGCGCCAGAATGCGGGGCGCTCCAAACCGGACAGGAGGGATTCGGGAGGTGCGGGGGTCACTCTCGCCCCATAGGCGAGCCGCCGCGCTGCTGGCTAGAGCCCTGACCCTAGCCGTGTGCCACCATCTGGCGGTAGCTCAGCGCTTCGGCGATGTGGGCACGGCTCACCCGATCCGCGCGGTCAAGATCGGCAATCGTGCGCGCAACCCGCAGCGTGCGGGTGTAGCCGCGCGCGGACAGCCGCAGTTTCTGCGCTGCCAGCATCAGCAGTTCGCGCCCCTTTTCATCAGGCCAGGCGAATTTCTCGAGCGCTTCGCCATCCAGTTCCGCGTTGGAACGCACTCCGCGCATGATCTGCCGGACACGGGCCGCGCCAACGCGCTTCGCCACCTCGGCGCTGCCTTCGGTCGGCGGCGGCAATGTCATGTCCGCGGCGCTCACGCTGGCGACATGTACATGAAGATCAATCCGATCAAGCAGCGGGCCGGACAGGCGGCTCTGGTAATCCTCCACACAGCGCGGCCAGCGCTGGCAATTGCGCGCGGGATCGCCGGCATAGCCGCAGCGGCACGGGTTCATCGCAGCCACCAACTGCACTCTTGCCGGAAAGGTCACATGGGCATTGGCGCGGGCTACATCGACTTGCCCGGTTTCCAGCGGCTGGCGCAGCGAATCGAGCACCGCACGCTGGAATTCGGGCAATTCATCGAGGAACAGGACGCCGAGGTGGGCGAGGCTGACTTCGCCGGGCTTCACTTTCAATCCGCCTCCGGTAAGCGCCGCCATGCTGGCCGAATGGTGCGGCGCGCGAAACGGCCGGTGGCGGTTGATGCGCCCTTGTTCAAGCATACCCGCGACAGATTGCACCATCGAAACCTCTAGCGCCTCGGCCGGGGAAAGTTCGGGCAGTATCCCCGGCAGGCAGCTGGCGAGCAGGCTCTTGCCCGAACCGGGCGGACCGATCATCAGCAGATTGTGTCCGCCAGCAGCGGCGATTTCGAGCGCGCGCTTGGCATTGTCCTGCCCCTTGACCTGTTTGAGGCAGGGATGCGGCTTGCCCTCGGCCACTTGGCCGCGCTCCGGTTCGGCCAGGACCTGCGTCCCCTTGAGATGGCCGAGCAGGCTGGTCAGATCGCTGGCCGCGAGCACGGCCACTCCGCTGGCCCAGCGCGCTTCGGAACCCTGTTCGGCCGGGCAGATCAATCCGCACTGCTGGGTGCTGGCATGGAGCGCCGCTACCAGCACGCCCGGCGATGGCACGATCCGGCCATCCAGCGACAATTCCCCGACGGCGATCCATTCGCCGAGCTGTTCGGCATCGGTCACACCCATCGCCGCGAGCAACGCCAGCGCGATCGGCAGATCATAATGCGATCCGTCCTTGGGCAGATCAGCGGGTGAGAGATTGATGGTGATCCGTTTCGGTGGCAGCGCGAGGCCCATCGCGGCGAGCGCAGCCTGCACCCGTTCGCGGCTTTCGCTCACGGCCTTGTCGGCCAGCCCCACCACCGAAAAGCGCGGCAGGCCGGGGGCGACCTGACACTGCACTTCGACAGGGCGCGCTTCCAGCCCGAGATAAGCGACGGTTTGCATCACGGCGACCACCAGGAAACCTCCCTGTCTGCAAAGGGCTGACACGACAATCTGCCTATGTTATAGTGACTTGTCGAGCATTCCGGTCCGTATTCGAAGGAATTTCGAAAGCATAAGCGGAAGGGGTGGAACAGTGCGCCGGAGATGCACGCCTCTGCTGGCTGATCGTCCGGCGATGCTCGCGCGGCGCGCGCACTGCTTGACTCAGCGGTGATTGTCCCATAAGCGCGCGCCCTTGATCCAAGCCGCCGATGAGGTGGCAACACGATGGCCGGGCTCACAATCGCTTGTGCGGCATGGTCGGATTTCGATTTCGAGGAAGATATGAAGCGGACTTTCCAGCCCAGCAATCTTGTGCGCGCGCGTCGCCACGGCTTTTTCGCCCGCAAGGCAACCCCCGGTGGTCGCAAGGTTCTGCGCGCCCGCCGCAAGCGTGGCCGCAAGAAGCTCTGCGCTTAATTGGTGTTCCGCAGCCCATCCGGGCTGCGAACTCCTCGCTCACGCGATCAGGTGATCGCGTCGCTGCGGGCGCGCGGTCGCGCTTGCGGGCTCCCGTCGGGAGCCCGTTTTGCGTAGGGAGCCAGCCATGATCTCGGTTCTCACCAGACGAGCGGATTTCCTTGCCGCCAACAGCGGCCTGCGCAACGCCCGCACTGGCTTTGTCCTGCTCACACGACCGAATCATGGGCAGGGCATCCGTTACGGCATCACCGTCACCAAGAAGATCGGCAATGCGGTGGTGCGCAATCGCATGAAGCGCCGCTTTCGTGAGTTGCTCCGCGCGGCACTGCCGGTTCACGGCCTGGCGGATCACGATCACGTGCTGATCGGGCGCGCAGGCGGGGTGGAGCGCGATTTCCACCTCATGGCCGAAGAACTTTCGAAAGCGCTCATCCGTGCCGCCGAAGGCAAGAGCGATCCGGCCTATGGCCGTCGCCCACGCCGTGGCAACAAGGCACCATGAAACACCTGCTGATTCTGATTGCCCGCGGCTGGCAGCTTGGTCCTTCGCGCATCCTGCCGCCAACGTGCCGCTATGCACCATCATGCAGCCAGTATGCGATCGAAGCGATCGGCAAATATGGTGCGCTGAAGGGTGGATGGATGGCATTTAAGCGGCTAATGCGCTGCCACCCATGGGGCGGGCATGGCTATGACCCGGTACCCTGAGGGTGGAAATCGCAGCGTGTTAATCCCATAATACACCTTATTGGCATTCTTTGACGGGCTTCAACTTGGACAATCAGCGCAATCTTCTGCTCGCCGTCGTGCTTTCCGGCCTTCTCATTCTCGGGTGGGACATCGGCATGCGGTATTTCTATCCCGAGGCTTCGCTGACCGCGTCGATGGACAAGCCTGCGGCCACCGCGAGTGCCACGGCGCCAGCGACTGCGACTGCGGCAGCGGGTGTGGACGGTGCGGAGATCGGCGAAGGTGCGGCCATCCGCCGCGATCTCGCCAGCGCGATTGCGAGCGCCGGGCGCGTGACGATTGATACACCGCGCCTTGCCGGATCGATCAACTCGGTCGGTCTGCGCGTCGATGACATTGTTCTCAAGGATCACCGCGAAAGCGTTGCCAAGAAAAGTGGCCCGGTCCGTCTGTTCGCGCCGGAAGGCACCCCTGATCAGTATTTCGCCGAGTTCGGCTTTGTCGCGGCTGGCAAGCGCTTGCCTTCCACGCTGGTATGGCAGGCTGATGGCACGAAGCTGAC
This sequence comes from Erythrobacter sp., assembly GCA_046296075.1. Lineage (GTDB taxonomy): Bacteria > Pseudomonadota > Alphaproteobacteria > Sphingomonadales > Sphingomonadaceae > Erythrobacter. The sequence goes on along the minus strand of JBKBMC010000069.1, from coordinate 1,505 downwards.
GCCTGAAACGCCGGTGACTTTCAGCCACACCGATGCGAGCGGCATCACCTATGCCGTGCGGTTCGCAATTGACGATGATTACATGATCACCGCCAGCCGCACTGTCACCAATGGCTCGGCCACCGCGGCGATCATCCAGCCTTTTGCCCTGATCAACCGCACCAGCGCCAATGCGACGGCGGATGAATTCCTCGTCCACTCCGGCCCGCTGGGCGTGTTCGGCGGTACCTTGTGGGACGAAAACAATTACGAAGATCTCGCCGAAGCCGGGCGCGATACGCCCTCGGGCGCTGCAAGCTGGCTTGGCTTTACCGATCGTTACTGGCTTTCTGCGCTGGTGCCGGGCGAGGGCAAGATTGCCGAAGCGGGGTTCCGCTCGCTTGGCAGCAACCTGTTCCGCACCGATTTGCTCTATGCCCCTGAAACCGTTCCGGCAGGCGGCAGCATGACACAATCAACCCGGCTGTTCGCTGGTGCCAAGGAAAGCGAGATCCTCGAGAAATACGAAGGCCAGGGCATCACCGAATTCGACAAGGCGATTTCCTGGGGCTGGTTCTGGCTGATTGAAAAGCCGCTCTTGTGGCTGCTGCTTCAGCTCAACCAGCTGGTCGGCAATTTCGGCGTCGCGATCATCCTGATGACGGTGATCGTGCGCGGCGTGATGTTCCCGATTGCGCAGAAGCAGTTTGCCAGCATGGCCGCCATGAAGGCAGTGCAGCCCAAGATGAAGGCGCTGCAGGAACGGTACAAGGATGACAAACAGCGTCTCCAGCAGGAGATGATGAAGCTCTACAAGGATGAGAAGGTCAACCCGCTGGCGGGCTGCCTGCCGTTGGTGGTCCAGATTCCGATCTTCTTTGCGCTTTACAAGGTGCTGATCCTGTCGATCGAGATGCGGCACGAGCCGTTCATTGCGTGGATCAGGGATTTGTCGGCGCCTGATCCGGCCCATATCCTCAACCTGTTCGGGATGCTGCCTTTCGAAGTTCCGGGCTTCCTTGCGATTGGCCCGCTGGCGATCCTGCTCGGTGTGACGATGTGGCTGACCTTCAGGCTCAACCCGGCAGCGATGGATCCGGTGCAGCAACAGATCTTTGCCTTCATGCCGTGGATCCTGATGTTCGTGATGGCACCGTTCGCGGCGGGCCTGCTGCTGTACTGGGTGACATCGAACGTCCTCACGCTGGCGCAGCAAAGCTATCTCTATTCCAAGCATCCCCCGCTCAAAGCGGCGGCTGCACAGGAAAAGGCCGAGGCGGAAGCCAAAAAAGCGGCGCAGGGATAAGCGGGTGAGCGACGAAGCCGAACAGATCGCCCGCGAGGAAGCGGCATCGAAGCTCTTTTCCGGGCCGGTCGACTTCCTGCGTTCGGCGCCGCAGCTGCAATTCCTGCCCGATCCGGTGGTGCCGGAGATTGCGTTTTGCGGGCGGTCGAACGTGGGCAAGTCTTCGCTCTTGAACGCGCTGACGGGACGCAAGGCGATTGCCCGCGCCTCGGTGACGCCG
>JBKBMC010000068.1:0-11925 GCA_046296075.1 Erythrobacter sp. | reverse complement strand
GCGGGATTGATCTTGCGTTTCGCGCCGATGTGCTGGCCGGTCTTGCCCAGCCGCAGAAAGCGGTGCCTGCGCGCTGGTTTTACGATGATACCGGATCGCGCTTGTTCGAGGATATCACGAGGCTTCCGGAATATTATCTGACTCGTGCAGAAACCGAAATCCTGCAGGCGCGCAGTGCTGAATTTGCCGACTTGATCGGAGCGGGTCGTGCTGTGGTCGAGTTCGGTTCGGGCTCGTCACTCAAGACCCCGTTGCTGCTGTCTGCCATTTCTCCGGCGGCCTATGTCCCGCTTGATATTGCGGGAGATTTCCTGCGCGCCAGCGCGGCTGATCTGGCTGATAAGTTCCCCGGTCTCCCGGTATTGCCCGTCGAGGCCGATTTCATGCGCCACGTGGCCTTGCCGCAGGACGTAGCCGATCTGCCCAAGCTTGGCTTTTTCCCCGGCTCGACGATCGGCAACATGGTGGCGGCGACGGCTGTCGATCTGCTGCGCTCGATGCGCAAGACATTGGGGACAGGCGCGCAATTGCTGATCGGGATGGACCTGATCAAGGATCCCGCAACCCTGATTGCGGCCTATAATGACGCTGCGGGCGTCACGGCCGCTTTCAACCGCAATCTGGCAGAACGGATCAACCGCGAACTTGGCGGGACATTACCGATCGATCTTTTGCGTCACGAAGCGCGCTGGAACGAAACCCATGCCCGTATCGAGATGCATCTGGTGGCTGAAACCGATCTGACCTTTGCTGTCAGCGGAGAGCCTTTCTCCATGGAGGCTGGCGAGAGCATCCACACCGAAAACAGTCACAAGTTCACATATTGCAGTGCCAACTTGCTGCTGCTTGCCGGCGGGTGGGAGCCAATTGCCTGCTGGTCTGACGCAGCGCAGCAATTCGTCCTTATCCTCGCCGAAGCACGCCCTGTCAGGAACGCCCCCTGAGGCACGTTGTAAGCCGAGGTTATGCGGCTTGCTGCACGCGAGCACTTTCGAGGCCGACCAGCCCGCAGCTCAATTCCCACAGCCGCGCCGAACGCGGCGCGTTTTCTGCTTTTGACGAAAGCGGCTGGGCAAAGGCTTTGGCGCCCGGTTTCTGGCGGTTGCCCCAGCTCCAGTGCACGCCGGAACGTGTGAATTCGGGATCGGCCACAACCTGCGCTACCCGCTCGCCCGAGAGCGGCTGGGAGACGTACCCCTTGGTGATATTCTTCTGGAACCATGGAAAGATCGTCTGGAAAGCCTTGGGTGCGTGGCGGAACAAGGGCGTATCGGCGACGCAACCGGGGTAAAGCGTTGCGAAGACGATCCCGGTGCTGGCGTGATAGCGAGCGTGAAGTTCGCGGCTCATCATCATCAGCGCAAGCTTCGAATCCTTGTAAGCCTTGCCCGGTTTGAACGCCTTGCCATCGATCATTGCAACAGGCGGGAGGAAGCCAGCCTCGAAACCGGCCAGCTCACCGAGATTGGCAGGGGCCGGGATCGGAATCTTCCCGCCGAACTCCTCCGAATTTGCGGTAACGGTTCCGAGCGTGATCAGACGCGGTGCAGGCGCTGCGGCAAGATCATCGAGCAACAGGTTGGCCAACAGGAAATGGCCGAGGTAATTCGTCGCGACCGATAACTCATAGCCTTGCGCATTGCGCTGCGGTTCCTCGGCGCGGGGCAGATAGACAGCCGCATTGAGCACCAGCGCATCAAGCTTGCGGTGTTCGGCTTTCAGAAATTCCCGCGTAGCATCAGCCAGCGCGCGCACCGTCGCAAAGTCTGCAAGATCAAGCGGCAGCATCGTGCGCTTCGCCGGATCAATTCCCACACGCGTTGCCGCGGCTTCGGCCTTGGTAAGATCGCGGCATGCCATGATCACATGCCAGCCGCGTGCAGCGAGCGCATGTGCGGCCCAAAGGCCAACGCCTGAGGAGGCACCAGTGATGAGAGCGGTGGAAGTGTGCGCTGTTTCAGTCATGCAGATATGATTGCCGCAAGTTTTGCAGCGGTTCAAGACCGTGACGGCAGAGTTGATGCTGCTCAAAAATATCAGGGATTGCAATGCTGGCAGTGGCCGGGGTCAGCGCTGGTCGCCGCACTTGCAGGGCGCTCTTCACGGTGACCGCAGCTATTGCACGCAAGCACTTCGGCGACAGGCAAGGTCGTGGGCATTCCGCACCAGCGGCAGGGCAGGCCCGCGATGCGTTGTGTGACAGCAAAGCCGGGCATTGCGCATGCGGGGCAGCGGCTCGCATAGCGGCTCACGAGATCCTGTGCCGCCCGGCGTATCGCGGCCATGCGGGTAGGATTAAGGTGCGCACGCATATCGGTTTCGACAAAGGCCGCGCCGCTTAGCGCGATGGCTTCGCTGACTGCCGAAGCGAGCGTATCGGGCGCTATGATCCCTTTGCTGAGAGCAATTGCGGGGGAGGGCGCATCTCCTGCGAAGCCCATCACGATCAGTGCGTGTTGCGGAAATCCGATGCGGGCAGCGAAGGCTTCTGCCTCGCTGAGCGACTGCGCGATCAAATGGGCATAGCGCACATCAAGGGTGGCATCATAACCTGCGATTTCAATTCCCGTGTCTCGGTCCACCAACAACACCAGTTCACGTCCCATGGGCGCCCTGGGGATGTTCGGGTGAGGGCCAAAGCTGCCTTCGCTCGCGATGGCAATGCGCGCTTCGGGCAAAAGCGCAAAAGCCGCCTCCGCCTTGGCGCGCGCGGCATCAAGCGCGGTGCCGGTGCGCGCCCGCTCGCGCGCGAAAGTGCCGAAAGCGTCCGTGTCGAGACCTTCGGTGACATTGCAGTGCAGGCCAAGAGCTTCGGTAAGGACCGGGGCAATTACCTGCTCCTTGCCATGCATTGTGGCGATGACCGCGCGTGCGCCGGCCAAGGCAAAGCGATCAGCAGCCTCGACCGTCAGGCAAACGCGCTCACCAGCCATGCCTTGCATCCCATCATCACGCCTTGGCCTGCGATATGGCGCTGGTCGAACAGGGCGACCAGATCATCCCGCGCCGCTTCCCGCACGTCATCCCCATGTTCCGCCAGCGCCCGGCCTACAGCCATAGCGGACAGCACGAAATCGGCGGCATCTTCCGGCGAGGCTCCCGGCCCGCCGACGGCCTGCTTGCCGGCGTAGGGCGTAACGTCCATCGTGGAAAACCCCGCTGCGGCCAGCACTTCGGCAAGATAATCCAGATCCTCAAAGGCGAATGGCCCCGGTGTGCGTGGGACGGCAGGGGGGATTTCGATATGCGTGCGCACCACGCCCATCATCTCCATCATCCACAGGTTGTCACGCGGGTTGGCCCAGACGGCCAGATCGATCCGCGCACCGGGCTTGAGCAGGCCGTGCAAATGCGTGAAGGCGGACACGGGCTCGGGAAAGAACATCGAGCCGAAGCGCGAAAACAGCCGACCAAACGGTGCGCCCGCAAGACCCGTTGTCGCAGCATCGCCGCAGACGAAGCGGGCATTGGCAAGCCCTGCCGCAGCTGCACGGGCGCTCGCTTCGTTGATCAGGTCTGGCGAGATGTCGAGGCCGACCGCCTCGCCGCCCGGCGCGACGCTTGCCGCAATGGCGCGGGTGGTAGCCCCTCCGCCGCAACCGAGGTCAATCACTCGCTCGCCGGATGAAAAAGCCGCCCGCGCCAGCAAGGCTTCGCCAATCGGTGCGATCATGCCTTCGAAGCGATCAAGGTTTGCGAGCCATTTGGCTCCCATCTCGCCTGCCCAGTCCTCGCCCTTCAAGGCTTCAGCAGGCTTGGCGGTATCGGCAGAGGTCATGTGCAGGCTTTCATGAAAGGCGCGCGAAATGAGCAACGCCGGGGGCAGGGGAAGGGGCCTGGGAGGGGCGACTGGATGGCAAAGTGCCGGGTCGCGGTTGGGCAGGGGTGGTCGGCGTTAATGCCAACAGGACTGCGGAAAGTTCGGCCACTTCGTCCGCTGCAAGCCGGTAGAATACCAGCTTTGCTTCCTTGCGGGTTTCGACCAGTCCGGCTTTGCGCAGCACGCCCAATTGCTGTGACAGCGCGGGCTGGCCGATGCTGGTCACCTGCTCGATCTCGCCGACATTCAATTCGGTCTGGCTCAGCGCTTCGAGGATGCGCAACCGAAGCGGATGGGCGATGGCCTTCAATTGTTCGATTAAGGTATTTTCAGAATTGGTATCGCGCATCAGTTGCCCCCCGCATGGGCTTTTGTGGGTCCGCGCAGAAACCATCCGGTCGCCTCGTCACTGGCAAAGACTTCATCCAGCGATTGCGTGGCGGGTTCCAGCAGCGGCTCGCCCGGCTGCCAATTGGCAGGAGCCAGCGCGCCTGCTTCATCAATCGCCTGAAGCCCATCGAGAATGCGCAGCATCTCGGGCACTGAGCGGCCAAGGTTGGCCGGGTAGCAATTCATCGCGCGGATCGTGCCGGTCGGATCAATAAAAAAGGTCGTGCGCACAGTGGCGCTGTCGCTGTCAGCGGGCGAGACCATCCCGAAGGCCCGGCCGATCACCAGCGTCGGGTCCTCCACGATCGGAAAGCGCACCTCGATCCCGAAACGGTCACGAATCATCCGCAGCCAGGCGAAATGGGCAAACAGGCTGTCGACCGAAAGCGCCATCAATGCACAGTCGCGCTTGTCGAATTCCGCCGACTCCTGGGCAAGAGCGACAAATTCAGTCGTGCACACTGGCGTAAAATCTGCCGGGTGCGAGAACAGGACGAGCCAGCGCCCGCGAAACGCCGAAAGGCGCACCGGGCCAATTGTGCTGCGCGCTTCGAAATCGGGCGCGATGTCGCCGATGCGAAGGCCCGCGCATGGCGGAAGGGCTGCATGGAGGGACGTGTTCTCGTTGCTCATGCGGTTTTCATAACACTTGACTTCACGATTGCAATACATATACACAATTTATGAAAATGAATTGGAGAAATGTCATGACTTCCCACGATCCGGTGCTTGAAGCTGCCATGACGCAAGTGCTCCGCGCGCGCGACGATGCCGCGCTCCGCCCTGAAATTGCGGCCTTCTTCGATCCTGCGACCTTCACGGTCACCTATGTCGCGCATGATCCCGCCACAATGGAAGCCGCAATCATCGACTCCGTGCTCGACTATGATCCCAACTCAGGGCGCACGTCGACCGCATCCGCGGATGCGGTGATCACCTATGTCACTTCGCATAATCTGAAAGTGACTTGGCTGCTCGAAACCCACGCGCATGCCGATCACCTGTCGGCGGCGCCCTATCTCCAGGAGAAGTTGGGCGGCAAGATCGCCATCGGCGCGGATATCACCAAGGTGCAGAACGTCTTCGGCAAGCTGTTCAACGCGGGCGCCGAGTTTGAACGCGATGGCTCGCAGTTCGATGCGCTGTTTTCGGATGGCGATACCTTCACCATCGGCACGCTGCCGGTGACGGTGATGCATGTCCCCGGCCATACGCCGGCTTGCATCGCCTATGTCGTCGGCGAGGCGGTGTTCGTCGGCGATACGATGTTCATGCCCGATTACGGGACTGCGCGGGCTGATTTCCCCGGTGGTGACGCGCGCAGCCTGTTCCGCTCGCTGCGGCGCATTCTTGCGCTCCCGCCAGAAACCCGTCTGTTCATGTGCCACGACTATCTGCCTGCGGGCCGCACCGAATATGTCTGGGAGACGACGGTTGCCGCCGAACGGGCCGGCAATGTCCATGCCCATGATGGGATCACCGAGGATGAATTCGTCGCCATGCGCGAAGCGCGCGATGCAACGCTCGCCATGCCGCGCCTGATCCTGCCATCGGTACAGGTCAACATGCGCGCGGGCCACATGCCGCCGCCGGATGAAAACGGCATCACCTACCTCAAGATCCCGGTGAACGCGGTATGAGCATGTTCGAGATCGCATTGCCGGGATTCCCCGATGCTGCTCCGGTCGCAGGTCTTGCAGGCGGTGTCCTGATCGGTCTTGCTGCTGCGCTGATGCTGTTGGGGGCAGGGCGGATTGCCGGGGTTTCCGGCATTGCTGCGCGCGCATTCGCCATCGGTGAAAGTGCGATGCCGCGCAGTGCCGCTTTCGCCTTTCTGATCGGCCTGCCGCTAGGCGCTTTGATCATTGCGCTGCTGACAGGCGCGCCTGCTCCGCAATTCGCCTCGCCCCTGCTGCTTGCGATTGCCGGGCTGATCGTCGGCGTCGGAACGCGTCTCGGGAGCGGCTGCACCAGCGGGCATGGCGTGTGTGGGATGAGCCGCCTGTCGCAACGTTCGCTCGTTGCTACCGCTACGTTCATGGCGACCGGCTTTGCCACCGTGGCTGTGATGAACGGTCTGGGAATCGAGGTGTTGCCATGATGCGCGGGGCCTTTGTTGCGCTCGTATCGGGCACGATCTTCGGTGCGGGCTTGGCGCTTGGCGGAATGACCAATCCGGCGCGGGTACGCGGGTTTCTCGACCTGTTCGGCGATTGGGATCCGACGCTGGCCTTTGTCATGGGCGGAGCGGTGGTCGTGATGGCGATTGCATGGATCGTGCAGAAGTCGATGCGGCGCCCGCTTTTCGCTGAAGCCTTTGCCTTGCCGAATCGCAGCGATCTGACGCCGCGCCTGATCGGTGGTTCGGCGCTGTTCGGCATCGGCTGGGGCATCGCCGGGCTGTGCCCGGGGCCGGGCTTCGCTGCATTGGCAATCGATGCGCCTTCGGCCGCGATCTTCATTGCCGCCATGCTGGCAGGAATGCTCCTGGTGCGGCTGGTTGACCGGCCTGCCTGACGATGGGCGCGCCAAGCCGGATTGCGGCCTACTTCCCGATTCTCGAATGGGGGCGCAGCTATGACCGCAGCGTCCTGACAAGCGATCTGATGGCGGCGGTGATCGTCACGATCATGCTCATCCCGCAGAGCCTCGCCTATGCCATGCTCGCCGGATTGCCGCCGGTGGTGGGGCTTTATGCCTCGATCATGCCGCTCGTGCTCTATGCGATCTTCGGCACGAGCCGCACGCTGGCGGTTGGCCCGGTGGCGGTCATCTCACTGATGACGGCAAGTGCTGCAGGAGCCATCGCGCCCGTCGGGACGCCGGAATATCTTGAAGCCGCCGTCACTCTTGCCGCGCTTTCGGGAATCATGCTCACAATGCTCGGTCTGCTCCGGCTGGGCTTTCTTGCTAATCTGCTGTCCCATCCTGTCATCAGCGGTTTCATCACCGCCAGCGGCATCCTGATTGCAACCAGCCAGTTGAAGCACATCCTTGGCATCAAGGGCGAGGGTGAAACTTGGCCCGAAATGCTGCATGGCCTCATCAGCAATCTCGGTGCGATCAATCCGGCGACGCTTGCCATTGGCCTTCCTGTGCTGGCTTTCCTGTTCTGGGTAAGGAAGGGTCTGAAGCCTGCCTTGCAACGCCTTGGAATGTCAGCCCGCACTGCGGATATAAGCGCCAAGGCCGGGCCGGTCGTCGCGGTGGCGCTCACCATACTTGCTGTGATCGGCTTTGACCTCGGCGAACGGGGCGTGGCCGTGGTAGGCGCCGTACCGCAAGGCTTGCCGCCGTTTACCGTTCCTTCAACCGATGTTGCGCTGATCGCGCAATTGTGGGTGCCGGCGCTCCTGATTTCTATCATCGGCTTTGTCGAAAGTGTCTCGGTCGCGCAGACCCTTGCGGCCAAGCGCCGCCAGCGGATCAGCCCGGACCAGGAACTGATCGGCCTCGGCGCATCCAACATCGCGAGCGCCCTGTCGGGCGGCTATCCGGTAACGGGCGGTTTTGCCCGCTCGGTCGTCAATTTCGATGCGGGCGCGCAGACGCCCGCTGCCGGAGCATTCACCGCCGTTGGGATTGCGCTCGCTTCGCTCTATCTCACGCCGCTGCTATTTCATCTGCCGGTCGCAACACTCGCCGCGACAATCATTGTTGCGGTGCTGAGCCTCGTCGATTTCAAGACTCCGCGCCAGCTCTGGGCCTATTCCAAGGCCGACTTCGCCGCCCACGCGGCGACCATCATCGTCACCCTACTGGCAGGCGTTGAGTTGGGCGTAATTGCAGGTGTGGCAGTGGGTTTGCTCCTCTACCTGTGGCGCGCCAGCCGCCCCCATGCCGCCATTGTGGGCCGCGTCCCCGGCACCGAACACTTCCGCAATGTCGAGCGCCATACGGTCATCACCGTGCCACACTTGTTGTCGGTGAGAATCGATGAAAGCCTGACCTATCTCAACGCCCGCTGGCTTGAGGAATACGTGCTTCGGCTCGTCGCCGAGCGGCCCCAGTTGCGCCACGTTGTGTTGATGTTCAGCGCAGTGAATGAAGTTGATGCTTCGGGGCTTGAGAGCCTTGAAGCGATCAATCACCGGCTCGGCGATGCGGGCGTGGGGCTGCACCTTTCGGAAGTGAAAGGTCCGGTAATGGACCGGCTGAACCGAAGCCACTTGCCATCCGAGCTGAACGGCCGGGTGTTCCTTTCTCAGGATCAGGCCTTCGCCGAGCTTGCTGAAGACACTGGCGTTCCGCAATCCCCGGTCGACCATTACGAGGCGCGCGGGCTGATCTGATGCCTTGCAATTGTGGGCCAAGCACTCACATGGAGGGGCATGACACGTGCGCAAGTCAAGGTCTGGTATGATGGCGCGTGTCCGCTATGCCTGCGCGAAATCGCAGTGATGCGGCGGCTTGATCGGCGCGGTGCGATAACCTTTGTCGATGTGGCCGAGGACGCCGATCCCTCCTGCCCGATTGATCGCGGCGCATTGCTTGCCCGTTTCCATGCTGAAGAGAGCGGGGTCATTCACGACGGCGCGGCTGCGTTTGCTGCGATGTGGCGGGCGATTCCATTGCTGCGTCCGCTGGGGCTGGCGGCGCGCAACCCGATTGTGTTGCGCGTGCTTGAAGCGGCCTATGTGCGGTTTCTCAAGGTGCGCCCGCGCTTGCAACGCTTCTTTGCCTGACCGGCTTGGCAAGGCGGCGATTTGCCGCCAAGCTGGAATTTGGCAGACGAGAGAGGGACAGCCGCGATGAGCAATTTCGGCGCAATGCAGAACGAGATCTACAATGCCGGATTGCGCGGCATCCTGCCTGACTATCCGGTCGATTTCGCCACGCGCGAAAAGCGCGCGCATGAAGCGCTCGGCCCGATGATGACCAATTATGTCGCGGGTGGCTGCGGCGATGAGCACACCCAGAACAGCAATGCCTCGGCCTTTCACCATTGGGGGATGGTGCCGCGCATGATGGTCGATTGCAGCACGCGCGATCTGTCCATCGAGTTATTTGGTCACACCTATCCGACACCGCTGTTCATGGCGCCGATCGGGCTGAACGGCGAGGCGACGCAGGATCGCCATGGCGATCTGGCCGCAGCGCGTGCCTCGGCGATAACGGGTGTGCCGTTCTGCGCTTCGACGCTCGCCAATGATCCGCTTGAGGATGTGAAGGCCGCCTGCGGGGATACGCCCGCATGGTTCCAGCTCTACACCCCGAGAAACCGCGAGTTGGCGGAAAGCCTGATCCGCCGCGCCGAGAATGCGGGCTACAAGGCGCTGGTGGTTACGCTCGATACGTGGGTGACGGGATGGCGCCCGCGCGATCTCAACGCCTCGAACTTCCCGCAACTGCGCGGCAAGGTGCTGGTCAATTACTTCTCCGATCCCGTGTTTCGTTCGCTGCTGGCCAAGCCGCCCGAGGAAGACCCTGCCGCGGCGATCTTCACCTGGGCCGCGACATTTGGACAGGTCCTGACCTGGGAGGACATGGCGTGGTTCAAATCGGTGACCAAGCTTCCCATCGTCCTCAAGGGCATCTGCCATCCCGATGACGCGCGCCGCGCAGTCGATCACGGGGCGGATGCGGTTTACTGTTCCAACCACGGCGGACGGCAGGCCAACGGCGGCATCGCGACCATCGATCTGCTCGCTGATGTGGTGAAGGCAGCAGGCACTACGCCTGTGCTGTTCGACAGCGGGGTGCGATCGGGCACCGACGCGGTGAAAGCGCTCGCGATGGGCGCGCGCGCGGTTGGTGTGGGGCGGCCCTATACCTATGGCCTCGCGTTGGGCGGTGCAGCGGGTGCTGCGTGGGTGCTGCGTTCGATCCTCGCCGAGGCCGATCTGTTGATGGCGGTCAACGGCTACCCGACCCTCGCGGCGGTGCGCGAAGCCGGTGTCAACCGCACCAGCTGATGAAAATCCTCACAAATTTGCGTTTCCGTCAGCATGTTAATTTGTTTTCCACAGTTTCGTGTTATCGCATGATAATCATAATCCGCGAATCGGGGACGCAACTATGGAAAAGCCGACCATCTGGTCCAGCAGACCGGATCGCATGTACCGCACTGTTTGTATTGACGATTCCCTGTCGCGCCGTGCGCAGTATGGTCGGATCCGCCCGATGGAGCAGCCGGGCGCGCTGCGCAGCCTGATTTCGCGGATCATCCCGCTCACCTGATACGCTCTGCGTCAGGCGTTGTTGTCCTGCGCTGGCTTGCTTTTTCACCTTCTGACCATGCGGCCGGAACTCTGATCTCATCCTCGCGTTACTTTTTTTGAACAGGGGTAGGTCGCGCTGTGATATGATCACACGGATCATCGCAGCGTTTGGAGTGCAGGTGAAGACATGAAGCCGTTCGATACCCGCCCTATGGTGCGGCAGGTCAATCTCGAGGTCGATCTCGAAGTCCACGTTGCTCCGCAAGGTGCCAGCGACAAGATCGCATTCGCTTTCGTGAAGCTGCTGCGCTTCTTCGCCGACAAGTTCTTCGCCAAGCGCTACGGCCACCGCGCGGTGGTTCTCGAAACCGTTGCCGCCGTGCCCGGCATGGTCGGTGGCCTGTGGCAGCACCTCACCGCTCTGCGCAAGATGCGCGATGACGAGGGCTGGATCCGGACCCTGCTCGACGAGGCCGAGAACGAGCGGATGCATCTCATGACCTTCATCGAGATCGCGCAGCCCAACGCGTTCGAGCGCGCGCTCATTGTGGCTGTCCAACTGGTGTTCTACAATTTCTACTTCTTCCTTTATCTGCTGGCACCGCGGACCGCCCACCGCGTGGTTGCCTATTTCGAGGAGGAGGCGGTGTTCAGCTACACCCAGTACCTTGCCGAGGTTGACGCGGGACGTCATGAAAACGTGCCCGCGCCGCAGATCGCTATCGATTACTGGCAGCTGCCCGAGGATGCGCGCCTGCGTGACGTGATCCTTGCCGTGCGGGCCGACGAGGCCGAGCACCGCGATGTGAACCACTTCTTCGTGAACGCGATGGATCGTCGTCACGAACAGCAGGATGCGCCTGACATCGTGCCCGATACGCTGTCCTGACCGATCAGGCGGCGACGACTTTCTGGTCGATCGCGCCGAAGATCGAATGGTTGTGATCATCGCGCATTTCGATGCGGACGTTATCACCAACCTGCATAAAGGGCGTCTTCGGCTCTCCGTCGCGGATCGTCTCGATCATGCGGATTTCCGCAATGCAGGAATAGCCGGCGCCGCCTTCGGCCACGGGCTTGCCCGCGCCGCCATCGGCACCCTTGTTCGAAATCGTGCCAGTGCCAATGATCGTGCCCGCGCACAGATTGCGCGTCTTGGCCGCATGAGCGACAAGCTGCGCCAGGTTGAATGTCGCATCCTGCCCCGCGTTCGCCCGGCCAAACGGCTGGCCGTTCAGGTCCACCATCAGCGGCAGGTGGATCAGCGCGTCCTTCCACGCATCGCCCAATTCGTCAGGCGTGACTGCCACAGGTGAAAAGGCACTGGCAGGCTTGGACTGGAAGAAGCCGAAGCCCTTTTCCAGCTCGGCCGGGATCAGCCCGCGCAAGGACACATCGTTGACCAGCATCAGCAGCTTGATGTGACCGGCGGCATCCTGCGCTGATACGCCCATCGGCACGTCATCAGTGATGCAGGCGATTTCGCCTTCCATATCGCAGCCCCACGCCGGATCACCCAGCGGAATAGGCGCGCGCGGCGGCAGGAAGGCATCC
>JBKBMC010000067.1:0-12304 GCA_046296075.1 Erythrobacter sp. | reverse complement strand
CTTGAGGAAGTGACGCAAGGCTTCCGGGCGGGTAAAGCTTTGCAGGAACATTTCTTCATGGTTGCCAGATAGCACGCGGACATTGTGCTTTTGCTGCCATTGGCGGGTGCGTGCCAGCACGCCCGCGCTGTCGGGCCCACGATCCACCAGATCGCCGAGCAGGATAATCTGGGTTTCAACGTGTTGCGATGCGGCTGCGTCGCGATTGATGGCAACTATCATCGCGTTGAACAGATCGAGCCTGCCGTGAATGTCGCCGATCACATAGTAACGTGTACCAGCCGGCACCGTCGGCAACTTGGGGGGTGCGACGGGCTTCGGGCCGAACAGGTTCTGCAAGATCTTGATCATGGGTGCTTTTCGGGCTCTCGGCAAGCGGTTGCGTTGCGCCTTGCGATCCGGATTTTGCGGCGCGACCCTTGATCGGGTCATAGACTGCGCAGGTTCCTGCCGCAACCGCGCCTGCCAAGGCTGTACCAAGGTGGTGCTTTGCCGCGACAACATTCGGCGCAAAAGGCGCTGGCAGGGGGGTGACAATTGCCGCGCGCTCGGACAGGATGAAACGCATGCCGAGCTTGCTTATCCTCGCCTCAGCCCTGCTGGCGACCGCCCCCGAACCGTCGACTGCCCTGTCCGTGACAGATGCGACCGATCCACAGCCCCAAGTCAGCGTTGTATCACAGGCTGCGGCATGTGGAGTGATTTGCGATGGCGATGCCGGGATAGCCACCAGCGTACCCGCGATTGCTCCGCTGGACAAAGCAACTGCAAGCCATCTTGCTTCTTTCGGCGGGTTTGATCTGTCGGCCAATGCCACACTTGCCACGCAGTATCGCTATCGCGGCACCAATCTTTCCGGCGACAGGATCGCGCTGCAAGGCGGGATCGATCTGGGTCATGCCAGCGGGTTCTATGCCGGGGTGTGGGGTTCGCAACTCAATGATCGCTTGACGGGTTATGGCGGTGTGGAACTCGATGTCTACGCCGGATACGCCTTTCCGGTCATGGAGGGGGTAACCGCCGACATCGGCGTGATTGCCTATACTTTCCCGGATGCGCCCGTCGGGGATCTCAACTTTTTCGAGCTTTACTCCTCGATCACCGCATCTCTGGGGCCGGCCAGTGCCAAAGTGGGCGTTGCCTGGGATCCGGGAGCCAATGGTTTCGCCTTTGGCGGCTTTGTGCGCGACAATCTCTATCTCCATAGTGATTTGAGCGTCGGGATCCCCGCTACACCGCTGACTGTGAAGGCCCATCTCGGCTACACCGATGGTACGCGCCGCTTTGCCACCAATTCGGGCACGTTCGATTGGTCGATCGGGGCGAGCTACACGGTGTTCGGGCCGATCACGGCGAGCGTCGAATATGTTGACAACGCCGCCGATGTACCGTTCGGACCGATCAATCCCAACAGCGGGAATGTCGTGGGCAAGATCAGTGTGAACTTCTGAGTCTTTGTGCTGCGGGCCCCGTCAGCGCCTTCCGCCATTCAATGGTTGCACTTCATGATCTGTCACCGCAGGGTCGCGCGGCGTGAGGTGCGTTGCGGCATATGCCGTAATCGCTCCCCCAATTTTGAAATGAGAGCATTGCCATGGTCAAATATCTCCACTCCATGATCCGGGTCACCGATCCCGATGCAACGGTGGCCTTCTTCAAGCTGATCGGGCTGGAAGAGGTCAGGCGCTTTGATGTCGAGGCCGGACGGTTCACCCTGATCTTTCTCGCTGCGCCGGGACAGGAGGGCATTGCCGAGGTTGAGTTGACCTACAACTGGCCCGCTTCCGACGGCAGCACTCCTGAGGCCTATGATGGCGGACGCAATTTCGGTCATCTCGCCTACCGGGTCGAGAATATCTACGACACCTGTCAGCGCCTCGCCGATGCGGGTCACATTATTCATCGTCCGCCGCGCGATGGACATATGGCGTTCGTCAAATCGCCTGACGGGATTTCGGTCGAGTTATTGCAGGAAGGGCACCTGCCACCGCAGGAACCGTGGGCGAGCATGGAAAACACCGGCACATGGTAACTGCGGGTCATCACCTATCTGCAAAGAAATAATTTACAATAAAATTAGTGGGTTGAAAGCCTGCTGAAGGCGCTATAGGCTGATGCCTCTCACGTTGGGGAGGGGGTCGCCTTGTCCATCTGGCCGATTGATCCGTGGCAATGGCTTGTCCTTTGCCAGCATGAACTGCTGCTGTTCGCCGGGGTGTTCTTCCTCATCGGCGCGCTTGATGATCTGTGCGTTGATGCGATTTATCTGTGGTTGAGAGCGCGCGGCCGGATCGTGACGGTGCGCCGCGATAGAGCGTTGCTTGCAGAACGCCAGCTCGCGGGGCCGGCGGCGGTTTTCATTCCGGCGTGGAGTGAAGCCGAAGTCATCGGCGATACGCTGGATCGTCTGCTCGGCGCGTGGCAGCAGCGCGATCTCAGGGTTTATGTCGGCTGCTATCGCAATGATCCCGCCACCATTGCGGTGGTGATGGCCGCAGCACAGAGTGATGATCGCGTTCGGCTGGTCATCCACGCGCGCGAAGGGCCCACAACCAAGGCCGATTGCCTCAACCGGCTCTATATCGCGCTGTGCGCGGATGAGCAGCGCCTTGGCGGCGAGTTTACGACCGTAGTGTTCCAGGATGCTGAAGACATGGTCGATGCGGCCGCGCTTGGGCTGATTGATGAAACGATCGCGGCTGGAGCCGATTTCGTGCAACTCCCGGTCGAGCCGCTGGTGCAGCGTTATCGTTCGTGGCTGAGCAACCAGTTGGGCAGCCACTACTGTGAGGAATTCGCCGAGGCACATGGTCAGGCGATGGTCGTGCGCGATGCGCTGGGCGCGGCCGTGCCGGGCGCAGGGGTTGGCTGCGCGGCGGCGCGTGCGATCTTGCATCGTCTTGTTGCCCGCCGCCCCGATGGCCTGCCATTCTGTGCCGAATCCCTGACCGAGGATTATGAGCTTGGCCTTGCCGTCCGCGAAGTCGGTGGGACGTGCCGGTTCGTGCGGGCGCGCGGGGAGGATGGCAGCCTGATTGCGACGCGCGCTTATTTCCCGGCGCGGCTTGATCACGTCGTCAGCCAGAAGACCCGCTGGATCCACGGAATCGCGCTGCAAGGCTGGGACCGCGTGGGTTGGGGCGGCGGCCTGATCGAACGCTGGATGCGGGCTCGTGACCGGCGCGGGCCATTTGCTGGTCTGGTTCTGCTGACGGGTTATGTCGTCATCCTGATCACGGCGCTGGGCGGTGTTGCGATGCTTGTCAGCGTACAGGAGCCAGAGCCACTGCCCCCGTTGCTCAAAGCTCTGCTGGTCGCCAATCTGGTCGCATTCCTGTGGCGTGTGGCGATGCGCTTTGCTTTCACGGCACGGATCTATGGCTGGGCTGAGGGTGCGCGGGCGGTGCTGCGGATTCCGCTCGCGAATGTGGTTGCGATCATGGCGGGCCGCCGCGCAGTCATGGCCTATATCGCAAGCCTCAGGGGAAGCGCGGTCGTGTGGGACAAAACGCCGCATGTCCGCCATCCCGCCCATGCAGCGGGCAC
This sequence comes from Erythrobacter sp., assembly GCA_046296075.1. Taxonomy (GTDB): domain Bacteria; phylum Pseudomonadota; class Alphaproteobacteria; order Sphingomonadales; family Sphingomonadaceae; genus Erythrobacter. The sequence goes on along the minus strand of JBKBMC010000067.1, from coordinate 8,758 downwards.
TGCTCCGCCACGGCAACCGGCCATTGTTGCGTTGGTGCCGCGTTGAAAGCGCCAGCCGGCTCCGGCATGAGAGGGGCGCCGCTCGCTTTATTCGCTCTGGTATTGGCAGGCTGGGTGAGTGGTCGTGTGATGCTGTGGGAAGGCCCCGTGCCTCCCCCGAGGCCTGTCCAGGCGGCGCGCTCCGTGAATGCGCCCAACTCGCTTACCGCGGCGTTACCTGCTGCGCCCACCATGATGCGTGAACAAATAGTATTACCGCTGTCATCCCCTTTTGGCAGGCAGGCTGCGCCGTCTCCGCGCGGCTTGCGAAGTGCGGGTTCGCGGAAGAGCTTTCCCGCGCCGCGTTCTGAGCCTCTCCTTTCCGATCGGTTGGTGGCAAGCCCGTCGCTCACGCGCCTCATGCCACCATCGGCTCAGCTTTCAGAGGCAGGGCCAGCGCGGGAGAGCCTGCCATGGGCGTCAACTCGCGCTGCGCATTCCGGGCGTTGGTCGATCGATGCCTGGGGCTTTTACCGCGAAGGCTCGGATGCAGCCCCAGTTTCGCAGGGTCGCGTGCCGATCTACGGGGCAAGCCAGATAGGCGCGATTGCCCAGTATCGTGTGCGGCCGTCCTCGCGGCATGATCCGCGCCTTTATTTGCGGGGCTACCGCGCCATGATTGCGCGCGGCGAAAGTGAGGGGGCGTTAGGTGGCTCTCTCCGTCCGATTCCCCGCTTGCCGCTGCGCGCCTTCGCCGAGTTGCGATATACCGATACGGCCCTTGGAGCAGAATTGCGGCCCTCGGCTTTTCTGGTCACCGAATTGCCGCCGCAATCCTTGCCAGCGGACTTCTCACTCGAAGCTTACGGGCAGGCAGGCTGGGTCGGCGGGCGCGCTGCCACGCCATTCGCCGACGGGCAGGTGAGCCTCGTTCGGGAACTCGTCCGCTTTGCCGCGCCGGGTGGCGCGCCCGTGCGCGTGAGCGCCGGAGCAGGCGGATGGGGCGGCGCACAGCAGGATGCGCAGCGCCTCGACATTGGGCCAACGATACGGGTCGAATGGACGATGGGACGCGTGCCCGCGCGTCTGGGCATCGATTGGCGCCAGCGGGTGGCCGGGGATGCTGCGCCGCAAGATGGCCTTGCCGCGACGCTTTCGACCAGCTTCTGACCAGTTGACGCCTGATCACCGAGCGCGATTCACCGGCAAAATCCAAGGGGCGGTGGATCGCGGGTGGCTCACGCCTTTAATCCGAAGCCCTGCTCGGCTAGTCGCACTATATGGATGTCTATCTGCCCATCGCGAATCTCTCGGTGAACGGTCTGTTCATCGTGCTGCTTGGCGGGTTGACCGGCATTCTTTCGGGCCTGTTCGGCGTGGGGGGCGGATTTCTGACCACCCCGCTGCTGATCTTTTACGGTATTCCGCCGACCGTGGCGGCGGCTTCGGCGGCGACTCAGGTTACCGGCGCGAGCGTATCGGGCGTGCTTGCCCATTCGCGGCGAGGCGGGGTCGACTACCGGATGGGGGCGCTGATGGTGGGCGGCGGCGTGATCGGCGCGCTGATCGGCGCTGTGCTGTTCCGGCTGCTCCAGTCGCTCGGACAGATCGATGTCGTCATCAATATTCTCTATGTGGTTATGCTCGGTTCGATCGGCACGCTGATGTTGCGGGAAGGACTGGCTGCGTTGCGACCCGATGTCTTCGCGAAGAACGCGGGCGCTTCTGTGCGCAAGCGGCGGCACCATCCCCTGGTCGCCAGCCTGCCCTATCGCTGGCGGTTCTATGCATCCGGTCTCTATATCTCGCCGCTGGCACCGATTATCCTTGGTGCGCTGGTCGGGGTGCTGACCATGCTGATGGGTGTGGGCGGTGGGTTCCTGCTGGTCCCGGCGATGCTCTATATTCTCGGGATGAGCGGCAATGTCGTGGTCGGCACCTCCCTGTTCCAGATCCTCTTTGTGACGATGGCGACCACGATGACCCATGCACTCACCACGCGTGCAGTCGATATTGTGCTGGCAGGCCTGCTGCTCACAGGTTCGGTGCTGGGCGCGCAATTCGGCAGCCAGATTGCGCAAAAGGCGCGGCCTGATCTGCTTCGGGTCGTACTGGCGGTGCTGGTGCTGCTGATCGCGTTGAGGATGCTTTATGGGCTCGGTGTGCGCCCTGATGAAATCTACACGGTGAGCGGGCTGTGAGCACTCTGGCACGTCTTGCTCTTGCCATGGTGGCGGCCATCACTCTGATGGGCCAGCGAGAGCCGATCCTTGTGCCCGAGGTCAGCCAGTCGCGCATTGAGGTGCGACAAGGCTTCACGGGCGCTGATTTACTGCTCTATGGCGCTGTAATCGATCCGGCCGGCACGCGCGGTACGGTGCAGGAATATGATATCGTCGTGGTGCTCAAGGGACCGGTCGAACCGATCAGGGTGCGCGAAAAGGAACGCATCGCAGGCGTCTGGATGAATGCGGGCGCCAGTGATTTCCGCTCCGCACCGTCCTTCTTTGCGGTTGCTTCCTCGCGTCCGGTCGAGGACATCGTGGACGAACGCACGGCCGCAATCTTTGAACTGAGCACCGACTTCATTCAGCTGAGCCCGTCGGGCCAGATCGAGCCCGAAGAGCAGGCGCGTTTTGCCCGGGGCTTTGTCGAACTGCGCCAGCGTCAGGGGCTCTACCAGGAAAACCCTTCGGGTGTGCGGATCAGCGAGAATGTGCTGTATCAGGCGCGCATTGCCCTTCCTTCGAATGTGGTGACAGGTAGCTACACTGCGGAGACTTTCGCGATTGCCCGTGGCCGCGTGCTAGCCAGCGCAACCGCGCGGATCGAAGTCGAAAAGGTCGGGCTGGAAGGGCAAGTTGTGATGGCATCGCAGCGCTGGTCGTTCTGGTATGGCCTTGGTGCGATTGCCCTGTCGCTTGGCATGGGCTGGTTTGCCGGCCGGATTTTCTCCAGATAACCATTGAGAGCGGCACGTTAATGCGCCTGCTTGTGCGCATGCTTTCGCCGCGTTGACCGCATTTTAACTCTGCTTGCCGTATCGCGTCCTCCGAGTTGGGTTGCTTAGGGAACAGATATCATGGCCGATCACGGCAATCCTGATTTTGAACGTTTCAGCAGCGCGCGGGCGGCTGGTTCGGCTACTGTCGATGATCGGGCGGAGCCGTTCGCCAGTCAGGAAAACACGCGCGTACCGATCGGCGTGGTGCTTGAGATTTCGGGCTCCAGTTCGCAAGTCGCCTTCGATTTGCAGCGCGTCAATGAATGCATGGCCGATCCCGATCCTTCGATCGCGCTCGCCGGACAAGTCGGCAGCCAGGTCAAGATCCGCGTCGGCGACAGCTGGCTGCTCGCCAGCGTGCGCGATCAGCGCAAGGATCGCCGCAACGAAGCCGGCATTATCGCGCATATCGATTTTCTCGGCGAAGGCGCGGAAGAAAAGCTGACGGGCCGGATCCATGGTTTCCGCCGCGGGGTTACGCGTTATCCGATCCCTGGCTCGCTCGTCTATGCGGCGGGCACGCGGGATCTCGAGCAGGTGTATTCTAGCGATGGCCGCACCAGCATCACCGTAGGCAAGGTGTTCCCGACCAAGGACATTCGCGCCGGGCTCTATGTCGATGCGATGCTCGGCAAGCATTTTGCGCTGCTTGGTTCAACCGGTACCGGTAAATCGACCAGCGCTGCGCTGATCCTGCACCGGATCTGCGAGGCTGCGCCCAATGGCCACATCGTGATGATCGATCCGCACGGCGAATATTCTGCCGCATTTCGCCAGAGCGGGCAGATCCTCGATGTGTCGAACCTGCAAATGCCCTACTGGCTCATGAACTTCGAGGAGCATTGCGAAGTGCTGCTCAATTCGAGCGGGGACGAACGACAGGTCGATGTCGATATTCTCGCCAAGTGCCTGCTGGCAGCGCGCGGTCGCAATCGTCTGGCTCAATCGATGGGCAAGATCACCGTGGACTCGCCCATCCCCTATCTGCTCTCCGACCTTGGGAACATCCTTCAGGACGAAATGGGCAAGCTCGACAAGGCGACATCCAGCGCACCCTTTATGCGCATCAAAGGCAAGCTTGAGGAGCTGAAAACCGATCCGCGTTACCAGTTCATGTTCTCTGGCATGCTGGTGGGCGATACGATGGCCTCGTTCATCAGCAAGGTGTTCCGCATGCCGGGCGATGGCAAACCGATCTCGATCATTGATGTGTCGGGCGTGCCGTCGGATATCACCTCGACGGTGGTGGCTGTGCTCAGCCGCTTGGTGTTCGACTTTGCGATCTGGGGGCGCGACGACAAGACCCGGCCGGTGCTGCTCGTCTGCGAGGAAGCGCACCGCTATGTTCCCAGCGAGAAGAACGCGGATGGCTCGTCGGTCGCCAAAATCCTCGGCCGGATTGCCAAGGAAGGCCGTAAATACGGAATTTCGCTGGGGCTGATCACACAGCGCCCGTCCGATCTTGCCGAAGGCGTGCTGTCGCAGTGCGGTACGATCATTTCGATGCGCCTCAACAATGACCGTGACCAGGCCTTCGTGAAAGCCGCCATGCCCGAAGGCGCGCGCGGTTTTCTCGATACCATCCCGGCGCTGCGCAACCGCGAATGTATCATTTGCGGCGAGGGCGTTTCGATCCCGATGCGCGTGACTTTCGACAATCTGGAAGAACACAAGCGCCCGGCTTCCGAAGACCCGAGCTTCGTTGAACTGTGGAGCAAGGGCGGCGGCGAGGAAGAGCTGGTTGACCGCGTGGTGATGCGCTGGCGGAGTCAAGGCTGATTGCGTGGCCGCCTCCGCGGCCACGTCCTCGGTGCTATTCCCTCCGCTACGCTACGTGGCACCTGCGGCTCGCGCGTGCGCTCGCGGTCGCTTGCGCGACCGGCGCCCCTCTTCGTCATTGGTTCGCTACGCTCGCAATGACGAAAAACTAGGTGCCCCTAGTGTCCCCGTAGAGGTGGATATGCATTCGGTCGCTCATGCGGAAGCCGTGCTTGAGGCACAGCTCGGATAGCCAAGCCTGCCGGGTGCGCAAGCTCGTGCTGTCGGTGCCTTCGGCCATCATGAACACCCGTTCGGGCCGGAAGCGGTAGCGGCGTTGCAATTCCAGCACCTCCGCCACGTCCTCGGGATTGGCAATGACGAACTTCAGGAACGCGCGCGGCTCGCTTGCCCACCCGTCGAGTCGCTCCGGGATCAGGGCAAGGTCCGCCGGATTGCCGCTATGCGCGAGCTTGGGGCTGACATTGTATTGATCGACCCGCACATCGAGCCGCGCTGGCGGAGCGACAGTGCCGTTGGTCTCGATCTCTACCGCCATGTCGGGCAAAGCGGCAAGCATCTCGGCCAGCGCGCCTGCCTGCAACAGCGGCTCGCCCCCGGTGATGACAAGGCGCTTCTGCCCCAAGGCGGCGATCCGCGCGGCGGTATCTTCCGGCGAGAGCATGACCTGATTGGCCTTGCGCTCGAAGGCGATGCCATCGCGGTGGGGCCTGTTATCGCCCTCAAACCGCCAGGTGTAGGCTGTATCGCACCACGTGCAGGCAAGGTTGCAGCGCGACAGGCGCACGAAGGCGACCGGCATACCCATGCTCGGACCTTCGCCTTGCAACGAGGCGAAGATTTCCGGCCCGCCGGTGTCATCGGTGGCGAGCGTGAGGTTCATGGCCGCAGCGCCGCAGCAGGGGACAAAGCGGACACCCTGTCCGCTTTGGGCGATCTGCCGCAATCATTGGGATTAGCGGAAAAATCGGACGAACGCACAGGCGGATGGACACGGGGGACGGGCGCAAAAGCAGGGGCGAGGGCGGCGATCATCCCCCGCCTATGCCACGAATTGCGCCGGTAGGAAATTTCATGCGCGCCGGGAAAAGTGATATGGGAGAAAGCGCGTCCCCGCCGACAAAACCTGCCGTTCCGAAAGCGACCCATGAGTGCCATCAGGGTCTCTCTTTCCGCCGCACGCGAGTTGCAGCGCTCGGCTTGCTGCGCCGCGCGAGAAAGGCGGGTTGGGCACCTGACGCGCCGGCTTCAAGCCAGCGCAGCTTGGCCTCGAGATATCGCCGCATCTCGCGCAGATCACGCTCGCGCGCGGTGATCTGCGCCAGCTGGGCACGGAGCACACCGGCCTTGTCTTCCACCGAGAACGCCTCTTTTTCGTAGTCCTTCGCCAGCTCGGCAATCTGGCGAAGCGTGAACCCGAGGCCCTGCGCAGACCGGATCAAGATGGCGCGCTCGACCTGAGCGGCATCGAAGTGCTGATAACGATTGCCGCTGGCCGAGCCGATGGTCGGCTTGAGCAGGCCGCGCTTGACGTAGAAGCGGACAGTGTCGCGCGGCAGCCCCGTCGTCTCGCAGAATTGCTTGATCAGCATGGGATGAAAGGCCTTGACTGTGGACTATAGTCCATAGCTTATCGGCGAAGCTCCACAAGACAAGGAGCTTGGCATGAACAAGGTTGCACTCGTCACCGGGGCCTCATCAGGGATCGGCGAGGCTATCGCCATGAGACTGATCGCACAGGGCTGGACGGTGTTTGCGGCAGCGCGGCGGATTGAGCGGATGAGCGCCCTCGGCCAAAAAGGCGCGCGGTTGGTTTCGCTCGATCTGGAAGATGACGCCAGCATCAAGGCCGCCATGGCGATGTTGTGCGATCAGTCGGGACGGATCGACGCGCTCATCAACAATGCCGGATACGGCGCTTATGGTGCCTTGGAGGATATGCCGCTGACCGAGGCCCGGCGGCAGGTCGAGGTCAATCTGTTCGGCCTTGCGCGGCTGATCCAGCTGGCCCTACCCGCCATGCGGCAGCAAGGCGGAGGCCGGATCGTCAACATCAGTTCCATCGGCGGAAAAATCCACGAGCCGATGGGTGCCTGGTATCACGCGACCAAGTTCGCTGTGGAAGGGCTGTCAGATTGTCTGCGGATGGAATTGGCACCCTTCGGGATCGACGTCGTCGTGGTTCAGCCGGGCGCGATCAAGACCGAGTGGAGCGGCATCGCTCGGGATAGCCTGCTTTCGATCTCGGGCTCCGGCGCATATGCTCGTTTAGCCCACCAGACCGCCAGTTTGCTGGCCGCCGCCGACAAGAACAGCAGCTCGCCTCCCGAAGTGGTCGCAGACGCGGTCATCAGCGCGCTGGCCGCCCGCAGGCCCAAGACCCGGTATGTCGTTGGTGCGGGAGCAAGGCCGTTGATCGCCTTGCGCTGGCTTGCGACTGACCGCGGATTTGATTGGGTAATGAACTTCACTGCCAGGCTGATGGCCCGACGCGCAGGCTGAATGATCGTTGCATGCGCATCACCCGGTTTGCTTTTTGTCGGCTTGGATGAACTGAGAAGCCGCCAGTCGCCAATCCATCCACTAGCGGTCACAACACTCCCGCCCGTTAAGGTCTGAAAGCAGACCTCGGGCCGGGCGAATACAACCTTGGCGAATAGCTACCCCAGCCGCGCCAGTGCCGCAGTCAGGCGTTCAACCTCGCCCTGATGATGCGCGAGATCGGATCGGGCCTTCTCGACAGCTTCCGGCTTGGCCTTTTCGGCGAAGGCCGGGTTCGAAAGGCGACCTTCAAGGCTCTTGGCTTCCTTACTGCTGGCTGTCAGCGCCTTTTCGAGCCGCGCTTTCTCCGCCGCGATGTCGATGATCCCTTCGAGCGGGATCACGAACACGTCGCTGCCCGCGATTACCTGCATGGCGGGGCCAGCGGGGGCTTCGCCGATGGTGACAGGGGTCAGGCGCGCAAGGCGTTCGATGGCGGCGCTCGACCGCTCGATGGTGCGGGTTGCCACATCGGACGGCGCGGCAAGGAACGCCGCCAGTTTCGCGCCCGGCGCGATGCCGAGCTCGTTCTTGGCCGAGCGGGTGCTGGTGGTGAGGTCGATCACCCAGTCGATCGCGTCGGTCGCGTCCTTGCTGATTTCGGCTTCAGGGGCGGGCCATTGGGCGAGGATCAGCTCGTAAGGCCGCTCCCCCAGTTTGTGCCACAGCTCTTCGGTGATGAAGGGCATAAAGGGGTGGAGCATGACGAGGATCTGGTCGAGCGCCCAGCCAGCGACCGCGCGGGTTTCCACCGCAGGCGGGCTGTCGGCGTCCCCTGCGAAGATCGGCTTGATCAGCTCCAGATACCAGTCGCAGAACTTGCTCCACGTGAACTGATAGATCGCGTTGGCCGCCGCGTCGAAGCGCAGATCGGCCATGGCGCGTTCGATCTCGGTCACGCAAGCCGCGACCTCGCCGATGATCCACTGGTTGGCGGCGAGCCGGGCTTGCGGGGCCTTGATCGTGGCCGAAGCGCCGATACCGTTCGACTGGCAGAAGCGCGCCGCATTCCACAGCTTGGTGGCGAAGTTGCGGTATCCCTCGACCCGCTTTTCATCCATCTTGATGTCGCGGCCCTGACTTTCCATCGCCGCCATGAAGAACCGCAGCGCGTCGGCCCCGTACTGGTCGATCAGGCCGAGTGGATCGACGACATTGCCCTTCGACTTCGACATTTTCGCGCCGTCCGCTGCGCGCACGAGGCCGTGGAGGTAGAGCGTGTCCCAGGGCTTCTGGCCCATGTTGTAGAAGCCCATCATCATCATCCGCGCATCCCAGAAGAACAGGATGTCAAAGCCCGAGATGAGGAGGCTGTTGGGGAAGTGCTTGTTGAGCAGGTTCCCTTGTCCGTTCGCCTCGAGCGAAGTCGAGAGGCCGGTGCCGGGTGTCTCGACTTCGCTCGACACGAACGGAGGTTTCTCTTCCGGCCACCCCAGCGTCGCGAAAGGCCAAAGC
>JBKBMC010000066.1:0-13233 GCA_046296075.1 Erythrobacter sp. | reverse complement strand
ACCTGCCTTTTCAGCATTTCCATGTCCATCTGGAGCAGCGCCGCCTTGGCCTTGGCAAGCTTGAGGAATTCGCCCCCGCTCAAAGGTTCCTCGCCGCGGCTTTTGCGCTGGGCATTGAGCGCCTCGCGCAGGAATTGCACGTTGGAAACGCCGGGGATTTCGACCGGATATTGAAAGCCGAGGAACAGGCCTGCCGCCGCGCGCTCATGCGGTTCGAGGCTCAGCAAGTCCTGCCCCCGGAAGGTCACACTGCCTTGCGTCACTTCGTAGCCCGGCTTGCCGCCGAGCACATTCGTCAGCGTCGATTTGCCCGCGCCGTTGGGGCCCATGATCGCGTGGATCTCGCCTGCCGGGATGCTGAGCGTGAGGCCCTTGAGGATCGGCTTATCGCCGACATTCGCGTGGAGATTGGTGATTTCAAGCATTTCAGTCTTTCCTCGGGGCGCGCGGCTTCGGGCGCGAATAGGTCTGTTTCGGGTTGGCCGCCTTGTGCGCGCGGGCGGCGGCTTTGCGTTCCTCGATCCGGTCGCGCATAACCTGGGTGAGCTGCTTCAGCACGGCTTCGATATCGGTGAGGATATCGCTCGCCGCGATCCGCATCACCTTGATGCCGACGCTTTCGAGGCTCTTGTCGCGCCGCTTGGCGAGGGCATCATTCTGCCCCTCCTCGTCAATCGCCAGCGCGAGGCCGAGGTTGTGGCAGTTGAAATCCACGATCGCCGAGCCGACCACGGCGTGGCGTTTGAAGGTGTAGCGGCCGAGGTCAGCGGCGGCGAATTTCTCGGCCAGCGCCTTGTGCGCGGGCGTCGAATGGCGGCGGAGTTCACGCGCCTGTTCGTGCAGGGCATCGAGCCGCTTGTCCGAAATCTCCCATCCGCGGCCCTTCTTCTTGAGCGCGGGGGCTTCGGCAGTGGCGGCCTCAGGGTTGAGGGCGAGGGTTTTGCGAGTGGTCACTTTATTTATCCACTACACGAGCATGCGGACCGATGGGCTTCCCATCTTCGTTGCGATTGACGGGTATGAGCATCAAGCCTTCTACGTCCGCCAAGCTTTGAAACACTGTTTCCATGTGCGCGGCGACATCACCTTCGCCATGTTGAGCGAGAGTGGTTGCAGCCAGAAAAATCGCCTCGTCTCGTAGCGAGAAACAGGCTTCTTTAACTTCTGCAGTGAGGGAGGGGTCGCCCATCGATCGCAAAAGGGTCTGGCGACCGATTAATTCTTCTGAGAGGCAGCGAACATACGGCACGATAGCAAAGGCAAACTCACTGGGTATTGTAAGTGAGTTGGCAATAACCGGGCCCTCGGCAACAATGGCAGGCGACTTCTCGGCTCGCGCAGCTTCGATCTGTGGTTGGCCAGTGAGCATGGCCAAAACGCTGAAAGCGATCAAATTCACCCCACGCTCCCCTCAAGCGAAATCGCCAGCAGCTTCTGCGCCTCGACCGCAAATTCCATCGGCAGCTCTTTCAGCACGTCCTTGGCAAAGCCGTTGACGATCAGCGCCACGGCTTCCTCTTCGCCAAGCCCGCGCTGCATTGCGTAGAACAGCTGTTCGTCGCTGATCTTGGAGGTGGTCGCCTCGTGCTCGATCTGCGCGGTGGGGTTCTTCACCTCGATATAGGGCACGGTGTGCGCGCCGCATTGATCGCCGAGCAGCAGGCTGTCGCACTGGGTGAAGTTGCGCACGCCGCTGGCGGTCGGGCCGACGCGGACGAGGCCGCGGTAGGTGTTGTTCGACTTGCCCGCCGAAATCCCCTTGGAGATGATCGTCGAGCGGCTGTTCTTGCCGTTGTGGATCATCTTGGTGCCGGTGTCGGCCTGCTGGTAATTGTTGGTGACCGCGACCGAGTAGAACTCACCCACAGAATCCTCTCCATTCAGCACACAGGAAGGATACTTCCACGTCACCGCCGAGCCAGTTTCGACCTGCGTCCAAGAAACCTTCGAACGGTCGCCCTGACACAGCGCGCGCTTGGTCACGAAGTTATAGATCCCGCCCTTGCCCTCGGCATTGCCGGGATACCAGTTCTGCACGGTCGAATATTTGATCTCAGCATCGTCCATCGCGACCAGTTCCACCACCGCGGCGTGAAGCTGGTTCTCGTCGCGCATCGGCGCGGTGCAGCCTTCGAGGTAGCTCACGTAGCTGCCTTTTTCCGCGATGATCAGGGTGCGTTCGAACTGGCCGGTGTTTTCGGCATTGATGCGGAAATAGGTGCTGAGCTCCATCGGGCAGCGCACGCCTTCGGGAATATAGACGAAGGTGCCATCGGAGAAGACCGCGCAATTCAGCGCCGCGAAGTAGTTGTCGCGCACCGGCACGACCTTGCCGAGCCACTTTTTCACCAGATCGGGATATTCGCGGATCGCCTCTGAGATGGAGAGGAAGATTACCCCTGCGCGCAGCAATTCGGCACGGAAGCTGGTGGCGACGCTGACGCTGTCGAAAACCGCATCCACGGCGACCTTCTTCGCGCCCTTCACCCCGGCCAGCACTTCCTGCTCGCCCAAGGGGATGCCGAGCTTGTCGTAAACCCGCTTGATCTCGGGATCGAGATCGTCGAGCGAATCCAGTTCGATCTTCTTCTTGGGCGCGGCGTAGTAATAGGCGTCCTGATAATCGATCTTGGGATAGCCGACCTTGGCCCAATCGGGCTCCTCCATGGTCTGCCACAGGCGAAACGCCTTCAGCCGCCAGTCGAGCATCCATTCCGGCTCGTTCTTCTTGGCCGAGATAAAGCGCACGGTATCCTCGGTGAGGCCCTTGGGCGCGAATTCGGTTTCGATGTCGGACGACCAGCCATGCTCGTAATCGGCGACTTTCGCGGCGGCTTCGCGGGCTTCGCGGTCTGTTTCGGGCATATCCATTTCGGGCTTGGCTTGCAGTTCGATATTGTCGCTCATGCCGGATGGTCCTCGGTCAGAGTGGAGATGCGCGCGGCCACAGGCGGGTTGCGCAGCTGGGCAAGGCTCACGCCCGCCAGCGCAGATCGCAGCGCATCATTGATGATCGGCCAATGCGGGCGCATGTTGCACCCGGTTTCGAAATCGCACGGGGTGTGATCGACACAGGCCGTCAGCGTGATCGGGCCTTCGATGGCCTCGACAATATCGGCGACCGTGATCGCCGCTGCCGGGCGGCCCAGCTGCAAGCCGCCATGCGCGCCGCGCACGGAACGCAAGAGGCCAGCGGCTGTCAGCTTCGACACCAGTTTTTGCACGGTCGGTACCGGTAGCCCCGTTTCCGCCGCCAGTTCCGCCGCGCTCACTCGCCCATCACCGCAATGCGTGGCAGCCTGGCACATCGTGATGACGGCGTAATCGGCAAGGTTAGACAGGCGCATTTGCGAGCGGTTCTCAATTCGGACTAAACTGTTCCGAATTGAATAGGACAGATCCTGTCCGATTTCAATGGTGAATCCGGTGCGCGGCCTTACCCGCCCTTCTGACTCGCAACCCAACCGCGCACATTTTCTTCCATGATCGACAGCGGAACCGGGCCGCTGGTCAGAATCACATCGTGGAACGCGCGGATATCAAAGGCCTCGCCCAGTTCGGCCTTGGCCATCGCGCGCAGTTCCATGATCTTCAATTTGCCGATCATGTAAGCGGTCGCCTGGCCGGGATAGACGATATAGCGTTCGATTGCCTTTTCGATATCGCCGGGCGGGTTGGGCGTGTTGTCGGCGAGCCACTGCATCGCCTGTTCGCGGCTCCAGCGCTTGTGATGGAGCCCGGTATCGACGACCAGACGGCCTGCCCGCCACAGCTCCATCCCCAGCCTGCCGAAATCGGAATAGGGATCGGTATAGAAGCCCATGTCCTTGCCCAGTTCCTCGGTATAGAGGCCCCAGCCTTCGGAATAGGCGGTTACCCCGCCAAACCGGCGGAAGGCGGGCAGATTGCCGAGCTGCGTCTGCACCGAAAGCTGCAAGTGGTGGCCCGGCAGGCCTTCGTGATAGGCCAGCGCTTCCAGTTCGTTCTTCGACATGTCGCGCAGATTGTAGAGGTTCACGTAATAGACGCCGGGGCGCGAACCATCGGGCGCAGGGCGTTGGTAGAAGGCCTTGCCCGCGCTCTTTTCGCGGAACGCCTCGACCGCGCGGATTTCGAGCGGATCGGTGGGCAGACTGCTGAAAAACGCAGGCAGCTTGGCTTCCATAGCGGCAAGATAAGCGCTCGCCTCGGCCAGATAATCTTCGCGGCTGGTGTGGTAGAAACGCGGATCATCGCGGGTGAAAGCGAAGAATTCCTGCAAGCTTCCGGTAAAGCCGACCTTGGCCATGATCGCGCGCATCTCCTCGTGGATACGGGCGGTTTCGGCAAGCCCGATGGCGTGGATTTCATCGGCGGTGAGATCGGTGGTGGTGTAGCTCGCGAGCAGCGCAGCGTAATACTTGTCGCCATCCTCAAAGCGCCACACACCATCATCGGTCGGCGCAATCGCCTGCTGGCGCTCCATCTCCGCGGCGAGGCGCTGGTACGCAGGCGCAACGATATCCCACCACGCGTCCTTCGCTGCGCCGTTGATGCCCATCTTGGTTTCGGCATCAAGGTCAAGTCCGTCCAGTTTGGCAGCGAGATCGGCAAGCACTGCATTGGCATCACCTGCGCCAAGCAGGTTCCGGATGTCGGAAATCACGTAAGGGTAAACCCATTTGGGCGGCATCACGCCGTTATTCGCGCGGGCGGCGGCTTCGGCTGTAAGCGCGTCAAGCTGCGGCCCCATGCCCGCAATGCGCGATACATAAGCTTCCGCCTCGGCAATATTGGCAACCCGGTGGGTGCCGATCAGAAAGGCGGGCATCCGGCTCTGCGCGCCGTTCATCTGATCGAAGATATAGCCATATTTGCGGAACGGCTGGAGCGAGGCACGGCGGGCGGCAAGCTGTTCGAACAGGCGATAGGACAGCGCCTGCTGCGCGGGCAGCCGTGCCGGATCGAACTGCGCGCGCATCCGGGCGGCGGTGTCCTGAAGCCGGGCGAAATCGCGCTCGGCGGCTTCATCGGACGGATCATCCCACTTGCCGTAATCACCATCCCTGATCCCGCGGCTCGCCTTGGCCAGCGGGGAAGTGGCAAGGCCTGCCGCATCATATTCGGCAAACAGCGCATCGATTGCGGCAGCCTCGGTCGTGGCGATAGCAACAGGCGCGGCGTCCTGTGCAGCAAGGCCAGCAGGCGCCGATGCCAGGGCCAGCGCGACAATCGACATATTGCAAAAATGGCTGCGGGGCATGGGCACTCTCTCTTCCATGGTTCAAACCGGAGGCGCGGTGTAACCATGGCCTGCCCGCAGCGCTAGCCCCGCAATTCGCGCAGGTTTCCGGGTGCGATCATCTCGGCAAGGTAGGGCGTGCTCTTGTCAAGCAGCCGCGCCGGCGTGCGCCCGACAAAGCGTGTGATCTCGCGGATCATGTGCGACTGATCGAAGAAGGCTTCGGCCAGCTCAGCCTCGTATTCCGGGGTCAGGTGCGGGAAGGACAACAATGCGGCAGCTCTTAGCGCGCGGTATTTTCGCGCCAGCGCCTGTGGCGGCAGGCCGAAGTAACGCTCCACCAGCCGCTGCACCTGCCGCTGCGAGTAATTGGCCCGCGCCAGCAGATCGTCAATCGGCGGGTTGAGCGCACTCCCGAGCCAGCGATTGACTTCGCGGATAAGGTTCGCGTGGCGCGGATCAACGGGCTTTGCCGCGCGGGCGATGTAATCGCCAAGTGCCAGCGCTGCTTGGCGCCCGCTGACATCCCCATTGCGATAGCCCGCGATCAGCCGCGTGCCCAACTCGCCAATCTCTGGACCGAGCAGATCGGGAGCAGGATGCATGCGGTCGCGGTGCTCGCCAGCATGCAGCCCCGTGAGCGCCGCCCAGCCAAGCGGTGAAAGCGCCGCACCAATCGCATGAAACGGCCCTTCGACCACCATCGGGCAAGCCGCGCTGAGAGGGGTAAGCAGCGCGACTTCGTGATTGGGATCGCGTCGACCATCGGCGAATTGCAGCTCGCCCCGGCCATAAGGGAACAAGCACAGCATCCCGACCGACGCAGGCTGGATATCGCGGATGAGCGGCTCATCACAGCGGAAATGATAAAGCGTGGTTACCCAGTCGCTGATCGCCGCAGGCGGTGCGACATAATCAATCTGGATCAGCGCGCTGGCGGTGAGTGCACAATCGTCTGCCTCGATAAGCCTTGCTTGCACCGACACAGCAGTTGCTCCCGTTATCGCCTTGTGTACCGGATGCTTTTAGCGGTTAGACCTCGCCCTGGTTCCCGACAAGGATGCGCAAGACACCCCAAACAAAAATTGGGCGGCTCTCACAGAAGGAAAGCCGCCCATCAAAGTTGAGGAACTCGTCGCATCACTGCCTCGAGCCCTTCGGGTCGCAGGATGGCGTATAGCGCGAGGGTCAGATCGTGAATTGTAGCAAAGCGACAAGAATGGGGTGCTGTGATCATCCCTGCCTGCGCGATCGGTCGACGCATTATCGACAAGCGCGTGAAGGTCGCATAGGCGCTTGGGCCATGCTGTTCCGCCTGCTGCGCCCCGCGTTGTTCGCACTCGATCCCGAAACCGGCCACCGCCTTGCGCTTGCCGGGCTGAAGGCACTGCCGCCGCGCGCCCCGATGCCGCAGCCCGGCGCGCTGGCCATCACGGTCGCAGGGCTGCGCTTTCCCAATCCGGTCGGCGTCGCCGCCGGCTTTGACAAGGATGCGGAGGTTCCCGACCAATTGCTCGATCTCGGTTTCGGATTTGCCGAAGTCGGCTCGATCACGCCCCTGCCGCAAGCGGGCAATCCCAGACCGCGTCTGTTCCGGCTGGTAGAGGATCGGGCGGTGATCAACCGCATGGGGTTCAACAATCAGGGCGCGGAAATTGCACTGGGACGCTTGCGTTCGCGCGCGGCGCGCGGCGGGATCGTCGGGGTGAATGTCGGCGCCAACAAGGACGCCGCTGACCGGATTGCCGATTATGCGCTGATGACGACCCTGATGGCCCCTTTCGCCAGCTATCTGTGCGTCAACATCTCCAGCCCGAACACGCCCGGCCTGCGCGCGTTGCAGGATGAAGGTGCACTCACGGCCCTGCTCGATGCAGTCATGGCGGCGCGGGACGCTGCGATGCCCGCAGGCGCTCCCCCTGTTTTCCTCAAGGTGGCGCCCGATCTCGAACCGGCGGATATCGATGCGATTGCCCGCATCGCCATAGACAAGGGGTTGGGCGCGCTGGTGGTCTCAAACACCACGATCACCCGCCCGCCGCTGGGTTCGCACCATGCGGCCGAGACCGGCGGGCTTTCGGGCAAGCCGCTGAAAGCGCTTGCGCTGCAGCGCCTGCGCGATTTCCGCAAGGCCACGGGCGGCGCCATCCCGCTGGTGGGCGTCGGCGGGATTGCCAGCCCCGAAGATGCGTGGGAGCGCATCCGTGCAGGCGCAAGCCTAGTGCAGCTCTATTCCGCGCTCGTGTATGAAGGCCCCGGCCTAGGCGCGCGCATCGCACGAGGTCTGATCCCGCTGATGCAACGCGATGGCTTTACCAGCATTGCCGAAGCAGTGGGAAGTGAATAGCAGGAGGCCCCATGCGTTTCATTACCACCCTGTTCGCTCCGCTTGCGCTAGCCCTGTCGGGTTGCGCCACCACCAACCAGTCCCTCACGACGGTAGATCCCGCTCCGCTTGCCGCCGGTGCGGTCAGTAGCGCCGATCCACGCGCCACTGCAGCGGGCGAGGCAATTCTTGCACAAGGCGGGTCAGCGGTGGACGCAGCGATTGCGGTGATGCTGGCGCTCACCGTGGTCGAACCGCAAAGTTCGGGCATTGGAGGCGGCGGCTTTCTGGTGCGCGCTGATGGCGCAAGCGGCACGCTCGTGACCTATGACGGGCGCGAGACCGCTCCTGCCGCCGCCACTCCGACCCGCTTCCTCGATGAGACTGGCCAGTTGCTGGACCGCGATGCCCGGGTGTTCTCGGGACTCAGCGTCGGGGTGCCGGGCAATATCGCACTCGCGGCCAAGGCCCACGCGGCGCACGGCACTCTGCCATGGGCCGCCCTGTTCGAGCCCGCCATCGCGCTTGCCGAGAATGGGTTCGTGATGAACCCGCGGCTCCACGAATCGCTCAAGGGCAACAAGGGGCGCGCCGACAAGTCGGACTATGCCCGTTCGGTGTTTTTCGGGGCCGATGGCGAGCCTTTGCCGGTCGGCGCGACGATAAGAGTGCCGCTGCTGGCCGAGACCTTCCGCGCGCTCGCCAAGGACGGCCCGCAAGCCATGTATGGCAGCCAGCCTGCCGCCGCGCTTGCCGCCTATGTCGCGGACGCAACGCCGCAGGATGGCACGATGACGGCCGCCGATGTCGCTGGTTACACCGCGAAAGAACGCCCGCCGGTTTGCGCACGCTACCGCGTTTACCGCGTGTGCGGGATGGGTCCGCCGTCGTCGGGCGGGATCGCGGTGGCGCAGATGCTTGGCCAACTTGAGCGCTTCGATCTGGCGGCAATGGGGCCGCAATCCGCAGAATTCTGGCACATCTTCATCGAGAGCCAGCGCCTCGCCTATGCTGACCGCGAGCTTTATTCGGGCGATAGCGATTTCGTCGAAGTCCCGGTCGCAGGGCTGGTCGATCCGGGCTACCTCGCTTCCCGTTCGGCACTGATTGATCCGTCAGCGCGGCGCGCCAAGGTCGAGGCCGGGGTGCCTCCCGGTGCACCGCTCGCGCGCGGGGATGGGCCGGAAGAGCCGGAGAACGGCACCACGCATTTTGCGGTGGTGGACCGCGCAGGCAATGCCGTGAGCTACACCTCGACCATCGAGGGCGCCTTCGGATCGGGCCTGCACTGGCGCGGGTTCTACCTCAACAACGAACTGACCGACTTCACCCTGACGCCCGAAGCCGATGGCAAGCCGGTCGCCAACCGGGTCGAAGGCGGCAAACGGCCGCGCTCATCAATGGCGCCAACTATCGTGTATGATGCCGAGGGCAAAGTCGTGCTGGTGATCGGCGCAGCCGGCGGGCCGACCATCCCGGTTTCTGTCGCCCGCGGAATCATCGGTGTGCTTGATTTCGGTCTCGGCGCACAGGAAGCGCTGGCGCTGCCTTTCGCGATGGCCTTTGGCAACACCTTGCTGATAGAGGAAGACAGCGCGCTGATGACAATGCAGGGCGAACTGGTCGCGCGCGGGCACACCGGGATCCGCGCCGGAGCCGCCCCCATCAAGGCCAACGCAATCGGTCGGCGAGCCGACGGAACGTGGGAAGTGGCAACCGAGCCGCGCCTCACCAGCCTCGTCACGCCCTGAGCCCACTGCCTGCGACCGTCTGGATCGCAGGTGCTTGCCGCTGGGGAAATCCGCGCCTAACTTGATCGCATTCGGGGCAACCCCCTTGCCCCCTCAAAACAGAATATAAAGGGATCAGGAGCCTTTGCCAGTGCATGCCCCCCAGATGCGCCATTCGGCCGCACCGCGCGCCAATCCGGCGGATGATCGTATCTTGCAAGATATTGATAATGCGACTAATCTTGTTAATCTGTTTCTGACGCGAGCCGATCAGAAGGGCGATGCGCCGTTCCTTGGCCACAAGGAAGGCGGCCAGTGGATCACGCAAAGCTGGCGCGAAGCGGCAGAGACCGTGTGCCTGCTCGCGGAAAGCCTGCGCAGCCTTGGCCTTGAGGATGGCGACCGCGTCGCGCTGGTTTCGGAAAACCGCCCCGAATGGTGCATTGCCGATCTCGCGATCATGGCTGCGGGCTGCATCACCGTACCGACTTACACCACCAATACCCGCCGCGATCATGCCCATATTCTTGACAATTCAGGCGCGCGCGCGGTGTTCGTATCGGACGAGAAGCTGCTGAAGCCGCTGGCCGAAGCCATCGCACAGACAGGTATGGTAGAGCATGTCATCGGCATCGAAAACCTGAAGCGGCAGCAATCGGGGAGCTTCGATTTTCACGACTGGAAAGCGCTGACCGTCGGCGATGCCGCCGCCGCGCGTGCCGCCGTCGATGCGCGGATTGCGCAGATCACGCGCGAGGATACTGCCTGCCTCATCTACACCAGCGGCACCGGCGGTGCGCCGCGCGGGGTCATGCAGCACCACGGCGCGATCCTCTGCAATATCGCCGGCGCGGCCGAAGTGCTGATTGAGGATTTCGGGGTGAAGGATGAACGCTTCCTCTCATTCCTGCCGCTCTCCCACGCCTATGAACACACCGGCGGACAATATCTGCCGATCAGCGTTGGCGCGGAAATCTTCTATTCCGAAGGTCTCGAAAAGCTTGCCAGCAATATCGAGGAAACCCGCCCCACGATGATGGTGGTGGTGCCGCGCCTGTTCGAAGTACTGCGCACGCGGATCATGAAACAGGTCGAAAAGCAGGGCAAGGTCGCCAACTTCATGATGGATGCCGCACTGAAAATCGCGGATCATGCAACCGAGGGCAAGAAGCGCCTGCGCGACAAGCCGCTCGATTTCCTGGTCGAGAAAACCTTGCGTCCCAAGATCCGCGCCAAGTTCGGCGGTCGGATCAAGGCGATGGTTTCGGGCGGAGCACCGCTCAATCCCGAGGTTGGCAATTTCTTCGAGGCCATGGGCCTCACCATGCTGCAAGGTTACGGCCAGACCGAAGCTGGCCCGGTGATCAGCTGCAACCGGCCCAAGGTCGGGCTCAAGATGGACACGGTTGGCCCGCCGCTGCGCGGGGTTGAGGTGAAGATCGCCGAGGATGGCGAGATCCTGTGCCGCGGTGAGCTGGTCATGCATGGCTATTGGCGCAACGAGGCGGAAACCGCGCGCACGCTCAAGGTCGATCCCGCCGATCCCGATGGCGTGCCGTGGCTCCACACCGGGGATATCGGCTATCTGGATGACAAGGGCCGCATCAAGATCACCGACCGCAAGAAGGACATGATTGTCAACGACAAGGGCGATAATATCGCTCCGCAGAAGGTCGAAGGAATGCTGACGCTCCAGCCGGAAATCGCCCAGGCGATGGTGAGCGGGGACAAGCGGCCCTATGTCGTCGGCCTGATCGTGCCCGATGCCGAATGGGCTCTGGAATGGGCGCGGGCGAATGGCGAGAAGTTCGATCTGAAAGCGCTGCAGGAGCTTCCCGCGTTCCGCAATGCGGTGCGCGCCGCGGTGGACCGGACCAATGCTGATTTGTCGGTGATCGAGAAGGTGCGCCAGTTCGCCTTTGCCGACGAGGCCTTCACCATCGAGAACGAGGAAATGACGCCCAGCATGAAAATCCGGCGTCACAAGATCCGCGAGCGCTATGCCGAGCGGATCGACGGGCTTTACCGGGGGTGAGCCGGATGCCGCAGCAATCGGGACTGGCACGTGTCAAGCTGGTCGCGGCCGTGCTGCTAGCCGCCGCAGCCGGGCCGGTGGCGGCACAGGCTGCGGCAAGCACTGCCCCGGCACCATCGTGGATCGCCGCCGATTTCGCCGTGCCAAGGCTGGTCGAGGGGCCGGGGTTCAAGCTCGTCCCGCTCGGCCCCGATCTGGTGGAGATTGATTACCGGGCCTACATGTCCTCGATTGCGCATCTCCAGCAGACTTTCACCCGCAGCACGGACTGGCCCCGCGAAGGGATCACCGCCGAAGAGGCGATGCGCGACATGGAGGCCGAACAGGGCCGGTTCGCGCGGCGCGAATCCTTTGCCTATGCGGTGCTGACACCCGATGGCAGCCGCGAAAGGGGCTGTGTCTATGTCTATCCCAGCAAGGTTGGCGGACACGACGCCGAGGTGCGCCTGTGGGTGACGCAGGCCGAATATGACGCGGGCTTCGATGCCGCGCTTTATGCCTGGACGCAGCAATGGCTCGCACGGGCGTGGCCGTTCAGAAACGTCGCCTATCCCGGCCGGGCCATCGCGTGGGATGACTGGGATGCGATGGTCAAGGCTGCCAGCGGCAGCTGACCCGGCCAGCGCAGGCGTGCCGGCAGGGCGCTAAGCCGCCTCGACGTGCTCGACATATTCGGGATAGAAGCTCGGCTCGCGCGGGGACCAGCCGGGCGCCGTCGCGGCCGCTTCGGAAAGCGACTGCAGCAGAAGCTTGCGGCGTTCCGGGCGGATCGATGGCAGCGCCGCAGCCGCGCAGAACGCAGCAGGCAACCACGGGCGAACGCCCGCGCCCAGCAAGCGCTCGTAGAGAAACCGGAACGCGGCAAAACTGGCAATGCGCTCCTGCTCGAGGTCAAACACCGCCAGCCGCACCAGCTTCGCAAGCAGCTGTTCGACCTCCTGCGCGCTGCCTTCCTGTGGAATCAGCACGCGCAGGCTCTTCAGATCCTGATAGGCGACATATTGGCGGCGGATCGCGACGTTCTCCGTCTCGCTGCGGCCCCACAGACGGAACGCGTCGCAGCGCGCAAGGCCGATATCGAGACTGCGTTTGATATAGCGCTGCTCGCAAGGTGCGAAGCTGGCGAATTCGCGCATCTCATTGATTGTCATGGTGGCGCTGCTGCTGGCAAGGGTCATCACGGTCTCCCCGGTTACCCTGGGACTTTCGCGCACTATGGTTAATTAAAGGTTAGGTGGGAGACTTCGTGCTGTCCCCTAAATCAACCCGGCGAGCGGGCTTGAGGGATCGGCATACATCCGCCGTGCCATACGCCCGGCCAGATAGGCCTCACGCCCCGCCTCCACTGCGAGCTTCATCGCGCGGGCCATGCGGATCGGGTCTTTTGCCTCGGCAATGGCGGTGTTCATCAGGATGCCATCGCAGCCGAGTTCCATCCCCACCGCAGCGTCAGAAGCCGTGCCGACTCCGGCGTCGACCAGCACCGGCACCTTGGCGCCTTCCACGATCAGCCGGATCATCACGCGGTTCTGGATGCCGAGGCCAGAGCCGATCGGCGCGCCCAGCGGCATGATCGCCACAGCGCCCGCATCTTCCAACTGCTTCGCCGCAATCGGATCATCGGCGCAATAGACCATGGGGAGAAAGCCCTCCTTCGCCAGCACTTCGGTCGCCTTCAGCGTTTCGCGCATGTCGGGATAAAGCGTGCGGGCCTCGCCCAGCACCTCAAGCTTGACGAGATCCCAGCCGCCCGCCTCGCGCGCCAGCCGCAAGGTACGCACCGCATCCTCGCCGGTGAAGCACCCGGCGGTGTTGGGGAGGTAGGTGATTTTCTTCGGGTCAATATAATCGGTCAGCATCGGAGCCTTGGGATCGGAGACATTCACCCGCCGCACCGCGACCGTGACGATCTCCGCGCCGC
>JBKBMC010000065.1:0-13249 GCA_046296075.1 Erythrobacter sp. | reverse complement strand
GGTCGGCCCGACAATCGCAAAGCCGGTAAGCGCAAGCAAAACCGCAAGCGCCGCAAATTGCCTTAATTGTTCGCGCGGTGGTTTGCGCATTGTTGCAAGTGTTCCTTTGCCCGTCGATCAGGCTGCTCTACAGAATCACACTTGATCGCCGCCCGCAAGCCTTATGCGTCATTGTGCGATTAATTGCGTGATTATTTTGGCCATCAATAACTGCGTGGCAGGCCCAGAACGTGCTCGGCCAGGTATGACAGGATGAGATTGGTCGAGATCGGTGCCACCGTATAAAGGCGCGCCTCGCGGAACTTGCGTTCGACATCATATTCTTCGGCAAAACCAAAGCCGCCAAAAGTCTGCACGCACATATCGGCGGCGGCCCAGCTTGCTTCAGAGGCGAGGAGTTTTGCCATGTTGGCCTCTTCACCCGGATTGCCACCCTGATCGTAAACTTGCGCGGCATGGTGCACCATCAGTTCTGCCGCCCGCATCTGAGCGTAAGCACGCGCAATCGGGAACTGCACGCCCTGATTTTGTCCGATCGGCCGGGCAAACACGCTGCGATCCTTGGCGTAGCCGGTGGCCTTCTCGATGAACCACTTGGCATCTCCGATGCACTCGGCAGCGATCAGGATGCGTTCCGCGTTCATCCCCGAAAGGATATAGCGGAAGCCCTTCCCCTCCTCGCCCACCAGCGCCGCGGCAGGAATGCGCATATCGTCGAAAAACACCTCGCAGGATGAATGGTTCATCATGGTGCGGATCGGCTTGATCGACATGCCATTGTGAAGCGCCGCCTGCATATCGACAAGGAAGATCGAAAGGCCTTCCGTCTTGCTGGCGGCTTCCTCACGCGGTGTGGTGCGGGCCAGCAGGAGCATCAGGTCGGAGTGTTCGGCCCGGCTCGTCCAGATCTTCTGGCCCGAGATGACATATTCATCGCCATCGCGCATCGCGCGGGTTTTCAGGCTGAGCGTATCGGTGCCGCTGGTGGGTTCGGAGACGCCGAAAGCCTGAAGCCGCAGCTCTCCGCTGGCGATACGGGGGAGGTAACGCGCCTTCTGCTCCTGCGAGCCGTACCGCAGCAGCGTGTTCATGATATACATTTGCGCATGGGCGGATGATCCGTTGCAGCCGCTTGCCTGGATTTCCTCCATGATCACGCAGGCCGCATCCAGGCTGAGCCCGCTGCCGCCATATTCCGCCGGGATCAGCGCGGCGAGAAAACCTGCTTTGGTCAGCGCGTCGACAAATTCACCGGGATAGGCGCGGGCAGCATCCCTGGCGCGCCAGTATTCGCCGGAAAAACCTTCGCACAGTCCGCGTACCGCGCGGCGGATTTCGGCAAGGTCTTCGCTTTCATGGTTGTGCATCGGGTGGCCGTTTCCTCTGGATTGCGATGGCGTTTGGCGACGCACAGCGCGCTTGTCCACCTCGCAAAATGCAGACCTGATACCCAAAACAGCGCGCTGACAGCCGATGCACAATCGGCTAGCGCGCGTTTCATGTCATCCCCCTCCCCTTCCCATCTTACGCGTGCGCAGGAATGGGCGCTGGCCTTGTGTGTCGCGGTGGTGACGGCAAACGCTTACTATATTCACCCGATCATCGGGGAAGTGGCGCGTGATTTCGGGATCAGCGAGGCCCGCATCGGGATTGTTCCGGCGTTGAACCAATTGGCGCTGGCGCTCGGAATACTGCTCCTGCTGCCGCTGGGCGATCGCTACCCGAACAGGCGGCTGTGCATCATCTTCGTGAGTTGCCAGACGCTGTGCATGCTCGGCATGGCGCTGGCCGATGGGCTGGTGTTGTTCACCCTTGCCTCCACCCTCCTCGGCTTTGTGACTATCGCGCCCTATCTGATCCCGGCCTTTGCCTCCAAGCGGGTTGCGCCGGAACGCCTCGGTCAGGTTACTGCACTTCTCACTGCGGGGGTACTGTTCGGTATTCTGGTGGCCCGGGTGGGTGCAGGGGTGGTTGCCGAACATGCTGAATGGCGGATCATCTATTGGGCTGCCTTTGCGCTGATGGGCCTTGTCACGGTTCTGCTGCCTCGCGCCATGAAAAGCGAGCAGGCCAGCGTCAAACAGCCGCATGGCAGTTATGCCAGCCTGATTGGCTCGGTGTTTCGCCTCGCCCGCGAGCATCGTGACATGCGGATTTCGGCCTTGATGCAGGCACTCAACTTCGCAAGCTTCACCGCGACATGGCTGGCGCTCGCACTGCATCTCACGAGCGATACAATGGGGCATGGCACCGATGTGGTCGGCTATCTCGCCGGAATCGCTGCAATCAGCATTTTCTCTACCCCGCGGCTCGGGCGATGGGCTGACAAGGTTGGCGCACGGCGTGCGCGGCTCATCGTGTCGGTGGTGCAAGTGGCGGGCGTGAGCCTGCTTTACCCGCTGGGTTTCAGCGTCGTCACATTGCTGGTGCCGCTGCTCATCGTCAACATGGTCGGGCCGAGCATTGATGTCACAGGCCGGATGACCTTCCTTGCGCTTGCACCCGAAATCCGCACCCGGCTGACGACATTTTACATCGTTGCAATGTTTCTTGGCGGTGCCTTGGGAAGCCTTGCCGGAACGGTCGTTTATGATGCCGGAGGATGGGGTGGAACGTGCCTGCTGCTGCTTGCGATCGCGCTGAGCATTCTGGCGCTTGCCTGGTATGCCGAGCGGCAATTTCGTTCGCGCGAAAAGTGGTGACCCCGGCGCGATTCGAACGCGCGGCCCCCAGATTAGGAATCTGATGCTCTATCCGGCTGAGCTACGGGGTCCCACGGTCCACATAGCAGCGCAGGCCGAGCTTTCAATTCAGTTTGTCGGGCGGTGCGACCGGGAACAGGATCGGTGCGACCGGCACGCCTTCCTCAGCCAGCGCCTTGGCTTCGGCAATGCTCGCCTGCCCGTGGATGGGGGCGGCGGCTTCCTCGCCATAATGCATGGCGCGGGATTTTTCGGCAAAGCTGTCACCCACCCAGGTGCTTTGCTTCAACGCTTCCGCCTGTGCTTTTGCAAGCGCTTGCAGTGCAGCGCGCATTTCCGGAGGCACGGGCATGTTGGCAACAGGCTGGGTTGCTTCTGGCGCAGCGGGCGCGACCGGAGCAACTTCGCTGCGCTGGCTGCCCTTGGCGGGCACTGCAGGAGCCATCGGTGCCTTGCTGATGGTGACAGACCCGCAATGCGGGCATTCCACCAGCCCGCTTGTGCGTTGGCTTTCGTAGTCGGCAGATGAACCGAACCAGCCTTCAAAGCGGTGGCCGCTATCGCAGGAAAGGTCGTAAACAATCATGATGGCTTACGATTTGGGGATTGGGCGGCGATTGGCAAGAGCGGGCACCTGAGCGCGCACTTCCCCAATCCGGTTCAGGTCGATCTCGCAAAAGGCAAGTCCGGTCTCGTCGCCACCCATGTCGAGCAGCACCTCTCCCCACGGATCAACCACGAGGCTGTGGCCATAGGTCTCGCGTCCATCCTCGTGCTTGCCGACCTGCGCCGCGGCAATGACGAAAGCGCTGGCTTCGATCGCACGGGCACGCAGCAGGGTGTGCCAATGCGCGCGGCCCGTCGGCACGGTGAAGGCAGCCGGAACCGCGGTCACATCGCAAAGGCGGTTGCCCAGTTCCTCGTAAAGTGCGGGAAACCGCATATCATAGCAGATCGACAGGCCGAGCCGCCCGACCGGCGTATCCTCGACTGTCACGACTTGCCGGCCCGGCTCGTAAGCGGCGCTTTCACGCCAGGCTTCACCGGTGGCAAGTGCGACATCGAACATGTGGATCTTGTCGTAAGTGATGATATCCCCGCCTTTGCGGGAGAAATAATGCGCGCGGTTGGCCCATTTGCCGCTCCTGCTGACAACAGGCATCGAACCGAGCGCTATGTCGATCTCCAGCTTGACTGCCGTGCCCCACAATTCGTCAAGAACCGCTTGTGGCGCTTCGCTGGTGATCCACCGCGCGCCGCGCTCACGGTTGCGATCCAGCAGGATCGACATCTCGGGCGTAAAGAGAACTTGCGCGCCTGCCCCGGCAGCCTTCTTCGCGGCATGCGTGATCATGGACAGGTTTGCCTCGGGATCAATGCCCGAACACATTTGAAGAACGGCGATTTTTAGCATCAGCCAGCGAGTAACCCGTCTAACTTGCCCGCAGCCTCGAGCGCAGCAAGATCATCGGAGCCGCCGACATGATAATCGCCGATGAAAATCTGCGGCACAGTCATCGCGTTCGGCGCACGTTCGCGCATCTCGATCTGCCTTGGGCCGCCCATCGTGATGTCGTATTCGGTGAATTCGGCGCCCTTCTCGGTCAGCAAACGCTTGGCCCGCACACAGAACGGGCAGGCGAACTTGGTGTAGATATCGATTTGCGGGCCGGGCATCGTCACCTCTTGAAACGGATTATCGCCTTACCAGATAGAGGCTGTTGCCACGTTTCGCCAGTCTCGGGAAACATCCGGCAACAAACCCAATGGGGCGCTGCATGAAGCAGGCTCCGACTGAAACAGATTGCTCATCATGGAGGATTTGCACGATGTCACGTTTTGATCTCACCCCTTATCGCCGCAGCACTGTGGGCTTTGATCGCCTGTTCGACCTGCTCGAAAACCAGGCGCGCCTCAACGCCGGCGACAATTATCCCCCGTTCAATATCTCGCGCAGCGGCGATGATAACTACCGCATCACGCTCGCCGTGGCGGGTTTCCGCGCGCAGGATATCGATATCACCGCACAGCAGAACCTGCTGGTGGTGCAAGGAAAGAAGCGCGACGACATTGATGATGGCGCGCAATTCATCCACGTCGGCATTGCCAATCGCGGCTTCGAGCGGCGCTTTGAACTGGCTGATTTCGTGCGGGTGGAACGCGCCGATCTCGCTGATGGCCTTCTGATCATCGATCTCGTGCGCGAAGTGCCCGAAGCGATGAAGCCCAAGAAAATTCCGGTCGGTGGCCAACAGCCCTTGCAGGTTGTCACGACCGAGGTTGAGGACCGCTCATCAAGCGCAGCCTGATCCCAAGCCCTGTATAATAACTAGAGGGGGCGGATCTTGCGATCCGCCCCCTCGCGGCTTGCGCCGCCCTGTTCGGTCACGTCCGTCCGGGTCGCAGAAGACGGACAAGACCGAAACAAGCTCAGTTCTTGCACGGGTCTGACCTTTCGGCTTCGCCGGCGCGCAAGCATATATAAATCAGGTCGGCATGTGGGTCCGTGCCCGATATCATAGCCAGCCTTTAAGGCTGCCTTAAGTTTTCGCGCAAGAGCAAACTTACAATCCTGTAAAGAACCGGGCATCTTAGCGAGCAGTTTCGCCTTGCGGCATCCCAATATGGGACGATCCGATGGGCAACCCTTTCACAAAGAACAAGCGAACTGGCCTGCCTCGCGCCTTTCCCTCCGGATGTCAGGCGCTCCCGCGATCAGACGAGTCGGGATTGTTCGACTGCGGCGGCGATGAACCCGGCAAACAAGGGATGCGGATCGAAGGGGCGCGATTTCAGCTCGGGGTGAAACTGCACGCCGACGAACCACGGGTGATCGGGGCGTTCGACAATTTCCGGCAGTAGTCCATCGGGCGACATGCCCGCAAAGATCAGCCCTTGCTTCTCCAGCGGCTCGATAAAGCCGCTGTTGACTTCGTAACGGTGCCGGTGACGCTCGGAGATCACATCCGCCCCGCCATACATCCGCGAGGTATGGCTATTGGCGCTAAGCTTTGCCGGATAGGCGCCCAGTCGCATCGTGCCGCCAAGGTCTCCACCTGATTCGCGTTGTTGCAGGCCTTCCTTGCTCATCCATTCGGTGATGATTCCGACGACGGGTGTTTCGGTTTCACCGAATTCGGTCGAGGAAGCCTTGGCAAAGCCTGCCGCGCGGGCACCTTCGATGCAGGCCATCTGCATGCCAAGACAGATCCCGAAAAATGGCACACCGCGCTCGCGGGCAAAGCGCACGCTGGCAATCTTGCCTTCGCTGCCACGCTCGCCAAAGCCGCCCGGCACGAGAATACCGTGCATCGGTTCGAGCGCGGAGACCATGGCGGCCTCATCGTCACCCTCGAAAATCTCGGCATCGATCCACTTGATGTTGACCTTGACCCGGTTGGCCAGTCCGCCGTGGATCAGCGCTTCGTTGAGGCTCTTGTAGGCATCTTGCAGTCCGACATATTTGCCCACGACAGCGATCGTGACTTCCCCCTCCGGGTTGAAATAACGATCGGTTACGTCATGCCATGCCGCCAGATCGGGCGCAGGCGCATCGGTGATCCCGAAGCCGCGCAGCACCTCGGCATCGAGCCCCTCGGCGTGATATTGCAGCGGCACCGAATAGATTGAAGGCGCATCAAGCGCCGGGATCACGGCTTCCGGGCGCACGTTACAGAACTGCGCGATCTTGCGGCGATCACTTTCGGGAATGGGATGTTCGGCACGGCACAGCAGGATATCGGGCTTGATCCCGAGGCTCGCCAATTCGCGCACCGAGTGCTGTGTCGGCTTGGTCTTGAGCTCACCCGCCGCGGCGATATAGGGCACCAGCGTCACATGGACGGAAAGCGTCTGGAGCGGTTCAAGCTCGTTCCGCAGCTGGCGGATGGCCTCCATAAAGGGGAGCGACTCAATATCGCCAACCGTCCCGCCGATCTCGCACAGAATGAAATCGTGGTCTTCCTGGTCCGCGAGCGCGAAAGCCTTGATCTCGTCTGTTACGTGCGGGATCACCTGCACCGTGGCGCCGAGATAATCGCCCCGTCGCTCGCGTGCAATGATATCGCGATAGACCCGGCCTGAGGTGATGTTGTCGCTCTGGCGGGCCGAAACACCAGTGAAACGCTCATAATGCCCGAGATCGAGATCAGTCTCGGCCCCATCGTCCGTCACATAGACCTCGCCGTGCTGATAGGGGCTCATCGTGCCCGGATCGACATTGAGATAGGGATCGAACTTGCGGATGCGGACCTTGTAGCCACGCGCCTGAAGGAGGGCTGCCAGAGAGGCTGCCATGAGACCTTTGCCGAGCGAGGAGACCACGCCGCCGGTGATAAAAATGAACCGCGCCATGGGAGTTGGGCCTTAAGCTGCGAGATGGATTCGGGGCAAGCGAATTGCGCTGGATCGGACCCAACCATCCACAGCCCGGTTACAAAATGCCGCGATTGGGGCCGGCGCACTGCGCCGGTCCACGTGCTGACCAGATCTGAGATGACAGGTTATTCCGCGAGCGGATCGTCAGTCGCGGGCGCTGTTGCAGGCGCTTCCGCTGGCGTGCCAGTGGGATCGGCCAGCAGATCATTGCTGCCGGCAGGCGCCGCAACATTGCGATCAAGCGTGGTGCTGACCGTGGAAACCCCGCTCTCGCGCACGGCCAGGGCAGCGAGCACAATCGACAGCACAACGAAAGCCACGGCGAGCCACTTCGTAGCACGGGTCATGAAATCCGCTGCGCCGCGCGCCCCCAGAGCGCCTGACGGGCTGCCGCCGATGCCCAGCCCGCCCCCTTCGGAGCGCTGCATCAACACCACTCCGACAAGCGCCGCAGCGATGAGTGCCTGCACCACGGTAAGAAAAAGAAACAGCGACATGACAATGCTCTTATATGAATATCTGCGCGCCATCTAGGCGCCCTTGCTGCTTGCGGCAAGGGTACCAGAGGGAGAAATGCCGTACCGGCTCAGCTGTCGGCAGGTTCGCCCACGGCCAGCGCTATGCCCATAAAGCTATCGGCAGTAAGGCTTGCCCCGCCTACCAAAGCCCCACCTACGTCCGCCAATCGCAGGATTTCGCCCGCGTTTTCAGGCTTCACCGATCCGCCATAGATAATGCGGATATCACTGCCCTGCTCTGCGCCGAACCGTTCGATCAGCAACGCGCGGATCGCGGCATGCATTTCTGAGATATCGTCGGGGCTGGCCGTTTTGCCGGTGCCAATCGCCCAGATCGGCTCGTAAGCGATGGTGATACGCTCGGCGATATCGACAGAGCCTTCAGGAAAGAGCGGCAGCGACGCGCCAAGCTGATCGCGGACGAAGGTGATGGCAGCGCCACTTCCGCGGGTCTCGGCATTCTCGCCGCAACACAGGATGATCTTGAGACCCGCTGCGAGTGCCGCCTCGGCCTTGGCGCGCACCAAGTCATTGCTCTCACCGTGGCCTTCGCGGCGCTCCGAATGGCCGAGGATGACGAACTGGGCACCCGCATCGGCAAGCATTGCTGCGGAGATGTCTCCGGTGAAAGCACCACCTTCGGCCTCATGACAATCCTGCGCGCCGACAGCAATCAATTCTGCTTCGCGATGGATCGGATGAATAAGAGTGTAAGGCGGCGCAATCGCCACTTCGACTTTGAGCAAACGTTGCGCTGCGCGATCAATCGCGCGCGCTTCCGAAAGCATGGCTCTAGTTCCATGCATCTTCCAGTTTCCGACAATATATGGCCGACGCGCCATTGCAGTGTCCTGTAATTGAGCGGGAGAGGTTTGTGTTGTTATGATTCCCGCCGCCTTTAGGGCCGTCGGGAGCGCCGCGCTAGAGCAGGAACCGCCGGCAGTCAAAGCGACTGGGCCATTTTGCACGTGCGACCGTCGCAATTTGGGCAAGAGGCATGTTGCCGCGCGGCGCTCTCGCCGATAAAGCGCTCGGCACGAGACACCCCAGCGTGTTGCCAACTTCTGTCGCCGCTGCCCGGCCATGCCCGGCACCGGAGGGATCGCCTGACCTATGCTTTCGCTGTTCCGTCGCTTTTTCCAGTCCAAGATCGGCCTTCCGATCTTCATCGGTTTTCTTGTGCTGGTGGCGTTTGCATTTGCTGCAGCCGACATTACCGGCTCGACCTTCGGAGGGCTTTCGGCAGGCAGCCGGGTTGCGCTTGTCGGCAAGGAGCCGATCGCCGCTTCCGAATTATCAAGCGGCGCCCAGGTCGCGCTCGAACAGGTGCGTGCACAGATTAACCCCACGCTGACAATGCCCGAATTCATCGAGCAGGATGGGCTTGAGGAAGTGGTGAAGCAGCTGATCGATCGTTACGCGATCGGCGCCTATGCCCAGAAGTATGGCCTGCGTGCGGGCAAGAATCTTATCGACAGCGAAATTCTCAAGATTCCGGCCTTCCGCGGCGCAACCGGCGATTTCGATCAGAACATTTATCAGGCTGCACTGCGCCAGCGTGGCATCAGCGATGCTACTCTGCGACGCGATCTGCGCGATGGCTTGCTTGAACAGCAATTGTTCGAGGCGACGATGGGTGCGCCGCGCATGCCCGAAAAGGTCGCAAGGCAATATGCTGCTTTGGTGCTTGAACGGCGTCTTGGCGAGATTGCGCTGATCCCGTCGGCTGCGTTCGCACCAACAGCTGATCCGAGCACGCAGCAAATAGAAGCGTGGTACAAGGATAACCGCGCCCGCTTCATCCGTCCGGAGCGCCGCGTACTGCGCTTTGCGGTGTTCAGTGCCGATCAACTCGGTATTGACGCCACGCCGAGCGAGGCGGAGATTGCCGCGCGCTTCAAGGCGAATGCCGACGCCTACAAGGCGAGCGAGCGGCGTGCTGTGAGCTACTTCATCGTTCCCACCGAGGATGCCGCGAGAAGCTTTGTTGCGCGCCTGCAAGGAGGGCTTTCGCTCGAAGCCGCAGCCCGCGATGCCGGGTTCAATGTCGCCAAGGGTGATCTGCGCGGCAAGGAAGAACTCGCCAATGCAACCAGCCTTGCCTTCGCCGAAGGCGTCTTCAAGGCTGGCGAGCGCGGCTTTGTCGAGCCGACACGCGGAGCGCTTGGCTGGTATGTTGCGCGGGTGGACAGGATCGAGCGCATCCCTGCTCGCACTCTGGCGCAAGCGACGCCTGAGATCTCCGGCCAGTTGCGGCAGGAAAAGCTTGCAGCCGCCGTGGCCCAGCGCACCAGCGAGATCGAGGCCGAGATCGACAGCGGCACGGCGCTTGCCGAAGTCGCCAAGGCCTACAGCCTCAAGGTGGAGACCACGCCCGCACTGCTGGCTGATGGGCGGGTCTACGGGCCAGAGGGCGGTCAGGTGATCGAGCAGTTGCTGCCACTGGTGTCCACTGCGTTCCAGATGGACGAGAGCGCACCGCAGCTTGCCGAGCTGACGCCGGGGCGGGAATTCATCATTTTCGATGTGGCCCGTATCGAGGAATCGCGTGCTGCCCCGTTGGCAGAAGTGCGCGAAGCTGTGGTGGCGGCATGGAAGCGTGCCGAAGGTGCCAAGCTTGCTCGCGCTGCTGCTGACCGCGTGCTCAAGAAAGTGTCGGCGGGAACCCCGCTCTCCGAAGCGGTTGCCGCAGAGAACAAGCCCGCGATCGAGCGTGAGCGGGTTGATCTCAAGCGCCGCGAGCTGATGGCCCGGCGCGGCGGCGATGTGCCCGCCCCGCTGGTGTTGATGTTCAGCATGGCACAGGGCTCCGCGAAAAAACTCGAAGCCCCGCAAGACCTGGGTTGGTATGTTGTCGATCTTGCCGAGATCAAGACCGACCCGGTCGAATCCGAACCGGAGCTCGTGACGCAAACCCGTCGCTCGCTCGCGCCCACGCTGTCGCAGGAATACCGCGCGCAGGTAACAGCCGCGATCCGCAAGGAAGTAGGGGTCGAGCGCAACGAAGAGGCCATTGCCGCACTGCGCAAGCAGCTTGCGGGCGGCATCTAGGCTTGATCGCCTGCCCTGCCCCTTTGTTGCAATGACCGATCCTGCCACCACCATATCTGCCGCCGCTCCGGAGAATGCTGCTGAAGCCGTGCAAGCGCTTGCCAAAGGCAAGGCGGCGCTGGTGTGGCGTCGGGTCATTGCCGACAGCGATACGCCGGTGGGCGCAGCGCGGCGCTTGATGGTGGAGGGGCGCGGCGATTTCCTGCTCGAATCGGTGGAAGGCGGCGAGGTCCGCGGGCGTTACAGCCTGCTTGGCCTTGATCCCGATCTGGTGTTCCGGGCAACTGCTGAACAAGCGGCGATCAATCGCCATTGGCAAGCCGATCGTGCTGCTTTCGCGCCTTGTGCGGGCAATTCCCTTACCGAATTGCGTGCCCTTGTCGCGGCCTGCCGGATCGACGATGTGCCCGCTGCCCTGCCCCCGGCCCTTGCCTGCCTTGTCGGCTATTTCGGGTATGAGACCATTGGCCTTGTCGAGAAGTTGCCTCGCGCAGCGCAAAGCCCGCTTGATCTGCCCGACATGTTGTTCGTCCGCCCGACGCTCATTCTGGTGTTTGACAGTCTGACCGATGAATTGTTCGCTATTGCGCCAATCTGGCAGGCAGAAAATCCAGCCCGCGCAGTTGCCGCGGCAGGCGAGCGGATCGATGCCTGCCTCGCCGCGCTTGGTCGCATGCGTCCGGAAGAACCTCGCGCACCGCTTGATGCAGCCCTGCCTGAGCTTGTGCCGGTGGTGCCGGGCGAAGCCTACAAGGCGATGGCGTTGAAAGCCAAGGATTACATTCTCGCAGGCGATATCTTTCAGGTGGTGCTGGCCCAGCGCTTCACCTGCGAATTTCCGCTGCCGCCGCTCTCGCTCTACCGCGCGCTGCGCCGGGTGAATCCTTCGCCCTTTCTCTATTTCCTCGATTTACCCGGTTTCGCGCTGGTCGGCTCAAGCCCCGAAATCCTCGTGCGGGTGCGCGATGGTGATGTCACCATCCGGCCGATTGCGGGCACGCGTCCTCGTGGAAAGACGCGCGAAGACGACGACGCCAACGAGGCCAGCCTGCTGGCTGATCCCAAGGAACTGGCCGAACATCTCATGCTGCTCGATCTCGGGCGCAATGATGTCGGCCGGGTCGCGGCGGCGGGCAGTGTGACTGTCACCGACAGCTTCACGATCGAGCGTTACAGCCATGTGATGCATATTGTCAGCAATGTCGTGGGCAAGCTGGCCGCACCGCACGATGCGCTTGATGCGTTGTTTGCGGGCTTTCCGGCAGGCACCGTTTCCGGCGCGCCGAAGATCCGCGCCTGCGAGGTGATCGCCGAACTCGAAGAGGAGACCCGCGGCGCCTATGCGGGCGGGGTCGGCTATTTTGCACCCGATGGTTCGGTTGATTCCTGTATCGTGTTGCGTACTGCTGTCATCAAGGATGGCACAATGCATGTGCAGGCAGGCGCTGGCATCGTTGCCGATAGCGATCCCGATTACGAGCTGGCCGAATGCAAGGCGAAGGCCGGGGCGCTGATCGCCGCTGCGCGTGAGGCCATGCGGATTGCATCCGAACCGGGGTTTGGCCAGTGAGCCGGGCTGGCATCTGCTCTGCTCTCGCCTTGGCGATCATGGCGCTGACCGGTTGTTCCGAGCAACCTGCGGGCGAGCCGGCAATGCGCGCGCGGCTTGATGGTACGCCAGTCGCGGCAGCGACACCTTCGCCTCAACCTGAAGGTTCGCCCAGTCCTGTTGAGGTTGCTTCGGCCTGCCGCTCAGTGGTGTTCGAGGAGGTTCCACTCACCCATTGCATCGCCGATCCGGCGCAGCACCGCATCGGACTTGCCAACGCGCCTGTCAATGGCCAGCCCTATGGTTCGCTTGCTGCCTATGCCGCGAGCACCGACGCGGCTACCGTCGCCTTCGCGATGAATGGCGGAGCATTTGGCGATGATCTCAAAGCCCTTGGCTACTACGTCGAAGGCGGCGAACGGCTCAAGGAATTCAACCGCGGCGATGCGCCCGAAGGCAACACCAGCAATTTCTTCATGAAGCCCAATGGCGTGTTCTTTGGCAGCGCTGGCAAGTGGCGCGTTCTTTCGACCGATGCCTTCTATGCCAGCGTAAGCGATCGCCCCGAGTTCGGCACGCAATCCGGCCCGATGCTGGTGATCGAAGGCAAGCTGCATCCGGACATTCAGGATAATGGCCCCTCGCGCGCGATCCGCAACGGAGTGGGTGTCGATGCCAAAGGCGTGGCGCATTTCGTCATTTCTGATGCGCCCGTCAGCTTCGGGCAATTGGCGCGCTATTTTCGGGACGAGTTGAAAACGCCAAACGCGCTGTATCTCGATGGCAAGGTGTCCGCGCTTTGGGACCCGGCGCGAGGACGGCTTGATAAAGCGCGCAATGGCCCGATTGTGGTGGTGAGCGCCCGCGCTAAGGACACGCCATGATTCTCGTCATCGACAATTACGACAGCTTCACCTTCAACCTCGTCCATTACCTGATGGAGCTGGGCGCGGAAGTGCAAGTGGTGCGCAATGATGCGCTGAGCGCTTCCGAAGCTTTAGCAAGCGGAGCGCAGGGCTTTCTCATTTCGCCCGGCCCCTGCACACCGACCG
>JBKBMC010000064.1:0-13442 GCA_046296075.1 Erythrobacter sp. | reverse complement strand
CCATCTTCCTTCGCCGAAGCTTCCGCCGCTTGCCTCGCCGCTTTCTCCGCGCGGGTCTTTTTCAGCATCCGGTCCATCTTGACCCATTGCCACACGCCAAAGCCGATCGCGATGCCGTAGAACAGCACCAGCTCGATCCAGCCGTAGTTCTGTCCCATAATGGTGGCTCCTTGTTCCTTTAGCGTCATGCTCCCCTCCCCGTGGGGAGGGGCGGGGGTGGGGGTCTGATTTATCGGGTATGTTACACCCATCCCCAACCCCTTCCCTCAAGGGAAGGGGCTTAGTTTGCGAGAAACGCCTTAATCAATGCCGCTGTTTCTTCAGGTGCTTCCTCGTGGGCAAGATGGCCGAGGCCGGGCATCACTTCAAGCCGTGCTTGCCTGATCCAGCCTGCCGCCTCGCGCGTCCAGTCGAGCGGGATCGCCGCATCGCGATCCGAATGCACCAGTAGCACCGGATTCGTGATCCGCCCCATGCGGGCCTTGAGCGTCGGCAAGTCCCAGTTCGCCATCATCGCGAGCGCGCCCTTGGCATGGGCGGGATTGCGGAACAGGGCTGCATAACAAGCCATGCCGGTTGCATCGATGCTCGATCCGGTTGAGCGTTTGAGGAACCGCTCGACCTCGCCTTCGCGGGTCAGCGAGCCCGAGAAAATGCGCGGCACCAGCGGGTTCACCAGAAACAGCTTGGCCACTACCGGGAACAGCTGTGCGCCGATCCCGGGAAACGGACGCAGCGCGGAATTGAGGCCGATGATCGGCCCCGCATAGCCATGATCGAGCGCCAGTTGCAGCGCGAGAGCGGCACCGGCGGAGTGCCCCACAATCGCAGCGGGCGTGACATCAAGCGTCTTCAAAAGCCGCGCCAACTCGCCCGCCATGCGCGGCAAGGACAGCGCATCGGGCGCATGGCCGGTGGTGAAGGCGTGACGCGGCAAGTCCACCGCGATCACCTCATGGGTCTGCGCCAGCAAGGGCATCACATCACGCCACGAATGCACCGATGCGCCCGTGCCGTGGAGCAGCAGCAGCGGCGCGCCGCCCCCTCGCTGTGGCCCCATGCGCTGGACATGCCAGCGCGCCCCGCCAATGGTGACAAACGCGCTCGCGTCGCGGTGCGGCCAGATCAGGCCTTCGCGGCTCCATTCGAGCGGGCGGGCCATGCCTTATGCGGCCTTGCCGAGCGGTTGGGCTGCGTTGATCGCCTGCTGGATCATCCGCGCGTCGGCACGCGGCAGGGCGAGGAAGCGGCCGCCCATCGCATTCGCCAGCGCTGCGCCTTCAGGGCCGGGGCGGGCGGAAATATCCACCACAAGGCTATCGATCCCGCGCGCATAGATCGCCCGCGCGGCCGCCTTGGCATCTTCATTGGCCTGCGCCCGGCCCGGCTGGCCATCGGCGGTGATGTTGGCGCGGCCGTCGGTAAGGATCACAAGGCTGGCGCTGCGGCCCTTGGCGATCACTCCGTCAGCACATTCCCGCGCTGCGTTAAGCCCCAGCGCAAGCGGCGTGCCGCCGCCGCCGGGCAACTCCGACAGCGCGCGCTTGGCCCGCGTCAGCGAGCGGGTGGGGGGGAGCAGCACTTCAGCGGTGGTGCCCCGGAAGGAAATCAGGGCGACTTCGCTGCGGGTGACATAGGCCTGTGCCAGCATCAGTTCGACCGCGCCCTTGGCTTCGGCGAGACGGGCCGCTGCTGCCGAACCGCTTGCATCGACGGCGAAAATCGTGACGCGCGCGGCGCGTTCCTCGAACCGGCGGATGCGCAGATCTTCCTTGCGCATGATGATCGGCGCGTCGGCATCCATGCCCTTTTCGCGGCGGCGCACATTCTGCCACGGCACAGCAGCGCGAAGCGAATCGATCAGCGCGAGCCGCGCGCCGCCACGCGGCATTCCGGGCCTTGCGCCAAGCGGCTTGCCGCGCATCCCCGATTTGCGTTTCTGCCCGGTGCCGGTGCTGCTGCCCCGGCGCGGTGCATTGCCCTGCGCGAGCTGTTCGAGCAGATCGCGCGGAATCGCGGCCTTGGCTGCATCGACCAGCAATTCCTCCAGATCCTGCTCCTTGGACTGCTGGGTTTGATCATCTGGCGGATCGGACGAATTGCTGTCGGGCGGGGGCTGTTCGTCCTCGTTCTGATCAGGCGGAGCATCCTCGGGCTGCGGCGCTTCTTCCTGCTGCTCCTCGAATTCGGGAATCCGGGTGGCGCGCGGGGCGAGCACGAGGCGCACGGCAGTTGCCAGATCAGCATCCTCGGCGATTTCCCGGCCAGCCAGCAGCGCCGCGCCGCGTGCGGCCGCCTCGGCAAAGATCAGCGCGCGGATATCCTCCACCCCGAACAGCACGGCGGTGGTGGCAAGCGCGCGCAATTGCTTGTCATCAAGCGGTGCAACCGCATGCCAGCCCGCGTCAGGCACGGGTGGCAATTCCACCCCCTGCCACTGCCGCGAGGCCGCCAGGTCGCAGCGGAACGCCGCGCGCTCCATCAGGCTGGCGGGCGGGGAGTCATCCGCCTCGACACTGTCATCCAGCATCACCAGCGCAGCCTTGGCATCATCCAGCGCCTGCACCAGCCGCCCGGCCACGCTGGTGTCCATGCGCTCGGCCATCGGGATGATCAGCGCGCCGCCCTGTGCTTCTTCGATCAGGCCTTTCTGAACGATTGGCCGGCCCGCAGCGAGGCTGGCGGCAATGTCGATCCCGCCAAGCAGGCGCTCATCATCGACATGGCCCGGCATCCGGCGCAGCACAATGGCGCCCGCCAGCGCCTCGACCAGCGCATCGCGTGCCGGGCTTGAGCCGCGCAGCACCAGCCCGCCGAAGACTTTGGGGGCCAGCGTAAACAGCCGCGCAGCGATTAAAGCATCCGCCAGAGGATCGACAGGCGGATCGTTTGGGGGATCACCGGCCGCTTCCGCTTCGCTCATCCGAACAGCTCTTCGATGGCGCGGGTGATGCGAGTGGTCGAGCCGGTTTCGTCCAGCACATCGCGGCGCAAGCGGTGACGCAGCGCCGAGGGTGCAATCGCGATCAGGTGCTGGCGGGTCACCGACTTGGCACCTTCGAGCGCGGCATAGGCGCGGGCGGCGCGCATCAGGGTGAGTTCGCCGCGCAGGCCATCTGCGCCCACGGCAAGGCACAGGTTGGCCGCATCGCGCAGCACATCATCGCCCGGCACAAGTTTGGGCAGGCGGGCCTTGCCGCGCGCGACTTTCTTGAGGGCTTTCTCGTCCTCGCCCGCCCAGCGTTCGGCAAAAGCTGCCGGATCGGCTTCATTCGCGGCGACAAGGCGCATGATCTCGATCCGCACCTCGATATCCTTGGGCGTGCGCACTTCAACCGAAAGCCCGAAGCGATCGAGCAATTGCGGGCGCAATTCGCCCTCTTCCGGGTTGCCGCTGCCGATCAGCACGAACTTGGCCGGGTGGCGCACCGACAGGCCTTCGCGCTCGACCACGTTCTCTCCAGACGCGGCGACATCCAGCAGCAGATCGACGAGGTGATCTTCGAGCAGGTTGATCTCATCGATGTAGAGGAAGCCGCGATGCGCCTTGGCCAGCAGGCCCGGCTCGAACGCCTTTTCGCCCGAACGCAGCGCACGTTCGAGATCGAGGCTGCCGATCACCCGATCCTCGGTCGCGCCAAGCGGCAGATCGACAAACGGCACGGCGCGCTTTTTCAAAGGGCCGGTGCCGGCGATCCCTGGATAGCGCGCCTGCTCCTCCTTGGAGCAGCCATACGGGCAATTCTCGATAGCCATAATCGGCGGAAGCAGGCTGGCAAGCGCGCGGGCAGCCGTGGACTTGCCCGTGCCGCGATCACCGAACACCATGACCCCGCCAACCGAAGGATCGACCGCTGCGATCAGCAGGGCCTGTTTCATCTCGTCCTGACCGACGATTGCTGAGAAGGGAAAACGTGCCATAGGGCTGCTCTCATGGACGTTCACAGCGCTGGCGACAAGCCCAAGTGACAAGCTGGATTGACACTTTTTTGTGAGTTTCGCGCAGAACGTGTCCCAACCCTATTTTTCGTCCATCCGGTTGAGCAAAAGCACAGGCAAAAGTCCGGCTGCCAGCAGGATCAGCGCCGGGATCGAGGCTTCGACCAGCCGCTCATCGCTCGCCAGCCGATAGGTACGTGTTGCCAGCGTTTCGAGGTTGAACGGACGCAGGATCAGCGTTGCGGGCAATTCGCGCAAGGTATCGATGAAAACGAGCGCAGCGGCTGCACCAAGGCTGGGCGCGAGCAGCGGTGCATAGACCCGCGCCAGCACCCGCGCAGGCGAAGCGCCCAAGCTGCGCGCCGCAGCATCCAGATTGGGCGGAATGCGCGACAGCCCGCTGTCGAGCGTGTTGTAGGCGACTGTCAGAAACCGCACCGAGAGTGCATAGATCAGGATCAGGCTGGTGCCGGTCAGCAGCAAGCCGCCGCTATGGCCAAATGCGTCGCGGGCGAATCGGGTAAGCGTCTGGTCGAATGCGCCCAGCGGCGCCAGCAGGCCGACCGCCAGCAGCGCACCGGGCAGGGCGTAGCCCAGCGTTCCCAGCCGGATCGCGCCGGTAACCAGAGGGCTGGTGCTGCGCGCCTTGGCAAAGGCCAGCAGGAGTGCGGCGATCACGCACACCAGCGCGGCGGACAGGCCAAGCCACAGGCTGCCGCTGATATATTCGCCAAGTGCGCGGGTGGCGGCCTGCGCGGCATCGCGGGTGGCGAGCCATGCCAGCCATCCGGCCGGAATGACAAAGCCGAGCAGGACAGGGATTGCGCAGCAGGTGAGCGCGAGCGCTTTGCCCAGCGGACCGAGTTCGACCAGCGGTTCGCTGCCGCGTGCGACCAGGCCATCGCGGCTGGCGCTGCGTCCTGCGCGGGTGCGCGCTTCGAAGATCACCAGCACGGCGACGAACACCAGCATCATCGCGGCCAGTTTGAGCGCAGCCTGCTTGTCCCCCATCGCCAGCCAGCTGCGGAAAATGCCGGTCGAGAAAGTGGGGATCGCGAAATATTCCGCGACGCCGAAATCGGCGAGCACTTCCATCAGCACCAGTGCCAGCCCTCCGGCAATGGCGGGCCGGGCAGCGGGCAAGGCCACCCGCCAGAATGCTGTGCGCGGGCTTGCGCCAAGGCTGCGCGCCGCGCGGAACTGCGACAGGCTCTGGGCGGCAAAGGCACCGCGGGCGAGCAGGTAGACATAAGGATAGAGAACGAGCGCAAGCACCAGCGCCCCGCCCGGCAGCGATCGGATTGCGGGAAAGGTATAATCGGCAACGCCCCAGCCGGTTGCTGCGCGCAGGGCGCTTTGCACCGGGCCGGCAAAGCTCAGGATGTCGGCATATATATAGGCTGCAATATAGGCAGGCACAGCGAGCGGCAGGACGAGCGCGACAGCGAGAATCCGTCGCCCCGGAAACGCCGCCGCGCTCACCAGCCATGCGGTGCCGGTGCCGATCACGACCGCAAGGCTGCCCGCCAACGTCATCAGCAAGGCGGTGTTG
The DNA here is from genome assembly GCA_046296075.1 of Erythrobacter sp. Lineage (GTDB taxonomy): Bacteria > Pseudomonadota > Alphaproteobacteria > Sphingomonadales > Sphingomonadaceae > Erythrobacter. The sequence goes on along the minus strand of JBKBMC010000064.1, from coordinate 7,951 downwards.
GCGACATAGAGCGGCAGCACCGTGCGGGCGAGGTGGGCAATCGCCTCGATCCCGCCCGTGAGCGAAGAGACCAGAATAGTCGCCAGCGGCAAGCCTGCCAGCGCGGCAATCACCAGTGCGCCCAGCGTCCAGCCACTTTGCGACGCCGAGCCCGCGCCACTGACGCCCGCACCACCGCTTGCGCTTGCCTGCGAGGCAGCAAATTGCCTAAGGCGGCTCACCCGCAATCGCCCGGATGCATCATGTGAGCCTCGAATTTCGTCATATTGCCCATGCTTACGGTGAGATTGCGGCGCTCGAAGGGATCAGCTTTACCGCGCCCGCCGGAGAAATCACCTGCCTGCTTGGCGCGTCGGGCTGCGGGAAGTCAACACTGCTTAATCTCGCGGCGGGTCTGCTCAAGGTACAAGAGGGCGCGGTTTATGTCGGCGGCGCGCTGCTGGCAGATCAGGGCCACCATCCTCCGCCCGAGAAGCGCCCGGTCGGCCTCGTCTTCCAGGAAGGCGCGCTGTTCCCGCATATGACTATTGCAGCGAACATCGGCTTCGGGCTGCCGCGCGCGCGGCAGGGCGAGGTGGCGGGTTGGCTCGAAGCGGTCGGCCTTGCAGGGATGGGTGATCGCTATCCGCACGCGCTTTCAGGCGGGCAGCAGCAGCGTGCGGCGCTCGCACGGGCGATGGCGCCGGGGCCGCAGGTGCTGTTGATGGACGAACCCTTTGCGAGCGTTGATATCGTGCTGCGTCGCAAGCTGCGCCGCGATTGCCGGATGCTGCTGCGCGCCCGCGGGACGACAACCTTGCTCGTTACCCATGATCCGGCAGAAGCGCTGGATATCGCAGATCGCATCGCGGTGATGGAAGATGGCCGTATCGTGCAGTTCGGCACGCCGTTCGATCTGCATGATGCGCCCGCCACGGCGGCAGTCGGCGCGATCTTCAGCGGGGCGCAGATCGTGCCGGGGGTGACAGGCGAGGGCGGCTTCGTCACCGCCTTCGGTATTTGGCCGTTGGCTGCGGCGAAAGACACCGTGGCCGAACGCTTGCTGCCACCTGGCAGGCATGTCGACTTGCTGGTGCATGCAGACCGGCTCGATCTGGTGTCCGATGATGCTGGTTTGAGTGTCGTCGATATCCACCCCGTCGGCGGGATAACGCGCGTGCTGCTCGAAGGCGCGGGCGGTGCGCAGATCACTGTCGAGACGCCTGTGTCTGTCAGTGCCGGAGTGCGCTACCGGATCGTGCCGCAAGCGCACAGCCTGCGGGCCTTCCCGGGCGATTAGCGCTTGCCTTTTGGTAGATACTAATGCAAGTCATTCGCAACTATAAGCGAAAGTCCACTTCCCATGACAAAATCCCTGCTTGGTCTCGTCGCCGCCGCAAGCCTTGCGGTGCTCACCGCCTGTTCCGAAACGCCTGAGGGTGAGGGCAATGCCCCGGCCGACGCGGGCGAGGTCAATCTCTATTCTTCGCGCCACTATGACACTGATCTGGCGCTTTATGATGATTTCACCAAGGCGACGGGGATCAAGGTCAACCGGATTGAGGCCGATGCCGATGCCCTGATCGAACGGATCCAGTCCGAAGGCGAATTCAGCCCGGCCGATATCCTGATCACTGTGGATGCCGGCCGTCTATGGCGCGCCGAGGAAGCGGGAATTTTCGCCAGCGTTGATTCGCCGGTGCTGAAAGAGGGCCTGCCCACCCATCTGCGCCATCCGGAAGGATTGTGGTTCGGCCTGTCGACCCGTGCGCGCATCATCATTTACAACAAGGCCAAGGGCGTGCCTGCGGGCCTCACCAACTATGCCGATCTCGCCAAGCCCGAATTCAAGGGCCAGATCTGCGTGCGGTCTTCGTCCAATATCTACAACATCTCGCTCCTTTCGAGCGTGATTGCGCACAAGGGTGCGGCCGAGGCGGAGAAGTGGGCCAAGGGCGTCGTCGCCAATTTCGCGCGTCCGCCCGAAGGCAATGATACCTCGCACATTGATGCCGTCGCGGCGGGTGAATGCCGCATTTCGGTGGTGAACACCTATTACCTTGCGCGCTATGCTGGTGATCCTGAAAAGCAGGCGGTGTTCGATGCGGTGGGCGTGATCTTCCCCGATCAGGCTGGGACCGGCACCCATGTCAACATCAGCGGGGCAGGTGTGGTCAAGACGGCGCCGAACCGCGCCAATGCGATCAAATTCCTCGAATATCTGACCGAGGAAAAGGCCCAGCGCTATTTCGCCGATGGCAATAATGAATATCCCGCTGCGATCGGCCTGAAGGCCAATTCGGCTGTCGAAAAGCTCGGGGCGTTCAAGGCTGATACGCTCAATGCCGCCGAAATCGGCAAGGGTCAGGCCGAAGCAGTGCGCATCTTCGACCGTGCGGGCTGGAAGTAAGGCGGGTGAGGTGGCGGGCCTGATCGCGGCGGATCAAGGCCTGCTTTCAGCCCTTATCACTAAACTGTCTTGATGAAGCTTGCACAAACGTCCATTTGCGCCGCCAATCCTGCCGCTTGGTTGCGGCGTCACTGCAAGATCGAGACCTGCCTTGAACCAGCCCGTTATCGACCGCGCCCAGTTCACCGAAAGCGGCGCGCTTTCCGTTGAGACGATCACTTACGTGCATCACTGGACCGAAGGGCTGTTCAGCTTCAAGATCACGCGCCCGGCGAGCTTCCGTTTCCGTTCGGGCGAATTCGTGATGATCGGCCTGCCGGGCGATAATGGCAAGCCGTTGCTGCGAGCCTACTCGGTGGCCTCGCCGTCCTACGCCGAGGAACTCGAATTCCTCTCGATCAAGGTGCAGGATGGCCCCCTGACCTCGCGGCTCCAGCATATCCGCGAAGGCGATCCGATCTATCTCGGCAAGAAGCCGACCGGCACGCTGGTCACCGACGCGCTGCTGCCGGGCAAGCGGCTGTTCATGCTCTCGACCGGCACCGGCCTTGCGCCCTTCATGAGCCTTGTGCGCGATCCCGAGGTCTATCAGATGTTCGAGGAAGTGATCGTGGTCCACTCGGTGCGCAACGTCGCCGAACTGGCCTATCGCGAACTGCTGGAATCTAAACTCGAAGGCGATCCGCTGCTCGAGGATGAAGACCGCGCGCGGATGATCTACGTCCCCACCGTCACCCGCGAACCCTTCCGCACCACCGGCCGCATCCAGCAGCTGATCGACGATGGCCGCCTGTTCGAACAGTCCAAGGGCCCGCAGCACTTCGTTCCGGAAGAAGACCGCGTGATGCTGTGCGGCTCGATGGCGATGATCAAGGACCACGCCGCCGATCTCGAAGCGCGCGGGTTCGAGGAAGGCGCGAACAACAAGCCGGGGCAGTTCGTGATCGAACGCGCGTTTGTGGGGTGATTGCCGACCCATCTTAGAATATGCTGACTGCCATGGCAGATGTTGAACAAGGCTTGAGCACTTACAATACGATAATCCTGTTCGGGATGCGGGTCGTCGCCGGGTGCGTCAGCCTCTTCAGCGTAGTGGCCCTCACCTCGCAGTTCCTGTTTGGGAACCGGTTTCTTGACCGCGACCTGGGCGTGTCCGAGGTTTTGATCATGATCGCGATGAACGCATTTGCGTGGACCGTGGTGGCAATTTTTCCGCGCTGGGCTCGCTTTGTGGAAAGCATCGTCCGCCGATAAGCTAGCTCCTCGTCGCCCCGTGCTTGACACGGGGCTTTGCTGCCTTCCGGCCTGCCGCTGCAAAGAAGAAGCCGAGCCCCGGATCAAGTCCGGGGTGACGAGGGTGGGGGTGTCTGACAGCTTGCATTTTTGACGCTTGACCCTTGGCGGTGCGCGGGCTTCTATCGTGGCAAATCGAAACCCTTTGCCTCGGAGAGAGAACCGCCATGCTCGCGACGTCCTATCGCACTGCCTATAATGAAGATCACGAAGCCTTCCGCGACACCGTGCGCAAGGTCTTCGCTGAACACCTGACCCCGCACATGGACGAGCACGAGGCGAACGGCATCGTCCCGCGCGACGTGTGGAAGAAAATGGGTGATGCCGGGATGCTGTGCATGACGGTGAAGGAGGAGAACGGCGGCCTCGGCCTCGATTTCGGCTTCAACTGCGTGCTGACCGAGGAATTGTCCTACCTCGGTTCCTCCGCCGGCTTCACCCTCCAGAACGACATCACGGCGAACTATTTCGAGCGGCTGGGCAACCCCGAACAACGCGCCAAGTACCTGCCCGGCATGGTCAGCGGCGACATCATCACCGCCATCGCCATGACCGAACCCGGCGCAGGGAGCGATCTTCAGGGCATCCGCACCACGGCCAAGAAGGATGGCAACCACCTCGTCATCAATGGCTCGAAGACCTACATCACCAACGGCCAGAATGCCGATTGCGTGATCGTGGTCGCCAAGACCGATCCCGAGCGCGGGGCGAAGGGCATCAGCCTCGTTCTGGTGGACGCCGACACCCCCGGTTTTGAGCGCGGACGCAATCTCGACAAGATCGGCCAGCACGCCGCCGACACCTCCGAGCTGTTTTTCAACGATTGCCGCGTGCCGATGACCAATATTCTCGGCGCGGAGGGCATGGGCTTCGTTCACCTGATGGAAGAGCTGCCGCAGGAACGCCTCGGCATCGCGGTCGGCGCGCAGGCGGCGGCACAGCGCGCGTTTGACGAGGCGGTCAAATTCACCAAGGACCGCAAGGCTTTCGGCAAGACCGTGTTCGAGTTCCAGAACACCAAGTTCACCCTCGCGGATTTGAAGGCCAAGCTGCAAGTCGGCTGGGCGCATCTCGACTGGGCGATCCGCAAGCACTTGGCGGGCGAACTCACCACCGACGAGGCGAGCGCGGCCAAGCTGTGGCACACCGATCTGCAATGGGAGTGCTGCGATGTCGCGCTGCAACTCCACGGCGGGGCGGGTTACATGAACGAATACGCTATCGCCCGCCTGTGGCGCGACGCGCGCGTGACGCGGATTTTCGGCGGCACCAACGAGATCATGAAGGAAGTGATCTCGCGGAGTATTTGAGGCCTAGGTCTCCCCTCCCCAGTGGGGAGGGGTTGGGGGTGGGGGTACCGCCCCCTTGTTAGGCAGGCCCCCCATCCCCGGCCCTTCTCCAAGGGGAAGGGAGAAGTAAGCACGATCAGTCGGAGCGACAGAAAATGACCGACCCCCTCGACTTCACCGGCAAGCGCGTCCTCGTCATCGGCGGGTCGAGCGGGATCGGGAACGGCATTGCGCATGGGTTCCGGGGGCGGGGTGCGAGTGTCACGGTCACCGGGACGCGGCCCGATTTCGGCGATTACCTTGAGGCGGAGGATGCCGATTTCACCGGGCTGGATTACCGCCAATTGAACCTTACTGACCGTGATGCCGCAGATCGGTTGGCGGCTGATCTCGGCCCGGTCGATGTGCTGGTCCTCTCCCAAGGCACCGTCCGTTACGGGCGGCAGGAGTTCACCCGTGAGGGCTGGGATGCGGTGGTCGATATCAACCTCAATTCGGTGATGGACGCCGCCCGTGCCTTCCACCCTGCATTAAGCGCAGCCAAGGGCATCATCATCATCGTTTCCAGCGTCGCCGCGTTCAAATCGACCATCGGCACGCCTGCCTACGCCGCCTCCAAGGCAGGCGCGGCGAGCCTCACGAAGACGCTGGGCGAGGCCTGGGCGAGGGATGGCATCCGGGTCAACGGCATCGCGCCGGGGCTGGTGCCGACCAAGCTGACGAGCGTCACCACCGACCATCCCGAACGGCTGGCCGCCACCCTCAAGGCGATCCCCCTTCGCCGTGTCGGCACACCCGAGGATATGGCGGGGGCCGCGCTGTTCCTCGCCTCGCCGCTTTCATCCTACATCACCGGCCAGACACTGGTGGTTGATGGCGGGCTGACGCTTTCCTGACGAGAAATCGCACGAATGTGACAGCAAGGCTTAAGCTGTCGCAAACCCGTCGTGAAAAGGTCACATGTCTGCGTCACTCCGGCGATCTAACCGGGGCTGGCAACGCATGGATGTCGTTCATATTTTCCTCACGAGCGAGCTTGCCGAGACGCTTGAGGATTTCCTGCACGACGGGCGGCGCTTCACCTTTGACCGGCTCCCGCCGGAAGGCCCGCGACGGCTGGTCGAAGGGCCAATGTGGGCCTTTGTCGACTGGGTGATGGAAGACCTTGCAGGGCTGGAATTGTGCCGCCGGTTGCGGGCGGATTCCCGCACGGCCGATGCGCATGTCACCATGGTGCTGGAGGCCGATGATCTGGAGGATCGCCGCCGTGCGCTCAAGGCCGGGGCGGATGACTACATGATTGGCCCGCTCACCCGCACGTTGGTGCTTGATCGGGTGCTGGCTTTGCAATCGCGTCGCAGTGATCCGGCCGGAATGCGCCGGATCGAGCAAGGGCCGCTGGTGATCAACCTTGGCGCGTTGCAGGCACGCTGGCAGGATCGCCCTATCGTGCTGCGTCCCAATGAATTCCGCCTGCTGCGCTTCTTTGCCGAAAACCCTAACCGCGTGCTCAGCCGCGGTGAGCTGATCGCGGGACTTGGCAAGGGCGAGGCGCCGATTGACGAGCGCACCGTTGATGTGTGGATCGGGCGGCTGCGGCGCGCGCTCAAGCAGGCTGGCGCCGGCAATCCGCTGCGCACCGTGCGCCAGATGGGCTACGTCTTCGATCTGGGCTGACAGGCGATGCGGGCCAAGCCGAGTGCAAGGCCGCACCGTGTCGCTCCTTGATCAGAAGCTTGCCTTCACCCCGATCGAGAACGCCGTTCCCACACGGAAGGTGTTGATGTCGGCACGGTTGGCGCCCAGCTGCTGGAACTCGAAGTTGTCGCGGCCGAAAATGTTGCGCGCCTCAAAGCTCAATTCCAGCGGCCTGCTGCCCAGCTTGACTTCGGAGCGCGCCACGAAATCTACCGTGAGGCCGGGCACTTCAATGACATCGGGCAGGGCGCCGCCGCGCAGGGTGACCCGCTCGCTCGCATAGTTCAGCAGCAGGGTGAATTGCTGGAGCTTTGCGGTATCTTCGATCCCGAGCGACAGGTTGCCCACGTGATCCGACTGGCCGACCAGCGGGGAGCCATCGTCGAACAGCTGGCTGGCTGCCTGATCGATGCCGCCGGGAATGGGCGCAATATCACCCGCCGCAACGGAGAGGCTCGATTGGCTGAAAGTATAATTGGCAATCACCAGCAGTTTCTTGGTGCCGAAGAAACCGCCCCAGTCGGACAGATCGAAATCATAGGCGAAATCCAGCTCGGCCCCGTAAAGCCTGGCCGACGGCGCGTTGGCATAGCTGGTTTCGATGATGCCGGGTGCGGTGATCAGGAAGTTCTCGATCGGATTGTCGATGGACTTGAAGAACCCGGCAAGGCTCACACGGCGACGACCGCCCATGTAATATTCCGCACGCGCTTCGGCATTGATGAGTTCGCTATCCTGCAGGAACGGGTTGCCGCGGAAGCGGCGGTTCGATTCCGGATCGAAATAGGTCTGCTCAACCAGTTCGCGGAACTGCGGACGGGCAATCGTCTGCGAAGCGGCGAGACGCAGCTGGAAGTCGTCCACTACTTCCCAGGTCACGGTGGCCGAAGGCAGCAGATACTGGTTGGCAATGGGGGTGGGGGTGGGCTGGAAACCGGCACCGAACACCGGATCGGGCGCGGCAGTTTGCAAACCGTCCTCGAAGCGCAAGCCAGCCTCGATATTGAGGCGTTCGGTCGGGCGATAGCGCGCAAGGCCGTAACCGGCATGAACTGTCAGCGCCGCATCGAACACCGGGAAGGGCGTCGGGTCAGATGCTGTGATGTTGAAGAAGCCGACGCCGTTGGCATCGGTCGCCAGCGTTGATCCGTTGAAGATATCGCCCGGACGGCGCAGCCCGATCGCGCGCAGCACGGGGCTGAGCTCGGCCGTGGACTGGGCCAGTGGGCGGATGATGAACGACAGCGAGCGGCGGGCAGTGTCGGAATAGGAATAGCCTGCG
>JBKBMC010000063.1:0-13542 GCA_046296075.1 Erythrobacter sp. | reverse complement strand
CCACTCGCGCACCGGACAAGGAAAGCGGTTGGCAGTTGGTTTGGGCCGACGAATTCGAAGGCTCCGCGATTGATCGCGCCAAGTGGGATTTCGATATTGATTGCTGGGGCGGCGGCAATAATGAACGCCAATGCTACACGGATCGGCCCGCGAATGCCCGGATCGTGGATGACCGCCTTGTCATCACCGCGCTGAAAGAGAATTTCACCGGCCCTGCCCTGCCCGCACATCTGCGCGCGGGCAAGGAAGCGGCCACGGCAACCAAGCCGTTCACCTCGGCCCGGCTGGTCACCCGCGGCAAGGCTGCATGGCAATATGGCCGCATCGAAGTGCGCGCCAAGCTCCCGCAGGGGCAAGGCACCTGGCCTGCGATCTGGATGCTGCCCGAAGATGCCGCCTATGGGCCGTGGGCCTCATCCGGCGAGATCGACATTCTTGAGGCCGTCAATCTTGGCATCCCATGCAAGGCATGCCCTGGCGGCAGGGAAAACACGATCCTCGGCACGCTGCATTTCGGCGGGAATTGGCCCGACAATGCGCTCAACAGCAGCGAAATGCGCGTCCCCGACGTGCTGGAAGGCTTCCATACCTTCGGAATCATCTGGTCACCGGGGGTGATTGAATGGACTTATGATGGCGCGGTTTTTGCCCGCAAGGAGGCAGACAGTTGGTGGAGCGTCAACTCCGCTGATCCGCTTGCGCCCTTCGACAAGCCATTCCACCTCATCCTCAACCTCGCGATTGGCGGCGGATTGGCCGAAGAACGCGGCCTTGGCGGGGTTGACGAGAGCGGCTTTCCCAAGACACTAGAGGTTGATTGGGTCCGGGTGTGGCAATGCTCGCCACAAACGATTGAGCAGACCTCTCAAGAGCCGAATTGCAAAGGATAAAATGCGATCATGCCGAGGCGCAGGCAGGCTGTCACGATCAAGCATGTTGCTGCTGATGCCGGGGTCTCGCTCCAGACAGTGAGCCGGGTCATCAATGACGCGCCCAATGTACGCCCCGAAATGACCAAGCGGGTCAAGGCCTCTATCGAAAAGCTCGGCTATACCCCGTCAATCGCAGCCCAACGGATGAGCGGATCGCGGTCCTATCTGATTCTTGCCCTGAATGACCGCGCGCGCACCATCGCCGACTGGCAGGCACGGCGCGGCTCTGACTGGGTGGATCAGATGCTGCTCGGGGGTATGCTCAAATGCGCCGAGCATGGCTATCGCATGATCTTCGAACTGGTCGACACGCATAATGATCACGTCACGCGTGAAATCAATGCGGCGCTGGTCGCGCTCCAGCCGGATGGCGTGATCCTGACCCCGCCCCATTCGGACAATCCCCTGATCACCGGCTTGCTGGCGGAGCGCAAGATTCCCTTCGCCCGGATCGGATCGCTCGGCGAAGGGGGTGGTATCCCTCTGATCATGGGCGATGAAGACGCCGCGCGGGCAGCGACAAGGCACCTGATTGCGCTCGGCCACAGCCGGATCGGTTTCATCACAGGATCGGGCGAATACGCATTGAGCCAGTGGCGCGAGGATGGCTGGCGCGCGGAAATGGCCGCAGCGGGCCTTGCCACCGAGGACCTGTGCCAGCAGGGCAATTTCAGCCACGCTTCAGGCTATCGCGCCGCCACCGCGCTGCTGGCCATGCCTGATCGCGCGACCGCGATCATTGCCAGCAATGACGAAATGGCCATGGCGAGCCTCGTGGCTGCCGCGGACCGGGGCCTCGCTGTGCCGCGCGATCTTTCGGTCATCAGCTTCGACAACACCCCGATGGTGGCGCTCGGGCCGACACCACTCACTGCGATTGACCAGCCGATTGCCGAAACGGTCGCCCGCGCCGCTGAACTGCTGATTGCAGCCAAGCGCGGCGATGCGATACCGTCCGGCCCCAGCGTGGTTACCGCACGGCTGATCGAGCGCGGCTCGACAGCGCCTGCTCCCGGTGGCTGACGGGCGGCCCGAAGGGCAGAGCACGCGTTTCTTTTTCCTCTACGCGCTGGCTCTGGCCGGCGGAACGATTGCCTATGTCCCGTTCCTGTCGATCCTCCTGCCGATGCAGGTCGCAACCCTTGCTGGCGAGGAAGCCAAGGTCGCCTGGTTGGCCTATCTTACCTTTGCCGGAGCGTTTGCGGCCAGTGTTGCAGGGATCGGTTTCGGCTGGCTTAGCGACAGGATTAAGGCCCGCCCGCCGCTGGTGATCGCGGGTCTGGTGCTATCCTCACTGGTACTGGCGGCATTTGGCAGGGCGACCAGCTTCGGCATGCTGCTGGGTATGCTCATCATCTGGCAGATCGCGCTTAACCTGATGCTGGCACCGCTGGCCGCTTGGGCGGGGGATTACGTGCCCGATCATCAAAAAGGAACGCTGGGCGGCTGGCTGGCCATGGCGCCAGCGGCCGGAGCAATGGCAACTGCGTTTGTGACCTGGCCGGGGCTCGCGAGCGCCGATCAAAGGCTTTGGCTGGTGGCCGCGCTGGCTGCGGCGCTCGTGCTGCCCGGTGTATTGCTTGCCCGGCCGCGCGCATTCCCCGCATTGCGAGCGGCGCCTGCGCCGCAGCAGGCCAGTGGCGCTGGCGCGCTCATCGCCAGCCTGAGAAGTCCGGCGGTCGCGCGGATGTGGCTGGCGCGGCTGCTCGTACAGATCGCGCAGGCAGCGCTGTTCGCGTTCCTCTATTTCTGGCTGCGCGCGCTTGACCAGACATTCGATGATGCCAGGATCGCCCGGCTGTATGGAGCCGTTCTGCTGGTTTCGATCCCGGTCACCCTGCTGGCGGGGCGCTGGTCAGACAAGCATGCGCGCCCGCTGGCCCCGCTGCCAGTCACAGCGACGATTGCGGCAGGCGGGCTGATCGCGATGGCGTTTGCCGAAACAGCATTTCTGGCGGTGATCGGCTATGTCGTCTTCGCGCTCGCAACCGCGGTGTTCCTCGCGCTGCATTCCGCCCAGACGCTTCGGGTGTTGACAGATCCGGCACGCCGCGCCGAACATCTCGGCTGGTTCAACCTCACCAACACCGCACCTGCCATGATCATGCCGTGGCTGACGCTGGCGGTGGAGCCGACCTTCGGCTTTGCTGGCCTCTTCATGATTCTTGCCGGATGCACCCTGCTGGCGGCAGTCCTGCTCGCTCGGATTCCCCGCTCCGGTCCGCAAAATCCCGCTTGAGGCTTGCAATCGGCGAGCCTTCATGCGAGGGCTATTGATAACGTTCCCAGAGATAAGCATAACAGCCGCAAGGGACGGGAGGAGTGGGAATTTTCATGCGATACGGGTTGATTTCGGCAGCGGGAATTGCGCTGGCGACAGCAACAGTGGCTCAGGCCGGGGCAAGCGAGACACAGGCTCCGTCCACCCTCGCCGCAGCCAGCGATCATGCGGCTACGGCCGAAGCCTTGCTTGCCCGCATGAGCCTTGAACGCAAAGTCGCGCAGCTCGTGATGCCCGACATTGCCTCGATTACGCCCGAAGATGTGCGCCGCTACCGTTTCGGCACGATTCTCAACGGAGGAAATTCCGGGCCCGGCGGCGATGATCTCGCTCCGGCCCCCGAATGGCTCAAGCTGGCCGACGCAATGTGGGAAGCATCGAGCGCGCCCCTTCCCGCCGGTGAGCCCGCCATTCCCGCGCTGTGGGCGACCGACGCGGTGCATGGCCATAACAATCTCGGCGCAGCCACCATCTTTCCGCACAATATCGGCCTAGGCGCGACCCGCGATGCCGAACTGATGCAGCGCATCGGCAAGGTGACTGCAGCCGAAATCGCGGTGACGGGCATAGACTGGACCTTTGCCCCCACACTCGCGGTGGTGACCGATGATCGTTGGGGCCGCACCTACGAGAGTTTTTCGCAAGACCCGGCGCTTGTTGCGGAATTGGGCCGTGCCATGGTGCTGGGCCTGCAAGGCGCACCGGGGAAGTCTGAATTTCTCGATGAGACCCGCGTAATCGCCACAGCAAAGCATTTCTTCGGCGATGGCGGCACCGGCGGGCTTGATCGCGGGGACACCCGCGGCGATCCGGAGGAATTGTACCGCATTCACGCCTCGCCTTATCCGCCGTCCATCGCCGCGGGCGTGCAAAGCGTGATGGCGAGCTTTTCCTCGGTCAACGGCGCCAAGATGCATGGCAGCACGGCGCATCTGACCGATATCCTGCGCGGCGAGATGGGCTTTGACGGCCTCGTCGTAGGCGACTGGAACGGCCACGGCGAGTTGGCCGGATGCAGCAACACCAATTGCCCGCAATCGCTGCTGGCGGGGCTTGATGTCTACATGGTGCCCGAAGACTGGAAGGGGCTTTACGAGAACCTTCTCGTTCAAGTGAAAGACGGCACGATTCCCATGGCACGGCTGGATGAAGCGGTGCGCCGCGTGCTGCTGGTCAAGCTGCGTTACGGGTTGCTGGGCAAGCCCAAGCCCTCCGCGCGTGCACTAGGCGGCAAGTGGGAATTGCTCGGCGCACCCGAACATCGCGCGGTTGCGCGAGAGGCTGTGCGTAAATCGCTGGTGCTGCTCAAGAATGAAGGCGTTCTGCCGCTCAAGCCCTCGGCCAATGTGCTGGTGGCAGGTACTGGCGCGGACAGCATACCGCTCCAATCGGGCGGCTGGTCGATCACCTGGCAGGGCGGCGGAGATCTGACCAATGCCGATTTCCCCGGTGCGACGTCGATCTATGCGGGGATTGCTGAAGCCGTGCAGGCAGGCGGCGGCGCAGCGACCCTGTCGCCAGATGGCAGCTATGACGCAAAGCCCGATGCCGCGATCGTCATCTTTGGCGAACAGCCCTATGCCGAATTTGTGGGTGACCGCGAAGATCTCGCCTTCCGCGACGAGGAAGGGCTGCGGCTGCTGCGGCAATACCGTGCGGCAGGGATTTCGACCATTGCCGTTTTCCTTTCGGGCCGCGCAATGTGGGTAAATCGAGAACTGGCCGAAGCCGATGCCTTTGTCGCGGCCTGGCTGCCGGGCAGCGAAGGCGCAGGCATCGCCGATGTGCTGATTGCAGACCGCGCAGGCCAGCCGCGTCATGATTTCACTGGCAAGCTCGCTTTCGATTGGCCTGCGGGCTGCGCGCCCGGCTCCCCTGCCCTTGCCCCATTTGGCTTTGGCAGCAGCTATGCCGCACCAGCCAGCCTGCCGCCGTTCGATGACACCTGTGCGTTGCTTGATCCCGATCCGTCCAAGGGGCTGGCGATCTTCACGCGCGGCCTGTCGCAAGCTGTCGCGGCCAGCGCGGATGGTGCGGCGTTGGGCAATCTTGTCGGCAAGAGCCGCTCGGGTGCGCTGGCCGTCAGTGCGTTTGATATCGCTGCGCAGGAAGATGGGCGCCGTCTGCGCTGGAGCGCGCCCGCCGCGCTGTCCTTCGCGTGGAACCCGATCAGCCTGCCCGAAACGGCGGGCCTGACGGTGCGTTACCGGCTTGAGGGAATCCCGACCGGCACGATCACTCTGACCGTCAATGGCGCAGACACGCGCCTCGATCTCACGTCCAGCTTCAATCTTGGTGCGGGCAAAGGCTGGCGCACCATGCAGGTACCACTGGCCTGCCTTGGGGTAAGCGAGCTGGGCGGGATCACGATTGCATCGGATGCTGCATTCGAATTCGAATTGGAATCGCTGGCGCTTGTGCCACAAACCACCGGGCAGGATTGTCGCGGGCCATTCTAATGAGCGCGGGCATCAGGGGGAGAATAGCAGAAAATGGCATTGGCACCTGATCTGTCGGCAATCACGCCACTGGACGAAGCCACCGCAGACACCCCGCAGGTCGATGCGCCGGGGCTCAATTATTTCGTCTTTGCGCTGTTCTTCATCTTTGGCGGGATCACCTCGCTCAATGATGTTATCATCCCCAAGCTGAAAGAGCTGTTCACGCTCAGCTTTCTCGAAGCGAGCCTTGTGCAATTCTGTTTCTTCATCGCCTATGCGGTGGTGGGGATACCGGGCGCGCGGCTGGTGAAGCGTCTTGGCTATATGCGCGGCGCGGTGGCAGGCCTGCTGACCATGATGGCAGGTTGTCTGCTGTTCATCCCGGCGAGCCAGACCGCGCTCTTCCCGATGTTCCTGTTTGCCTATTTCATCCTCGCAACTGGCGTGGTGCTGGTGCAGATCGTCGCCAACCCGCTGATCAGCCTGCTTGGCCCGGCGCGCACGACACACAGCCGCCTGACCTTTGCACAGGCGTTCAATTCGCTCGGCACGACAATCTTTCCCTATTTCGGGGCGATCCTGATCCTTGGGAGCCTCGCTGCGGTCTCGGCTGACCAGCTTTCAGGCGCGGAACTCTCCGCCTATCGCACCGCCGAAAGCCAGGCGATCGTGAACGGATATCTCGGCCTCGCCACGGCGCTGGCGGTGGTCGCGGGCGTGGTGTGGCTGTTCCGCAACCGACTGAAGGGCGAAAAGCATGAACGCACCAGCCTTGCCGATGGCCTTGCCCTGCTCAAGCGACCGCGCTTCGGTTACGGGGCGGCGTGTATCTTCCTCTATGTCGGCGCAGAAGTTGCGATCGGCACCTTCATCGTCAATTACCTGATGCAAGCTGAAGTGCTCGCCATTCCCGAGCAGCAAGCAGGCAAGCTGATCTCGCTTTACTGGGGCGGCGCGCTGGTCGGGCGGTTCATCGGTTCGGCGGTGCTGCGGATGGTCAGCCCCGGCCTGCTGCTGGCGACCGTCGCTGCAGGCGCGATCACGCTGCTCGCGTTGTCTGCCAATAGCACCGGCACGCTGGCGGGCTATTCGCTGCTCTGCGTGGGTCTGATGAATGCGATCATGTTTCCCACGATCTTCAGCCTCGCCTGCGAAAAGCTGGGGCCGCGTGCAGCGGACGGATCGGGGATCATCAATGTCGCGATTTGCGGCGGGGCGGTGATCCCGGTACTGTATGGCGCGCTGGCGGATGCCACGAGCCTTGCCTTTGCGCTGGTGCTCCCGGCGGCATGCTATGCGATCATTGCCGGTTTCGGAATCTTCGCCAGAAAGCCCGCATGATCTGAATAAGTATGCGGCGGGCTGGCGCATTTTAGCCCTCGCGCCTAGGTATTCGGCATGTTCGGGAGAAGGTCTGCCACATGAGCTTTACCGCTGATCGTCTGCTGCTGTTCGGCGCAACCGGAGACCTTGCCCAGCGCATGTTGCTGCCGAGCCTCGCCGCGCTTGATGCCGACGGGCTGCTGGCCGCTGATCTGAAGATCATCGGAACCGCGCGCAGCGACATGAACGATGCAGCATTTCGCACCTTTGCCCGCGGCGCGCTGGAAAAATTCCTGCCTGCCGAACGGCGCAGCCGGATCGACAGCTTTCTCGAACGGCTGTTCTACCAGCCGCTGGATGCCACGACGATTGCGGGGTTTGATGATCTCGCCGCCAAGGTCGGCACACCCGCGCGCGGGCTGGCGATCTTCCTGTCAACCGCGCCCAGCCTGTTCGAGCCGACCATCAAGGGCCTGCAGTCCGCCGGGCTGACGGGCGAGAATGTGCGGATGTGCCTTGAAAAGCCGCTCGGCACCGATCTCGCATCAAGCTGCGCGATCAATGATGCGGTGTCCGCCGCCTTTCCGGAAAGCCGGATTTTCCGCATCGATCACTACCTCGGGAAGGAGACGGTACAAAACCTTCTCGCGCTGCGCTTTGCCAACCTGCTGTTCGAACCGCTGTGGAATGCGGCGCACATTGATCATGTGCAGATCACTGTCGCCGAAACAGTCGGTCTTGAAGGGCGCGTGGCCTTTTATGATGATGCGGGCGCCATTCGCGACATGGTGCAGAACCACATGCTCCAGCTGCTGGCGCTGGTCGCGATGGAGCCGCCTGCCCATTTCGATGCCACCGCTGTGCGCGATGAAAAGGTGAAGGTGCTGCGCGCGCTGCGGCCCGTAGCAGCCGGCGAGACCGTAACAGGGCAGTATCGCGCAGGCGCAATTCAAGGCGAAGCCGTGCCCGGCTATGACGAGGAATTGGGCAAGCCTTCTGGCACCGAAACCTTCGTTGCGATCAAGGCGCATGTCGATAACTGGCGCTGGAAGGGCGTGCCCTTCTACTTGCGCACCGGCAAAAGGTTGCCCAAGCGAGTCACCGAAATCATCATCCAGTTCCGCGCGGTACCGCACAGCATTTTCGCAGGAAAAGGCGCGACCATGCAGCCCAACCAGCTGGTCATCGGGATCCAGCCTGAAGAGAACATCACGCTCTCACTGATGGCCAAGGTGCCGGGACTGGATCGTGAAGGCATCCGTCTGCGGCAAGTGCCGCTCAACATCGCCATGCCCGATGCCTTCAGTGGCGCGGTGCGGCGCATTGCCTATGAACGCCTGCTGCTTGATCTGGTCGAAGGCGATCAGACCCTGTTCGTCCGCCGCGACGAGGTGGAAGCGCAGTGGGAATGGATCGATGCGATCCGGGCGGGCTGGGCCGACGAAGGCCTGAACCCGAAGACCTACACCGCCGGTAGCTGGGGACCGAGCGCGGCCATCGCTCTGGCGGAACGCGACGGAGTGACGTGGCATGAATAAGCTCAACGACACCCTGCACCGGGTGACGCAGCGGGTGATCGCCAATTCGCGCGGACCACGCGCAGCCTATCTCGATCTGATCGCGCGCGAGGCTGACAATATGGGCGAACGCTCAGCGGTCTCCTGTTCGAACCTCGCGCACGCCTTTGCGGGCGCGCTGGAGGATCAGGCCGCGCTGGTGGCGGCAAGAGGCCCCAATATAGGCATCGTCACCGCCTATAATGATATGCTCTCGGCGCATCAGCCCTATGGGCGTTATCCTGATCGGCTGAAGATCTACGCTCGCGAAGTCGGTGCCACAGCCCAGGTCGCAGGCGGCACGCCCGCGATGTGCGACGGGGTGACGCAGGGCGAGACGGGCATGGAGCTTTCGCTGTTCAGCCGCGATGTGATTGCGCTGTCCACCGCCGTCGCGCTCTCCCATGCAATGTATGATGGCGCCCTGATGCTCGGCATCTGCGACAAGATCGTGCCGGGCCTCCTGATGGGCAGCCTGCGGTTCGGCCATCTGCCGACCATTTTCGTGCCCTCCGGCCCGATGCCGTCCGGTATTCCCAACAAGGAAAAGCAGCGCGTCCGCCAGCTCTATGCCGAAGGCAAAGCAACCCGCGCGGAACTTCTCGCCAGCGAGATGGGCAGCTACCATTCGCCCGGCACCTGCACGTTCTTCGGCACCGCCAATTCCAATCAGATGATGATGGAGATGATGGGGCTGCACATTCCGGGCAGCGCTTTCATCCAGCCCGGCACCAAACTGCGGCAAGCGCTGGATCGTGAGGCGGTGCATCGCGTCGCCGCCATTGGCCCCAAGAGCAACGACTATCGCCCGCTCGGGCGTTGTGTCGATGAAAAGGCGATCGTCAATGCCGCTGTCGGCCTGCTGGCGACCGGCGGATCGACCAACCACGCGATCCACCTGCCCGCCATGGCGCGCGCGGCGGGTGTGATCTTCGACTGGGACGACCTCAGCGAGCTTTCCAGTGTCGTGCCGCTGATCGCACAGATTTATCCCAATGGCTCGGGCGATGTGAACCATTTCCACAATGCCGGCGGCATGGGCTTTGTGATCGGCGAACTGCTCGAAGCGGGCCTTGCCCACCGCGATATCCTGACAGTGGGGCGCGGCGACCTTGGCGAATATGCCAAGGAACCGGGGCTGGATGAAGACGCGCTGGTGTGGCGCGAAGTGGGCGCAAGCATGGACGATACAATGCTCCGCCCCGTCGCCGGTCCGTTCAAGCCCGATGGCGGGATGCGATTGGTCAAGGGCAATCTCGGGCGCGCGTGCTTCAAGACCTCGGCGGTTGATGAAGCACGCTGGACCGTAGAAGCTCCGTGCCGGATTTTCGAGGATCAGGCGAGCGTTGCCACTGCCTTCAAGGCGGGCGAGCTGGATCGCGATGTGGTGGTCGTCGTGCGGTTTCAGGGGCCGCGCGCCAACGGGATGCCCGAACTCCACAAACTGACACCAGCACTCGGCGTATTGCAGGACCGGGGGTTCAAGGTGGCGCTGGTCACCGATGGGCGCATGTCGGGAGCAAGCGGCAAGGTTCCGGCAGCCATTCACTGCACGCCGGAGGCTCTTGGCGGCGGGCCGCTGGCACTGCTTCGTGATGGCGATATGGTGCGGCTCTGCGCGAAGACGGGCGCACTTTCGACCGACGCCGATCTTACGGCGCGCGCCCCTGCCCCCGACCCCGCGCCCGAGATGGGCACAGGGCGCGAGATTTTCACGATGATGCGCCGCTTTGCCGATGGTGCGGAACAGGGCGCGAGCGCCATGATGACCGTTGCAGGACTTTAAGCCATGTCCACGATTGATGATCTGATGCGTGCCGCGCCGGTGATCCCGGTGATTGTGATCGACGATGTTGCCCATGCGGTCCCGCTCGCCGAAGCTCTGGTGGCAGGTGGCTTGCCGGTGCTGGAAGTCACGCTGCGCACACCCGCTGCCCTGCCGGCGATCACCGCGATGAAGCAGGTTCCGGGAGCCATCGTGGGCGCGGGAACCGTCACCAACGCGCGCGAGCTGGACGCAGCGCTCACGGCGGGGAGCGAATTCATTGTCTCGCCCGGCCTTACTGAGCCGCTCGGCAAGGCCGCCATTGCCAGTGGTGTGCCCTTCCTCCCCGGCATTGCCAATGCGGGTGACATCATGCGCGGCCTCGACATGGGGCTTGATCGGTTCAAATTCTTCCCGGCAATGGCAGCGGGCGGGCTGCCTGCACTGAAAGCGCTGGCCGCGCCGTTTGGCCAGTGCCGGTTCTGCCCGACGGGCGGGATCGGGCCGGATAATGCAGCGGAATGGCTCGCGTTCGATCCGGTGCTCTGCGTTGGCGGGAGTTGGGTCGCCCCCAAGGGTGCGCCCGACACTCATGCGATTACCGCCATGGCAGCCGCTGCCGCCACGCTGCGCCAAGCCTGACGCTGCTGCGGCGCAGCAAATCTTCTTTGCGCGCTGGATAGGCGCGGGCTACACCCGCCGCACGCATGAACCTCACCGAAGTCTATCTCATTGCGCTCCTCATCATCTTCGCGCTGCCCTGGCTGGCGTGGAGAGTGCTGCGCATGGATTACTGGGCACCGCTGGTGGTGGTGCAGATTGTCGGCGGCATTCTGCTTGGCCCGGGCGTGCTGGGCGCGGCGTTTCCTGATTATTATGCCTTTGTGTTCCGGCCCGAGGTGATCCATTCCCTGAACGGCGTGGCATGGTGGGCCGTGATGCTGTTCGTCTGGGTCGCCGGGATAGAACTTGATCTCGCCACCGCATGGAAGCACCGCGCCGAAACCGGCATCACCGCCAGTCTGGCGCTTGGCGTGCCGCTGCTGGCAGGCGCGGGTGCGGCACTGATCCTGCTGCAATCGCCCGGCTGGCAGGGCGCTGCGGGCGAGAGATGGCAGGTTGTGCTCGGCCTCGGGATGGCCTGCGCCGTTACTGCTCTTCCCATCCTCATCCTGCTCATGGACAAGATGGGCATCCTGCGCCGCCAGATGGGCCAGCGCGTGCTGCGCTATGCCAGCCTCGATGATATCGCGATCTGGGCGGTGCTGGCGCTGATCCTGCTCGATTTCGCGCGGATCGGGCGGCAGGGGATTTTCGTGCTCGGATTTGCGCTGGCCGCGTGGGGCGTGCGGCAGGTGATGGAACGGCTCAACAAGGACGAGCGTTGGCCCGCATCCCTGATCTGGCTGATCGCAGTGTCGCTGGCCGCCGACTGGTCGGGCCTGCACTACATGGTCGGGGCATTTCTCGCAGGCGTGGTCCTGGAGGCGCGCTGGTTCGGGCACGAGGCGATGGACCGCTTTCGCGCTGTGGTGCTGATGACGGTTATGCCGGTATTTTTCCTTTCAACCGGCCTGCGCACCGCTTGGGAGGGGGGCGGCATGATGGTGTTCGGAGCGGCGCTGCTACTGCTGGTGGCGGCGGTCGGAGGCAAGCTGCTCGGCGTCCAGATTGCCGGGCGGATCCTCGGTTGGACCCGCAACGAGGCGAACCTGATCGGCTGGCTCCTGCAAACCAAGGCGCTGATCATGATCATCTTTGCGAACATCCTGCTCGACAAGGCGATCATCACCAGCACCACATTCACCGCGCTGCTGTTGATGGCAGTGATGAGCACGATGCTGACCACCCCGCTGGCGACCCCGCTGGCGAAGCGCGCCCATGCGCGCATGGATGACGAGGCTTGAACGTGAAGAAGAATGTCGAATTGATCGCCGGGGCAAGCGATGGGGAAATCGCCGGGTGGATCGCGCAGCGCCTTGCCGCCGCACTTGCCACCCATGACGGCAAGGTGGCGATCACCCTGCCCGGCGGATCAACGCCCTTCCCGATCCTTGCCGAACTGGTCAGGTATCCTCTCGCGTGGGAGCGTATCGTAGCATATCCCGGCGATGACCGGCTCGTCCCCGAAGATCACCCCGCCAGCAATACCGGCAAGCTGCGCGCGCTGCTCGAACCTGCCGGCGCGTGCGTAAAAGCGCTCGATCTTGCACAAAAACCGCCACATTTTGCGCTGGTTTGGCTCGGAATGGGAGCAGACGGGCACATTGCCTCGCTGTTCCCCAACACCAATCCGAAAAGCGATGATCCGGTTCTGGTGCGCCGGCTCACCCCCGATCCGCTCCCTGCCGAAGCACCGTTTGATCGCATCACGCTGACGATCCCCGCGCTGCTCCAGTGCGATGCGCTGATGTTGGTGATCCGGGGAGATGACAAGCGTGCGGTACTCGACGGAGCGCTCGCGGGCGCGCATGATCTGCCAGTAGCGCGGCTGCTGGCAGCGCGGGGCAGTGTTCCGGTGACCTGTTTTGTCTAGGCGGTCATTCTGATCTTGAGCTGCGGGGGAAGCACGAGACTTTCCGTTTCCTCGCCCGCCAGCCGCCGCAACAGCAGGTCAACCAGCCCGCGCGCGCCGGCCATGATATCCTGCCTGATTGTGGTGAGTGGCGGCACTGTCTGGCTGGCGATCGGCAGATCATCAAAACCGACAATCCTGACGGCTTCCGGCACCGCCACACCGCGCTGGCGCAGCTCGGCAAGGCACGCCGCCGCAATGGTGTCCGTCGCGGCAAATATCCCGTCAATGGCACCGGCATGGGCAGACAGGTGCGCCGCAATCTCATCTCCCAACTGATCGGGCGCAAGATGGGTCGGCAAGACCCGGATCGGCACGCCCATCCGCGCGGCAACATCGCCCGCCCCGGCATAACGCGCGGCAAATTCCATGGGCGCGATGTCACCGAGAAAGGCGAGGCTCCTGGCTCCTGCCGCAATCAGCCGCTCGGCCGCCATCCGCCCGCCGAGCCGATTGTCAGTGCCGACCACGCAGTGCCGCTGACCTTCGGTATGGTTGCCCCACACCACCATCGGGAGATATCCATCGGCAACGTCCTCGATCCGCTCGAACTGATCGGACTGGCCGATCACGATCACGCCATCGATCATGCCTGAACCGATGAAGCGATCAAGCCAGTCCTCGTCAGACAGGGGCACGACCCGTCGCAGCATCAGGTCATAGCCCTTG
>JBKBMC010000062.1:0-13657 GCA_046296075.1 Erythrobacter sp. | reverse complement strand
CCGAATTCCATGCATCAAGGGTTGGATCAGCATTTGCGCAAAGGCAATGGTAATCGCGCCAATCGTCCCCATATGCTTGTGATGGAATGGACCCCCGCACTGATTGCTGCCGCCTGGGCGATTACGCTGGGCGGCGCTGGCGGTGCTCTGACCAATATCGGCGACTGGTATCGCGCCTTGCGCAAGCCTCGCTGGCAACCGCCCGATTGGCTGTTCGGTCCGGCATGGACGACCATTCTCGGGCTTGCCGGGTGGAGCCTTTACATCGCTCTCACCACCGCACCCACCCCAGAGGCAAAGCTGATTATCGGTTCGCTGTTTGCAGCGAATTTCGTGCTGCATTTTGCATGGTCACCGTTATTCTTCAAACTGCAACGGCCCGACTGGGCGCTGGCCGAGAACGTGCTGCTGTGGGTCTCGGTTGGTGCTTTGCTGACAGGCGTGCCGCGTGTATCCGGATCAAGCTTTGCCGGATGGCTGCTCGTCCCCTATTTCGTGTGGGTAAGCTTTGCCTTCATTCTCAACTGGAAAATCGTCCAGCTTAACGCGCCGTTCGGCAGGAATATCTTGCGCGCTGCTGACTAGCGCTCAACGATCCATTGGCGGCAGGCCTCGGAATGGAACTCCGGCTTGCCCGGCGGGAAAGCCAGTGCCCAGAATTGCAGCGTGCCATCGCCATGATCGACAATCGCATTGAGCGCGACCTGCGCAGGCCCGGGCAATTCGGCCGCGATGTTCGCCTTGAGCACAAGCCCATCAGCATCGTGAACGCAGGTGATATCGACCGCATCGACGGGTGCGTCGCGCATCCCTTCGCGGAAAGCATCGAAATCATAAGCCGCCCAGCGGGTTGACGGCGAGAGGTTGAATTCGCGGTAATATGTCCCGCCGATCGGCTGCCAGAATATCTCGAAGCAGGTCGTCTGCCACAGATTGTCGGTCCGCAGCGGCGGCGCAGCCTCGGGCACAACGATACTGCCAATCCTGCCATCCAGTCTGAACTCTGCCTCACAACCATCTGGCGTCGCTTGGATATGGGCAGTCACAGCACGGATCGGGCCGAGATCGCAGGCGACATGAAGCATAAGCGGTTGCATGGGAACCTGATGACGTGTGCTCAGCGCAAGGGCAAGACACTTCACCTCTCCCGCCCACACTGTTACAGGCCCGCCCCTATGAGCACTTACGAATCTGTCTTGCTGCGCCTGCTGGACGAACGCGGCTATATCCACCAGATGACTGATGCTGCCGCGCTTGATGCGCTGGCCGCAAAGCAGATCGTGCCCGGTTATATCGGTTTTGATCCGACCGCGCCGTCGCTGCATGTCGGCTCGATGGTGCAGATCATGCTGCTGCGCCGCCTTCAACAGGCCGGGCACAAGCCGATCGTGGTGATGGGCGGCGGCACCGGCAAGATCGGCGATCCCAGCTTGCGCGACGAAGCCCGCAGCCTGCTCACGACCGAGAAGATCGCCGAGAACGTCGCCTCAATCCGACGCATTTTTGACCGATTCCTGACCTTTGGCGACGGCCCAAGCGATGCCATCATGGTCGATAATGCCGAATGGCTCGATGCGCTTGAATACATCCCGTTCCTGCGCGAGGTCGGCCAGCATTTCTCGGTCAACCGGATGCTGAGCTTTGATTCGGTCAAGCAGCGGCTTGATCGCGAACAATCGCTCAGCTTTCTCGAATTCAATTACATGATCCTGCAAGCTTACGATTTCCGCGAGCTGTCGCAGCGCTATGGTTGCCGTTTGCAGATGGGCGGCAGCGATCAGTGGGGCAATATCGTCAACGGGATCGAACTGACCCGCCGGATGGACGGGGTCGAAGTGTTCGGGGTCACCACCCCGCTGCTCACCACGGCTGATGGTGCCAAGATGGGCAAGACCGCAGCTGGCGCGGTTTGGCTCAACGAGGATGCCCTGCCGTCCTACGATTTCTGGCAATACTGGCGTAACACCGATGATCGCGATGTCGGCAAGTTCCTGCGCCTGTTCACCGATCTGCCCTTGGCCGAAATCGCGCGGCTGGAATCGCTTGAAGGCGCGGAGATCAATGCCGCGAAGATCGTGCTCGCCAACGAGGTTACGGCGCTGGTGCGCGGCACAGACGCTGCGGCCAAGGCCGAGGCCACTGCGCGCGAAACATTCGCCGGATCAGGCGCGGGCGAGGACTTGCCCAGCCTTGCTGCCGGGCCGGACGGCGTGCGGATTGCCGCTGCGCTGACCGAGCTGGGATTCACCGCTTCGAACGGCGAGGCCAAGCGCAAGCTGGCCGAAGGTGCGGTTAAAGTGGAGGGCGTTACCATCACTGATCCCGGCCACCTGATCCAGCCTGCGGCCGGCCAGACCATGCGCCTCAGCCTTGGCAAGAAAAAACATGCACTTATTGTGATCTGACCGCCTTTTCCTGATCGGGCTTTACCAAATGTCAGTCTTTTGATGGCATTAGGGTAATGGGCGATTTCAGAAAAAGGAGCGCGGGCCGTGTCTGCGGGAGCCAATCTCAGCGTAACCGACCTGCGGCGTGCGACGCGCCACCCGGTCAATCATATGGTTATCGTGGAGCACCTTACCAAGGGCGATCTGGAATTGCATATCTGCAATCTCTCGGCCCACGGGTTCATGATCGACAACGCGCCGGCCTTGCAGCGCGGGGACCGGGTGATGATCCGCCTGCCAGTAGTCGGCCGGATCGAGGCCTACGTGATCTGGACGGCCGATTGCCGCGCCGGTTTCCAGTTTGAACGCATCATCCGGCTTGATGCAATGCTCGAAATCCTCGACCGGATGCAGCCGAACCCACGCCTGCGCCGGAAGCGCTGAAGACGAACTGTCAGCCCCCGATAGTTTAGCTCGCTTGGCATCGCCGCGGCTGCCTGCCATGGCGTGCGGGTGACTGAGAGCGATCCTTCCCCTGAAACCCCGCAGCATCCGCTGCGGGTGCATAATTTCCGCTGCTACTTCATCGGTCGTCTGGCGATGACGCTGGCGCAATATGCGATGCTGCTGATTATCGGCTGGCAAACCTACAATATGGCCCGCGATGCCGGGATGAGCGTAGCGCAAGCATCTGGGCAGTTGGCTCTGATCGGTCTGTTCCAGTTCCTGCCCCTGTTTGTGCTGACCCCGTTTTCAGGGCTCGCGGCTGACCGCTTCGATCGCCGCCGTCTCGGGCAGGCCATGGTAGCAGTGCAATTGCTATGCGCGGGGATGCTGGCGATCACCACCCTTACGGGCGCAATCAGCACGCTGGTGCTGTTCGCGGTGGCAGGCATGCTTGGCATTGCGCGGTGCTTTTCCGGCCCGGCGCTGTCCGCGCTCGCTCCCAATCTGGTGCCACGCGCGATCCTGCCCACGGCCATCGCGCTGTCTTCGATCGCATGGCAGGCCGGTACCATTGCCGGGCCTGCCATCGGCGGCGTGCTGTACGGGATTGCCCCCGCCCTGCCCTACGCGGCCTCGACCGCGCTGCTGACCATCACGCTGATTGCCTTCGGAATGATCGGCAAGGTCGAACAGCCTGCTTTGCGTAAAGATGTCCGTCCGATTGGCCAGATCCTTGACGGGCTGGCCTATGTGGTGCGCAACAAGATGGTGCTCGGCACGATCACGCTTGATCTGTTTGCGGTGTTTCTGGCCGGCGCCACCGCGCTGTTCCCGGTTTATGCCCGCGATATCCTGCAAAGCGGCGAGGTGGGCCTTGCCATGCTGGCCGCAGCGCCCGGTGTCGGTGCGCTGGTTACTGCGGCGTGGTTTTCGTGGCGTCCGATCGATAGCAATGTCGGCACCAAGATGCTGTGGTCGGTTGCAGTGTTCGGCATCGCGACCATCATCTTCGGCGTTTCGACGGCGATGCCGCTCAGCCTCGCCATGCTGTTTATCATCGGTGCGGCCGACATGTTCAGCGTCTATATCCGCCAGTCTCTGATCCAGCTCCACACACCCGATGACAAGCGCGGGCGGGTATCGTCGGTCAGCCAACTCACCATCAGCGCCTCGAACGAAGGAGGCGATTTCTTCTCCGGCAGCCTCGCATTCCTGATTGGCCCGGTTGCCGCGGTGGTGGCGGGCGGAGTAGGCGCGATTATCACCGTCGCGCTGTGGAGCCGCCTGTTCCCGGTACTGCGAACCACCAAGACCTTCGATCCGCCACCGGATCTGCTAAACCCGTCCCACAAGACCCACCCTCAGGAGGCCTGACATGAAAGCCGACAGCATCCTTGCCACCATCGGCGGCACCCCGCACATCCGCCTTGCACGGCTGTTTCCCGATCACGACGTCTGGGTGAAGTCAGAACGTGCCAATCCCGGCGGCTCGATCAAGGATCGGATCGCGCTTGCCATGGTCGAAGATGCCGAGGCGCGTGGTTTGCTCAAGCCCGGCGGCACTATTGTCGAGCCGACCAGCGGCAACACCGGGATCGGGCTTGCCATGGTCGCCGCCGTCAAGGGCTACAAGCTGGTGCTGGTGATGCCCGAATCCATGTCGGTCGAGCGGCGGCGTCTGATGCTTGCCTATGGCGCGAGCTTTGATCTGACAGCGCGCGAGAAAGGCATGCGCGGCGCGATCGAGCGGGCCGAGGAACTCGTCAACACCACACCCGGCGCTTGGATGCCGAGCCAGTTTGACAATGGTGCCAACCCGGCGGTCCATGCCCGCACCACCGCGCAGGAAATCCTTGCCGATTTCGCCGATGCGCCAATCGATGTGATGATTACAGGCGTCGGCACCGGCGGCCACCTCACAGGCTGTGCGGAAGAGTTGAAGAAACATTGGCCCGCGCTCAAGGCCTATGGCGTCGAACCGGCTGCCTCGCCGGTGATCAATGGAGGCCAGCCCGGCCCGCACCCGATCCAGGGCATTGGCGCAGGCTTCATTCCCGGCAACCTCCACACCGCCGCTATTGACGGCGCGATTGCCGTCGATGCCGAGGATGCCAAGGAAATGGCGCGCCGCGCCGCGCGCGAGGAAGGGATGCTGGTCGGAATTTCCTCTGGCGCGACACTGGCGGCCATCGCGCAGAAACTGCCCGAATTGCCTGCCGGTAGCCGTGTGCTCGGCTTCAATTACGACACCGGCGAGCGGTACCTTTCCGTGCCGGACTTCCTCCCGGTGGAGTAAAACCGCAGCAAGCTCATTGCCAAACCCCGTCTGGCTGATACGTCTCCTGACTGAAGAACAGGGAGACAGACAATGGCACGACGTTTGGCAGGTTTGGGCATGGTAGCGGCAATCGCCCTCGCGGGCGTTCCGCTGGCCGCCGAGACGCCGCAGCGCGAAGTGATCACCGCTCAGGTCGAACAGCAGCGCGCTGCCACGATCAAGGCCTTGCAGGACTGGGTGGCGAAGCCGACCATTGCCGCAGAAAAATTCGGCACGCCCGAAGGCGCAGAATATATGCGTCAGCTGGCGCTCGATGCGGGCTTCCAGCAGGCCAAGATCATCCCGACCGATGGCGTGCCGGCTGTCTTCGCGACACTTGATCAGGGTGCGCCCACCACGCTCGGCATATACTTCATGTATGATGTGAAGCAGTTCGATCCGGCAGAGTGGAACTCCCCGCCGCTGGAAGGCAAGCTGGTTGAGCGTCCCGGTGAAGGTGTCAGCATCGTCGGGCGCGGCGTGGTCAACCAGAAGGGGCCACAGATGGCTTTTCTGGCAGCAATCAAGGCGATCCAGGCCAGCGGGCGCAAGCTTCCGGTCAATATCGTGTTGGTCGCCGAGGGTGAGGAGGAAGTCGCCTCGACTCACTTCGATCAGGTCGTCGCGGTGCCCGAGGTGCGCGAAGCTCTGGCAAAAACCGTCGGCGTGTTCATTCCTACGGCAGCCCAGAGCAGGGATGGCAGCGCCAACATCACGCTCGGCGCGAAGGGTGCGGTCGAATTCCAGCTGGTCGTTGGCGGGGAGACATCGGACAAATATCCCAAAACCGATATCCACTCATCCAACCATGCGCGCATCGAAAGCCCCGCATGGCGGCTCGTCAAGGCGCTTGATACGCTGGTAGCCGATGATGGTCATACCCCCGCGATCGATGGCTGGTTCGAAAATGTGCAGGCGCTTACGCCCCGTCAGAAGGAGCTGATCACCGAAAGCGCCGCGCTCAATCCGGAAAGTCAGGAAAAGGCGCTGCTCGGGGTTGGCCGCTGGATCAACGACGAAGACTACATAACCAGCCTCGAACGGTTCTATTCGCAGCCCACTGTCAACATTCAGGGCCTGGTATCCGGCTATACCGGACAGGGCGGCAAGACCGTGCTGCCCGGCCGCGCTGAGGCGAAACTCGAATTCCGACTGGTCCCGAAGATGACCAAGGACGAAGCCGTCAGCAAGCTTAAGGCCCATCTGGCGAAGCGCGGGTTTGATGATGTGCAGGTCACCGTGTCAGGCGGCTATGGCCCGAACGAAACCGACGAGGACAGCGTGCTGATCCGCGCGCAGAAGCGCCTGTTTGACGAAACCGGCGTGCCCTACTCGATCCGCCCGCGCAACGCAGGCAGCTGGCCGGGGGTGATCTTCAACGGTCCTCCGCTCAATCTGCCGGCCTCGCAATTCGGGCTCGGGCGCGGCGGCGGGGCTCATGCGCCGAACGAATGGTTCCTGATCGAAAGCAGCGACCCCAAGGTCTACGGCCTCGATCAGGCGACGATGGCCTATGTCGATTATCTCTACGTGCTGGCTGAGGAAGCGGCGAAGTAACACCGGAAAAGCAAAGGGCCGCCCTGCGGGATGCGGGGCGGCCCTTGTCTGTCTTGTCAGGTTGGAAGCTTACGCCGCCGTCGCAAACGCCTCGGCCGGGAGCTTCATCATATATTCGCTCCCCGCTTCCAGCTTGCGGCGCAGCGCGCCTGCATCGGGCAGGAACCGCTCGGAATAGTAATTCGCCGACACCAGCTTGGCCTCGTAGAACGCCTTGTCCTCCGGCGCATCGGCGAGCTTTGCCAGCGCCACCTTGGCCATCTTCAGCCAGAAGAAACCCAGCGTCACAATGCCCATGATGTGCATGTAATGATGCGCGCCCGCGCCGAGGTGATTGGGGTTGGCCATCGCATTCTGCATGAACCACATGGTCGCCGCCTTCTGCTCGCCCAAGGCTTTCTCAAGGCGCTCGGCAATCGCCTTCAGCTCCTCAACCTGCTTGGCCGCGGCGATTTCCTCGTCGATCATGGCGAAAAACAACTGGATCGCCTTGCCGCCGCCTGCAGCCAGCTTGCGGCCACACAGGTCCATCGCCTGCACGCCATTGGTGCCTTCGTAGATCATCGCGATGCGGCTATCGCGCACGAATTGTTCCATGCCCCATTCGCGCACATAACCGTGGCCGCCATAGACCTGCTGCATGTTGGTCGCGATGTCATAGCCCTTGTCCGTGCCGTAGCCCTTGATGACCGGAGTCATCAGCCCGATCAGGAGATCGGCGGTCTCGCGCTCTTCCGGGGTCTGGGCTTTGTGAGTCAGGTCGACTTGCAGCGCGCCCCACAGGCACAGCGCCCGCATCGATTCGGTGAACACCTTGGCGTCCATCAGCATCCGGCGCACATCGGGGTGAACAAAGATCGGATCAGCCTTCGCCTCGGGCTCGGCGGGGCCAGCGAGAGCACGGCCCTGACGGCGATCAAGCGCATAGGTCACCGCATTCTGATAGGCGACTTCTGCCTGAGCATAGCCCTGAATGCCGACACCAAGGCGCGCCGCGTTCATCATGATGAACATGGCCGCGAGGCCCTTGTTCTCCTCACCCACCATGTAACCGGTCGCGCCGTCGTAGTTCAGCAGGCAGGTGGCATTGCCGTGGATGCCCATCTTCTTTTCGATCGACCCGCAGGTGACGCCGTTGCGCGCAGCAGGCTCGCCGTTCTCATCGAGGATGAACTTGGGCACGATGAAGAGCGAGATGCCCTTCACATTGTCGGGCGCGCCCGGAGTCTTGGCCAGCACGAGATGGATGATGTTGCTGGTGAGGTCATGCTCACCCGCCGAGATGAAGATTTTGGTGCCCGTGATCGCATAGCTCCCATCGCCGTTCGGCACAGCCTTGGTGCGGATCATGCCGAGATCGGTGCCGCAATGCGGCTCGGTGAGGTTCATCGTGCCCGACCATTCGCCCGAGATCATCTTGGGCACATACATTGCCTTCTGTTCATCCGAACCCTTCGCGAGGATCGCCGAGATCGCGCCCGCTGTCAGGCCCGGATACATCGCGAAGGCCTGATTGGCGGTGCCGGAATACTCTTCCAGCACAAAACCGAGCACGTGCGGCAGGCCCTGCCCGCCGAATTCTTCCGGCTGGGCGAGCGTGCCCCAACCACTTTCGACATAGGCCTGATAGGCTTCCTTGAAACCCGGAGGGGTAGTGACGGAACCATCCTCATGACGGGTGCAGCCATGCTCGTCGCCCGCCTGGTTTACCGGCGCGAGCACCTCGGAACAGAACTTGCCCGCCTCGTTGATCACGGTGTCGATCATGTCAGGGGTCGCGTTTTCGAAACCCGGCAGATTGCCGTAGCTTGCAAGGTCAAGCAGCTCGTTGACGATGAAACGCGTGTCGCGGGTGGGGGCGGTATAGGTCGGCATCTCTCAGATCCCTTCAGTGATTTCAGGCAGTGGTTCGGGGGTTGCTTTCAGGCCTAACCCAATTCGAGGCGCTCAATCTCGGCGACAAAATCGGTCAGCTCCTTGATCGAGGAGTCGATATCGTCGCGCTGCGCCTTGAGCTTGGCGATATGGGCGCGGCATTTTTCAATCGTGACGCGGCGCTGTTCGACGCGACCATCATCGAGATCATAGAGATCGATCATCTCGCGGATCTCGGTGAGACTGAACCCGACATTCTTGGCGCGCATGATCCACGCCAGCCGGGCGCGATCGCGCTTCGAATAAACGCGGGTCAGACCGACGCGCGCCGGGTTTATCAGACCTTCATCCTCGTAGAAGCGCAGCGCGCGCGCGGTGCATCCGAATTCGGAAGTGAGGTCGGAAATCGTGAACTGTTCGCGCGCGTGCTTGTCGGGCCGGTCAAGATGGGCGCCTGTTCGGCGATGCTCGGTCGCTGGGTCGGTTGCGGGCGAGTTTGCAGGTGCGGTAGCCATGCCGCGCCTGATACCTTCCCTTTACGTGAGCGTCAAGTCTTGACCTTAACGAGAGCAAGAGTGCCGTCACTCCCCTTCTCGACTCGCCGGTAAAAGCAGCTGTCGGCCCCTGTGTGGCATGTCGGGCCAGCAGGGTGCGCGCGAATCACCAGCGCGTCCTGATCGCAGTCGACCAACACCTCCACCACGTTGAGAACGTGGCCCGAAGTCTCGCCCTTCATCCACAGCTTGCCCCGCGAGCGCGACCAGAAAGTGACCTTTCCGCTGGCGAGAGTCGCATCAAGCGCATCCTGGTTCATGTGCGCTACCACCAGCACTGCGCCGCTTGTCGCATCCACTACCACGGACGTCAGCAGGCCGGACGCATCGAAAACGGGCGCAAAGCGCGTGCCTTGTTCGCGCTCCTCGCTGGAAAGTGGCGTATCGTTCATGAATGATCCTGGTAAGGGTGATGTCTGCAAATGCCGCGATTGTTGCAGACTGACAACAGAAGGGGTGAAAAATTCTTCCTGAATGAAAATTCACCTTCCGGAAGCGGCGCAGCGGTGGAAGAAACAACCCGAGCCTTCCGAGGTTCACCACCGGAATTTTTCGTCGCGAGCCTGGCTTGCGACATGCAGAAGAGTTCAGGGGGCGGTTGCACCGCAGACTGGCAGCGGGGTGCCAGTGCGAGCGACTGAACGTTGAGGGATTGGATCCCGGTTGTCCATTTAGGGGGTGGCAACCTTGGCTCGCAAGAGCGGATCCTCACCACTTCGTCACGTGGCGCCCGAGGTCTTCATGGCCTCGGGCGTTGTGATTCCGGAGTGACGGAATCGGACCCCACCGCAACGCGGGCGAAACAGGCGATCTCAACACTTCGCGCACCACCGGCCAGCAAGGCTGTGACGCAAGCCTGCGTGGTTGCACCGCTCGTCAGAACATCATCGACCAGAATCACCCTGCGGCCGGCGACCATCCGCGCACGCGACGACGACACGCCAATGGCACCGGACAGCGCCTTTTCGCGCGCACCCCGCCCCAGCCCGCCAAGGCTCGGCGTGCGCCGCTTGCGCACCAGTCCATCCACCAGCAGATCGCCTTTGCCGCGCCTTGCAAGCTCGCGCGCGAGCAGCGCGGCCTGATTGAAACCGCGGTGCCACAGGCGCCAGCGATGCAGCGGAACCGGGATCAGCAGCGGCGGCGGTTTACCAGGCCTCGGATCCTTAAGGCGCGCAGCCATCAGCCGCCCCATCAGCCCGGCCAACGCAATCTTGCGGCCATGCTTGAGATTAAGCACCAACTGGCGCGAGGTGTCATTGTAAAGCGTCGCTGCGGCCACCGGGATGTGGCCCGGTCTCTCGGCAGGGTCCTCGGGAAAAGCCAGCGTGCCCCAGCAATCGCCGCAGAGCCCGCCCTGCCGGGCAAGCGCAGCGCCGCATAGCGGACAGCGTGGCGGATAGACGAGATCCACCAGCGGCTTCAGCCCTTCGGCAAGGTGCGACCCGAAGTTCATCACGACTATGTCTCACGGCTTGCACCCGGCTGGCAAGCGCGGCAGGAGCATCGACATGGAAGAATTCAGGATCCCGACAATTTTTGCGCCGAAGCGCCGTGCGCAACGGGTGCAGCGCGCACGCGCGCGCCAGAAGTCGGGCCGAACGGCAGCGGCGCGCTTCGTCCTTGACGACATCGCCGAGGACATGCTCGAACGGCTTGCCTTTCTCCGCCACCAGCCCGCTCGGGCGCTGGTGCTGGGAGATATCACCGGCCCGCTCGGCGCTGCCTTGCAGGCACAGGGCACGCAAGTTGCGGATGCCCGGGACATCGACCTTGAAGCGCCTTGGCCAACCTCGAGCCTCGATTTTATCGCGGTGATCGGCCTGATTGATGCGGTCAATGACCTGCCCGGCGCGCTCATTCATATCCGCAATGCGCTCGCCCCCGGCGGGCTGGCGATTGCGAGCTTCGTCGGCGGAGCGAGCCTGCCCGCCTTGCGCGCCGCGATGCTGGCTGCCGAGCCCGAGCGCCCGGCGGCGCGGATGCATCCGCTTGTCGATCCACGAGCTGCACCG
Source organism: Erythrobacter sp. (assembly GCA_046296075.1). GTDB lineage: Bacteria > Pseudomonadota > Alphaproteobacteria > Sphingomonadales > Sphingomonadaceae > Erythrobacter. The sequence goes on along the minus strand of JBKBMC010000062.1, from coordinate 2,505 downwards.
CAATTGCTCCAGCGTGCCGGATGGAAAGATCCGGTGGTGGATACCCACACGCTGACCGTTCGCTATGGCGCGCTGGGAACACTGATCAATGACCTGCGCGATCAGGGTCTCGGCTGCGCTCTCGCCGATGCCGCAGCGCCGCTAGGCAAGGCTGCCCGCGCACGCGCTCAAGCCGCCTTCGCCGCGCGCGCGGATGATTCAGGCAAAACCGCCGAAACCTTCGAGATCGTCACCCTCACCGGACGCAGATCTCTCGCCGGAACCTAGGCCTTCTGAAGCGCCGCCTGCGCTGCTGCAAGGCGCGCAATCGGGACGCGATATGGCGAGGCGCTGACATAATCGAGCCCGACTTTCTCGCAGAACGCGATGCTGGCCGGATCGCCGCCATGTTCCCCGCAAATGCCGAGCTTGATGCCGGGACGAGTCGCCCTGCCCCGCTCCGCCGCAAGTTCGACCAGCTGGCCGACACCCTCAATGTCAATGCTGACGAAAGGATCACGCGGGAAGATGCCCTTGTCGACATAGGGCGCGAGGAAACGCCCCGCATCATCGCGCGAGACGCCCAGGGTTGTCTGCGTGAGATCATTGGTGCCGAACGAGAAAAACGCCCCTTCCTCGGCGATCTCGCCCGCCATCAGCGCGGCGCGCGGCAGTTCGATCATCGTGCCGACGAGGTAATCGACGCGGGTGCCCTGTTCGGCAAAAACTTCCTCGGCCACGCGATCGACCAGCGCCTTGAGGATCGCCAACTCGCGCTTCGTCGCCACCAACGGGATCATGATTTCGGGCAGCGGTGCCTCGCCGCTCGCTTTCTTGACCGCACACACAGCCTCGAAGATCGCACGCGCCTGCATCTCGTAGATCTCGGGGTAAGTGATCCCCAGACGGCAGCCGCGATGGCCGAGCATCGGGTTGAATTCGTGCAGCTCGCCCGCGCGCCGCTTGAGATGATCGATCCCCAGCCCCGTCGCATCGGCGAGCTCGGCGAATTCCTCGTCCGCATGGGGCAGGAATTCGTGGAGCGGCGGATCGAGCAGACGGATCGTGCATGGCAGGCCCGCCATCACCTCGAAAATCGCGGTGAAATCGGCGCGCTGTTCAGGCAGCAGCAGCGCCAGCGCCTTGCGCCGTCCCGCCTCGTTATCGGCGAGGATCATCTGGCGCACCGCGCTGATCCGGCTCGCTTCAAAAAACATGTGCTCGGTGCGGCACAACCCGATGCCTTCCGCGCCGAATTGCCGCGCCATACGGCAATCATCAGGCGTTTCCGCGTTGGTGCGCACGCCCATACGGCGCAGACCATCGGCCCATACCATCAGCGTGGCGAAATCACCCGCGAGTTCAGGCTCCACCGTCGGCACAATGCCGAGCATCACCTGCCCGCTCGCGCCATCAAGCGTGATGGCATCGCCTTCCTTCAGCTCGGTTGAGCCGATCCGGAGCGTGCGTGTGGCGCGATCAATCGACACGCCGCTCGCACCCGACACGCAGGGCCGGCCCATGCCGCGCGCTACGACGGCCGCGTGGCTGGTCATCCCGCCGCGTGCAGTCAGAATACCTTGGGCGGCATGCATCCCGTGAATATCCTCTGGCGAGGTTTCCACGCGCACAAGGATGACTTTCTCGCCGCGCCCTGCCCAGCTTTCCGCGGTATCGGCATCGAGCGCGATCTTGCCCGCTGCGGCGCCCGGCGAGGCAGGCAGGCCCGTGGTCAGCACATTGCGCGGCGCATCGGGATCAAGCGTCGGGTGAAGCAATTGATCCAGCGCCATCGGATCAACCCGCCGCACCGCCTCGCGCTGATCAATCAGGCCTTCGCCCACCATGTCGACCGCCATCTTGAGCGCGGCCTTGGCAGTGCGCTTGCCCGAACGGGTCTGCAACATCCACAGCTTGCCGCGTTCTACAGTGAATTCAATGTCCTGCATGTCCTTGTAGTGCAGTTCCAGCAGGTCGAACACACGCGCCAGCTCGCCATAGGCTGCGGGCATAGCCTCTTCCATCGACAGCGGCTTGGCTCCCGCCGCTTCGCGCGCAGCCTTGGTCAGATATTGCGGTGTGCGGATCCCCGCGACCACATCCTCGCCCTGCGCGTTGATCAGATATTCGCCGAAATAGGCACGCTCACCCGTGGCCGGATCGCGAGTGAAGGCGACGCCGGTGGCGCTGGTGTCGCCCATATTGCCGAAGACCATCGCCTGCACGTTGACAGCGGTGCCCCAGTCGCCGGGAATGTCATTCAACCGGCGATAGACCTTGGCGCGATCGGAATCCCAGCTATCGAACACCGCGCGGATTGCACCCCACAGCTGTTCATGGACATCCTGCGGGAAGGGGCGTCCGAGTTCTTCCTCGACGATACCCTTGTATTCCTTGACCAACGCCTGCCAATCTTCCGAAGACATCTCGGTATCGGCGTAGAAACCCTTGTCTTCCTTGGCGATTTCGAGAGATTCCTCGAACAGACCATGATCGATCCCGAGCACGACGTCGCCATACATCTGG